>JAGAKF010000099.1 GCA_017625835.1 Clostridia bacterium
AGGGATACTTCGTGAAAAGCTTGATTTTTCATAGTTTTTTGTAAAAATATCCCCCAGTCACGACTTCGTCGTGCCAGCCCCCTTTAGGCAAGGGGGCCTGATATCTGCAACATTGAAGATCCCTACAAACCCGAATTTGTAAAAATTATAACCACCCGAAACGGGTGGCTATTGTTTGCAATATATACTTTGTCGTTGTGTGGGTTAATACGTTTTAATTAATTTCAGCAGTTCTGAGTTCATACCCAGAATGCATACTTTTATGATCTCTGAAATTTCTTCAAGCGGCTTTTTGCAGTCACCCTTCATCCATTCAAGACATACTGCGTTTATGCCGTTGAGATAATACATCATAACGTATTTTCTGTCTTCAACCGGATAATTAAATCTGTCCAGAATCGGATTGAAAATATTGTTAAACATTCGTTTATATACATCTTCAAATCCCAGAATTTTTACACTTGACAGTGCTGTGAGAAAAATCTCTTTGTTTTCTTTGATATAAGTCAGATACGGAATCAGATACGTATCGTTTATAAAATTCAGTTCATCAAGTTCACAATCCGAAAGATTTAAAGCGATAGACTGCGTATTTTCCGAGAAATACGAAAGAAAACCGTCAAGCATATATCTCGTTGTTTCATCAAGCAAATCGCCGATATGCTCGTAATGCAGATAGAACGTTGAACGGTTTACCCCTGCTGTTTTGCACAGTTCGCTTACGGTGATGTATTCAATCGGCTTTTGTTTCAACAATTCAATCAGTGCAAGGTCCATTTTTATCGCCGTTCTGAAATATTTACTTTCCGACTTGTTCATAACAGACTCTCCTTACATTGAAATTTAATGCATCAGCTTTCGCTGATTTCCTTTGCAAGCTGTACGATTTCAAAAGCATACTTTGACTTGTTTTTTTCGAGCATCTTTTTGTAAATCGGATAATTCACTCCGCAGCCTGCGAAACCGATGATTCCGATTATGATTCCTGCAACCATTCCTGCAACTCCGCTGCCGATTACCTGCATTGCAAGGCTCATACCCGTTCCTGCAACAAGAGCGGCAATAATTCCGAAAGTATAAGTAAATACCGTTGCGGGAAGTTTTGCTTTTCTGTCGAGCTTTTTAAGAGCCATAATTTTAGAATTTTCTTTTGGAGCGTAGTCCTTTGCGATTGATTCGGCTAAAATTTTATCTGTGTTCATTTTACGAACCTCCTTTTTGTTTTGCAGGATTATTTTACAAAATTGCGGAGATAAAATGAACAACAAGCTTTTTTCGGGTTGTCGATTTCAAAGCGAAACAAGGCAGAATAATCTGCCTTGCCGTTTTAATCTTCAAAGAAAATCGGGTTTGTCCACGCGCGTCTGCCGTCCTTGTCGATTATGCAGGCGCGGATGTATTTGTAATTTTCGGGGTCAATATCTGTCTCCGCGTGCGAAATCTGTCCACCCTCGTTACAGTAAATCTCCGTCGGGTGGCAGTCGCTGTAAAAATAAATCTTTTCGCACGGTTCGCAATCGAGATAAATATAACCGTTATCAAAGTAGAAATCCTTAATAACAGGACCGCAGGAAGAATAGAATCGGCCGTCCTTGATTGCTTCAAGGATTGATTTTACGTTATTCTCTGCGTTCACCATTACCCAACCTTTGCAGTGGTGGTGAGCCTGATGTCCGTCATCCGTCGCAACGCCCCAAATCTTTATGCCCTGTCCGAGAAGATCGTCCCAGTAAAGAGCATTTGTGTCCATATAATTTTCATCTGCTCCGCCCGAGTTCCAGATTTCCATAGCGACATTGCCCTTAAGCTTGTCAAAATAACGCGGAGGTGTTGAGCTCCACTCAGGGTGGCAATAGAAAGTAATATTGTTCTTTGAATGGATTTCATCAAGGTACGGCTGATATTCGAACTGGTCTCTCGCAGTGCCGTTTGGAAGTTTTTCGTCCTGAGCGTAGCCGTTTGTCTCGTCATCGGGACCGAGGCATACGTGGTGGAAAGTACGGAAGCCTTTGATTCGTTCAAAAGTATTGTCCACTTCCATACCCGGGATGATAGTTATTTCAACATCCTCGGCATAGTTTTTGTAGTTATATATATTATGGTCAGTGATTGCCATAAAATCATATCCGTTTGCCTTATGAAGACGGATTACATCATCGGGCGCAACCTTGCCGTCCGAACGCGTTGTATGGCAGTGCAATGCACCTTTAAGAATCTTGTTCTCACCTGTAAAAGCCTTTTGTCTTATAAACATTCTGACTCCTCCTTTTTAAAAATTATAACAGAGTGCTTTTTAGTTTTCAATAATTTTTCTTTATGTAAAAAAGTTTATATGTTTTACTTGCGAAATCAGAATATTTTGTGTATACTTATTTCATTAAAAAAGGAAAGGAAATTACTATGACTCAGATTTTTGCTTTTTTCATGGCACTTGTTATGACTCTCGTTCCCTTTGCAGGCAGAGGCCCCAAAAACGCAGACGAGATTCTTCTCAACGTTTCAATTATTTCGGACACACATCTTGACGCTCGTTTCCCCGGCGGCAAGCTCAACCTTGAAAGAGGTCTTCGCGATATGAACAAGTTCGACAACGATGCGGTTATCGTTGCAGGCGACCTCACAAACTACGGCGACGAAGCTTCAGTTAAGTATTTCTATGACATTATGCAGGGCAGCTGCGACGCTGAAAACTGGATTGTTGCAACGGGTAACCACGAGATCGGACACCCCGAAGAATTCACAAACGAAGAAGCAAGACAGAACTTCATCAAGTACCACAACGAATATACAGGTCAGAACATCGAAAACGCTTATTACAGCATCGACGTTAACGGCTATACTTTCATCATTCTCTGTGATCAGAGTGAGGACAACTGGGACAGCTGCGACATCTACGACGATCAGGTAGCTTTCCTTGACGCAGAGCTTGCACGAGGCACAGCAGAAGGCAAACCCGTTTTTGTTGTTTGTCACGTTCCCGTTGAGGGTGCAAACGGCCAGGATATGATCTACGAAGACGGCGGTCTTGACGAATATTCTGAGGTTGTTAAAACAACAATGGAAAAATACGAAAACGTTTTCTTCATCAGCGGTCACGTTCATACAGGTATCAACGGCCACCTTTCACAGGAGCTCTTCGGAATTTCCTGCGTTGAAAGCGAGAACGGCGTAACTTACGTTAACCTTCCGACATACGGCATCGTTAACCGTTACGGTATTCCTTGGAACGGCATGGGTTTCCAGATGGAAGTTTACGAAGACGAGGTTATCTTCAGAGCCAGAAAGTTCAACACTTCAAGATGGTACGGATTCTACGAATTCAACATCGATCTTGTATAAAACATAACATAAAATTAATCGGCTTGCGATTTGTAAGCCGATTTTTATTTTACTTGTCTTTAATCCTCATTTGTGCTAATATAAAAGTCAATAAACTTCGCAGGAGGTTGAACCAATGACACTGAATGAAAAACTTAATTCTCTCGGTTTAAAGGCTATGTCACCTGCCCCGACTAAACGTCAGGTCGAGTGGCTTCAAAGAGAAAAATCAATCTTCTTCCATTTCGGAATGAATACTTTTACAAATATGGAATGGGGCGACGGAACGGAAAGCCCGTCGATTTTTAACCCCGGACAGCTTGACTGCAGACAGTGGATCAGAACGATCAGCGATGCAGGCTTCAAGGCGGCTATACTTACGGCAAAGCATCACGACGGATTCTGCCTCTGGCCGAGCAAATACACCGAACACAGCATCAAAAACTCGCCTTACAAAAACGGTCAGGGCGACATTGTAAAGGAATTTACGGGTGCGTGTGCCGAATTCGGAGTAAAGGCAGGAATTTACCTTTCCCCCTGGGACAGACACGAAAAAACGTGGAGCACTGCCGATTACGACGATTTTTACGTCGGACAGCTGACCGAGCTCCTGACAAACTACGGCAAAATATGGGAAGTGTGGTGGGACGGCTCACAGAGCAGAAACATTACATATGACTGGAAGCGTTACACAGACACAATTCATACTCTTCAGCCCGATGCGGTTATCTTTGGCTCGCTCGGCGCTGAGCCTTACGTTGAGGCGCGTTGGGTCGGCAACGAAAGTGGTTTTGCGGGCAATCCGTGCTGGTCGACGATTGATTCAGAAAGCATAATCAAGGAAGCCACAAGCGAACTCAACAGCGGTAAAGTCGACGGTAACCGTTTTCTTCCTGCAGAAGCCGACGTTTCAATCCGTCCCGGCTGGTTCTACCACACGGAGCAGGACAGCGAGGTTCGTGACGTTAAAAATCTTCTGCGTCTGTGGTTCTTATCCTGCGGAAGAAACGCGAGCCTTCTGCTTAACCTTCCGCCCGACAGAAGAGGTCTTGTTCACGAAAACGACGCCGAGAGTCTTATTGAATTCAACCGTGTGCTTGAAGCATCTCTCAGCATTGACTTTGCAAAAGGTGCAAAAGCTACGGCTGACAGCATAAGAGACATTTCCTGCAACGCGGAAAATCTGTTAAGCGATGACAGAAACGAATTTTATGCCTCAGAGGATAGCTGCAAAACGCCCGAAATTATATTCACGCTTGACGGTGAAAAAACATTCAACACTTTTGTGCTTGAGGAAGTTATTGAACTCGGTCACCGCGTTACGGGATTCGAAGTAGGTGCAGAAATTGGCGGAGAGTGGCAGCTCCTTTTCAAAGGCGAATGCATCGGCTACCGCAGTGCGCAGCATTTCCCGACCGTTACAACAAGCAAGGTGAAAATAAAAATCACGGATGCACTGTATGCACCCGTACTGCGAAAATTCAGCCTGCATAAATTTGATGAAAGCTTGCTTCTGGAAAAGGAATATGCTTTAAGCGATGAGAATATCCTCGACAGTACAACAGCAAAGATAACACGTGAAGGAAATGAATTTGACCTTCACCTCGGCGGAATTATTCCGTTTAATCTCATCACAATTGAAGCCCCTGAATGCAAAAAAATTGACATCAGCCTTTACAACGGTTTTGATTTTGAGCCGTGCAACGCAACCGTAACATACAAAGATTCTCTGATAAAAGCAGAATTTGAAAAGCCGATCGGTTGGTGCTACAGGATCAGAATTATCCTGGCGGATGATTGTGCAAATTACGACGATGTTAAACTCGGAGTTTACTTGAAATAAACAAAAATGAACGCGCCCTGACGGACGCGTTCTTGTTTTTATCTGAAGAAATAATAAATCTTTTCAAGCACACCGTAAAACTTCATAAAATACGGGTCGATGAAATCCCAGTAAACCTCATCATAAAGCGTTGACCACTTGAACGGAGCGCGGATGTAATGAAGAATCTCGCAGGTTGACAAATCACGTGCACGTGTACCTTCGCCGATAACCTTAATATTCATCTCTACAAGGTCGTCGTAAAGGTCATCCTGTGCCGTCATCCACTCATACATCGGTCTGAGACGTGAGAACTCAACCTTATGATTTGCGCATTTCCAATATCTCCAGGAAAGCTCAGAACGTCGGATTTCTTCAACCTGAGCGTCTGTCTGAGCCTCTTCATACGCCATCTGCCAAAGCTCATCGCAACGCTTGATATCCTTATTCTTCATTCCGTAGAGCGTTTCTTCTGCCTTCTGGTAAATGCTGAGATGCTTGCAATTTGTTACTGCGTGCTCAGTCATAATATCAAGGAATTCCTTGATGTGTCGTCCGCCCGGGCCGTAAACCGCCTCGAGGTAACCGATCATTTCTGCTTCATAATCCATATACGGATCTTTGAGAAGCTGAGAGAGAAGATACGTTCTCATTTCCGCAAATTCAGCGTCACAGTCGGCAATATAATAGTTACCTTCCTCGTAGACACCTTTGACGTTGTTCTCTGCAAAGATCTGAACATTTCTCTGCATAACACCAAAGTTCGGGAAGATACAGCAGGTTTCACTGTAATTGTTAACATAATCCCAGATATAAACTCTGTCGCAGATCTTGCCCCAGTCGGAAAGGTCCTTCATAAAATCAACATTAAGCTCACACTTCGCATCATCCAACGTGTGGCCGAAGCAACATTCGATTGAACAGAGTCTTACGATAACGTCCTCTCTCGGCACAACCTTGGTCGGAGTTTTTCTTGTGTACTGATAAGCAAAGGTATCGAAAACAATATTGTCATATTTGCCCGTTGCCTTGACTCTTTCCGCGATCGTGTTTACAAAATTGATCATCGTACCCGCGTGCGAACCGTTTTCGTTATCAATGGCTGCACAGTTTTCACATTCACAATAAAGCTGGTTATCGTGCTGAGTAAGAGAAACAATCTGCATGCTCTTTTCGGGAACGTGTTCCCTTTCAAGAAGTTCGATAACTTCGTTGTAAACAACATCTATTGTGTCGGGATTTGTAAGGCAAAGCTGGTCAGGCACTCTTTTGCCACCGTGAAGAGCAAAGTATTCGGGATGCTCTGCAAAATATTTTTCGCCGTTACAATAATAAGTTACAAGAGTGTGGGCAAAATTACCGATATAGCCGACATCGTCGCCCTGCTCTGCAGAAAGGTCACGGTAAACGCCGCCGCTCTGTCCGTTTGCGATTGAGAATTCAGCGTCGCGTGAAGAAGCTGTATCCGTTTCCGTATATTCAAAATACGGGGTGTATTTTACGTCAATTCCGCTTTCGACAGTCAATTCTGCAATTTCGGGGATTTTGATGATATTCGTTTCGTACCATCTGCATCCGCAATAGTCTTCGAGGAAGCCGTAAACGCCGTAGATAGTTCCTCGTGTGCCGTAGCCTGCGATAACGAGCTTGTCGGCATCAGATTTAATAACATAGCTTCCGTTTTTGGGGTTTTCGAATCCGACAGAAGCTCTGTTCGTCTCGCCGACCACAATTTCTTTTGCCTGAACTTCAGAATCATCGGTAATAACGGCAATGTCTTTACCTATGATCTTTTCGAGATAGTATTCAAGTTTTTCTGCTGCATAAAGATCCGTTACCGAAGCATTTTTGCCGACAACGATAACTGCATCTGTAACATTAAAGACCATTGATGTCGCCCCCACTGTTGAGCCAAGAGAGAAAATAAACATAAGTGCAAGTAAAACAGATATAATCTTTTTCATTTCATCACCCCTGAATTAATTTTAAAAGGAAATAAACCTGTAAATATCATTAAGGATTTCAACTAAGAAGAAGTATATGTTGTAAAAGCCATTGGAAATTCTGTCCGTCACACAGCCGAGAAACTCTTTTTTATCTATTTCTATAAAACTTCCGGTATCTTCAATCGGAATAAATTTTGCAGTTTCAAAAAGTTCTTCTGAATATCCGTTTGGTGAATGAATAGACATCATAAGCTGACCGTCAAGCGTTTCAAAAATCATCGGATGACCACCGTCAAGCTGATTTTTGGTTTGCTTGTAAAATGCTTTTGGATGCTGAAGCCAGTTGCCGTCGATCTTTCCGTTATCGGAAACAGCCATTCCTACCGCATATCCGCCCGATCTTGCCGCGTTTGACCAAAGCATAATGAGTTTACCTTTTGACGTTTTATAAACAAACGGTCCGTCTGTAATGTTACCTTTTGTCCATATATGTTTATTTGCTCTGAAAATCATTTTCGGTTCAGAGATAAAATGAGTAAGATCGTCGCTGAGCTTTGCAACGGACATTTCACCGATTTCATCGGGACTTGAAGTCCATTCATTTACGAATACCATCCACGGCTGACCCTCTTCGTCAACGTAAAGCGTGCCGTCGATGCAGTCCGTATTTTTCGGAGTTACGTGACCGTCAGAAATAAGTTCAAACGGACCCATCGGAGATTCGGATTTAAAAACTGCCGTTCCCCTTTTCTCGCTTGCCCGCGAACGGTACGTTGCAAAAAGGTAGAAAGCACCGTTATAATAATGGCACTCAGGTGCCCAAAAGTCACAATAACCGTCAAAAGACTCGTCGGGTGAAAAGATCTGAATTTTTTCTGACCAGTTTTCAAGATCCTCACTTACGACACAGCCGTAGCCTTCACCCTGACTCAGGCAAGTACCGTACATATAATACTTACCTTCATACACAAGAACAAACGGATCGCGAATCCTCAGATCTTCCGTTTTCGTTGGATAGTCCTGCTTCGCTGCGACACACGGAACGAAGCAACCCGCAAATACTATCAGGCTTAATAAAACTGCTAAAAACTTTTTCACAGCAATCACTCCCAACAAGTTTATATTTATATATTAGCATAATGTTTTTCCGTTTTCAACAACTTAGCTGTTTGTTATTGAAAAAACAAATACGTTTTGATAGAATGGTAAAAATGCAAGGAGTGGTTTTATGGATAAAAAGTTTTTTGATTACATAATTCACGGCGGAGACTACAATCCTGACCAGTGGATTGATACACCTGAAATATGGGACGAGGATATGAAACTTATGAACCTCGCAAACGTCAACAGTGCAACTGTCGGCATTTTTGCCTGGTCAATGCTTGAGCCTGAGGAAGGCGTTTATAACTTTGAGTGGCTTGACAAAATCCTTGATAAGCTCCACGAAAACGGCAAAGACGTTATTCTTGCAACTCCGTCAGGTGCAAGACCTGCGTGGCTTGCGCAGAAATATCCCGAGGTGCTCCGCGTTGAAGAAAACGGAATCCGCAACGAATACGGTGTCCGACATAACCATTGCCTCACTTCTCCCGTCTACCGCGAAAAGGTCCGCAATATAAACACACTTCTTGCCCAAAGATACAAGGATCACCCCGCAGTCAAAATGTGGCACATTTCCAACGAATATTGCGGAGAGTGTCACTGCGAGCTTTGTCAGGAGGCTTTCAGGGACTGGTTAAAAGAGCACTACAAAAACCTTGACGAGCTTAATTTCAAGTGGTGGAACGGTTTCTGGAGCCACAAAATGACCGACTGGTCACAGATCAACTCACCAAAGTACCGCGGTGAAAACCACGTTGTCGCGATGAAACTTGCGTGGAAAAGATTTGTTTCCGACAGTCACATTTCTTTCTACGAAAACGAAATCGCACCGTTGCGAGAAATCACTCCGCATATTCCGATTACAACAAACTTTATGCGCTTGTATGATGGAATTGACTATCAGGATTTTGCAAAGCATCTCGACCTGATTTCCTGGGACAGCTACCCTGCGTGGGACAGAGGAGCAACGTACAAAGAAGCTTATGAAGTTGCTTTTGTTCACGACGCTTGCCGTTCGCTCAAGGACGGACAGCCATTCTTCCTTATGGAAAGCACACCGTCAATCGTTAACTGGCACGAGGTCAATAAAATTCCTAAACCTTTCAGACAGGAGCAGGCATCCATTCAGGCGGTTGCCCACGGTGCGGACAGCATTCAGTATTTCCAGTGGCGTAAGAGCCGCGGCGGACACGAGAAGTTCCACGGCGCGGTCGTTGACCATTGCGGACACGAAAACACGAGGGTTTTCCGCGAGGTTTCTCACCTCGGTTCGGTTCTTCAGAAGCTTGACGGTGTTGTCGGCAAAAGAAACAACGGCAAGGTTGCAATTATTGGCGACTGGCAGAATAA
The DNA here is from genome assembly GCA_017625835.1 of Clostridia bacterium. Classification (GTDB taxonomy): domain Bacteria; phylum Bacillota; class Clostridia; order Oscillospirales; family Acutalibacteraceae; genus CAG-488. The sequence continues at coordinate 9,538 of JAGAKF010000099.1, forward strand.
ATGGGCAACCGAAGTTTTCTGCGGATACAATAACAACGAAAGAGACTATTGGGCAGAGTGCGTAAAATGGTACAAGCCTTTCTGGGAAAAAGGAATCGCGGTTGACGTTATTCCGATGGATGCTGACTATAAAAAATATGATCTTATAATTGCACCTTTCCTTTATATGCTCAAGGACGGCACAATCGACCGCATTGAAAAATACGTGCGAAACGGCGGTATTTTCGTCGCAGGTTACCTGACAGGCATAGTTGACAAGGATGATCTTTGTTTCCTCGGCGGTTTTCCTGCGGACAAGCTTAAGGAAGTTTTCGGCCTCTGGTGCGAGGAAACAGATTCACTTCCCGACGGTTTTACGAACACGGTTTCTTTCAACGGCAAGGAATATTCCGCAATTAATTTCTGCGACATTCTTCATACAAGCACAGCAAAAACTCTCGGCACTTACAAGAACGATTTTTACGCCGACACTCCTGCAGTTACCGTCAACAACTACGGTAACGGTAAAGCTTATTATGCGGCATTTTCAGCCAAGGACGATTTCTTCAAAGACTTCATTGAAAGAATTACACAAGACATCCACTGCGATGCACCTGAGTTTGAAATCCCCTGTGGAGTGAGCGTTGTAAAAAGAGGAGATTATATTTTCGTGATGAACTTTGCGGACGATGAAAAAACAGTCACCTTCGGCCGCGAATACGAGGACGTCGTAAACGGAACAAAAATCACATCGGCAAAGCTCCCCGTTTGCGGATACTGCATACTTAAATAAAATTAATGCGACAGAGCAAACTCTGCCGCATTTTTATTATGATATTCCGAGCTTTTTAAGGATTTCAGGATCGCAGGTTTCGGAGAGCGAGCCGATTTCTTCCCATTTTTTGTCCGCCTTCGCCTTCCATTTCGCAAAATCTTCGGGTAACTCAGGATACTGATCGTACAGCATACCGATCTCCATCGACTGCGCAAGTCCTTTGACAAGATTTTTGATTGATGACATACGGATTTTCTTCTTCGCAACGCCCGAGGCAATTTGTGTAAGCCAGTTTGCTATATCCTTGCCCTTGAGAATAAGATTGTTTCCGTCCATCGCACCGAAAAGAGCTTCGCTGAAAACAATATCGTTTGCGAACATATACTCAGCTTCATCGAAGTCGAGGGTAACAACGCCCATAAGAAGCGGTCTGAGGGAATCAAAATCCTTACCCTGAGCTTTCATGTATCTCTTGTTGATGCTCCACATATTCTCTTTGGTCAAAGGAAGCTTTTCTTTAAGAAGAGTAGAGATAACGTCAACGGCAATTTCAGCCTGCACAAGTGATGAAGTACAACCCTCACCGCAGGTCGGCTTTGTAAGGCAGGCAGCATCACCCATTACAATAAATCCGTCATCGACGAAAGAATATACCGAACGGTGATACGGGGTCATTCCTTTTTCAATCTTCTTTACTTCATATTCGGGATACTTGACATTTTTCATAAACTGAGTGTTGAAAACTTCCTCAGAATATTCATAGGAATAGCTTCCGCCGATTCCGAGGATTGCATCGTATCCCTCGCCTGCAGGCGCAGACCATGCCTTATATTGCATAAAGAAGCCGTCATACTCACGGGGCTTTACATTTTCGTCAAGATATTTTACATAATAAAGCACTACATAGAAAATATCCTTCGGAGTGATTTTGAAATTACATACGGGAGATGTGTCGGGCAGTTTGCGCCTTGCGACAGACGGGATACCCGAACAATCGGCAACAAGCTTTGCGTATGCAACCTGCTCGCCGTCAGCCGTTTTATACTTTGCTCCTGCGATTTTACCGCTTGCATCATAAACAAAATCGGTAAACTCTGCACCGTAAATAAACTCTGCTCCGCTGTTCTTCGCCTTTTCTGCCATAAGCATAATATAGTCGTGCTTATGAAGACCGATTACGGGAGAATCAGCGCCTTTTTTGTAATATGTACCGTAGGGAGAGATCATATTTGAGCTTCCGAAACGGAATTCACGCGGCTGAACACCCTCTTCGGGAATATCAAGACCGAACTGAATCATTTCGCCTTCGCCCATATGAAAGATATCATACGAACGTGAAACATCTTCAGGCAATTCTTTTTCGATTACAAGAACCTTGCATCCCTCTTTTGCCATTCTTTCGGCAAACCAACAGCCGGTCGTTGAACCGCCAACGATTAAAATATCATACTTTCCCATAAAATCCCTCACTTTAGTTTCATTAAAAGAATTATACTTCATCTTTACATATGTTGCAAGTATTGTTAAAAACTTAACTGCTAATTGTTAAAAAATAGATTAATCTATTGATGTTGCGGAAATTTGTGTTATAATATATAGTAATTTTATTTACTAAAAGGTATGACTTTCTTATGAAAAAAGTTGATTCTACAGTTTTAAAAGAAACGGGATACATCCTTGCCGTAACGCTGATTTTCAGCACTCTTATGCAGTCTGTTTTTCTCATTATCGGAAAATGGGACTACACGATTCTGCTGGGCAATATTCTCGGTCTTTGCGGAGGCGTCGGCAACTTCTTTCTTATGGGACTTACGGTACAGTCGGCGCTTGACAAATCCGAAGATGATGCAAAAAAACTTATGAAAGTTTCGCAGTCGCTTCGTCTTCTTTTTCTCTTCGTCGTTGCTCTTATCGGACACCTTGTTCCCGTATTCAACTTGCTTGCAGTTGTAATTCCGCTTATTTTCCCGAGAATTGCAATCGCAATCCGTCCCGTATTTATGAAAAAATAAATTTTGGTAACAATACTTAAGAGGTGATGAAAAATTGAATACAAAAAGCCTCAGGTTTAAAATTGTTGATGCTGTTTATATCGCGATGATGATACTTCCGATCGTTTTCGGTATCGTGCTTCAGGTGCTTACTGATCCCGCTACCGAGGGAATCACCATCACGGGTGCAAAGATATTTTTTGAAATTCCGATGCCGTTGCAGAATTTTGTAATCACGGAATCTCAGGTGAATTCGGCAATCGCCCTCATCGTGATCCTTTTCTTCTGCCTTTTCATTACGCACGGCATAAGCGAGAAAATTGAGCTTAAAAGACAGCACTTCGCAGAAATGATTGTTGAAAAAGTCGATAATCTTGTTGAAGAAAATATGGGCAGCTACTTCAGCGCTTACTCCCCTTTTATTATCGCAATTATGGCGCTTTCCGCTGTTTCCAGCCTTCTTTCTCTTTTCGGTTTGTTCGCACCGACTTCGGACATCAACATTGTAGCAGGTTGGGCAATACTCGTCTTCATTCTCATTACTTACTATAAAATGAAGTGCGGACCGCTTTATTACCTCAAGGGTTTTACGGAGCCCGTTGCTTTTCTTACTCCGTTGAATGTTATCGGAGAGATCGCAACACCTATTTCAATGGCTTTCCGTCATTACGGTAACGTGCTTTCGGGCTCAGTTATTTCCGCTCTTCTGTGTTCTGCACTTGCAGGACTTTCGGCAAAGCTGCTCGGCTGGCTTCCAGGCTTCCTTGCAGATATGCCTCTTCTTCAGGTCGGTATTCCCGCAGTTCTTTCAATCTATCTCGACATCTTCAGCGGTTGTCTGCAGGCATTCATTTTTGCAATGCTTACGATGCTTTACATCGCAGGCGGCTTCCCTGCTGAAGAATATGAAAAGCGAAAAGCACGTAAACGTGCTAAAAATAAAAACTAAACTATATTTTAAAACGGAGGAAAAAATATGGAACTCGCAATTGGTATTATTTTAGGTTGCTGTGCTTTGGGCGCAGGTTTGGCTATGATCGCAGGTATCGGCCCCGGTATCGGTGAAGGTAACGCTGTTGCAAAAGCTTGTGAAGCTATCGGCCGTCAGCCCGAAAGCAAAGGTTCAGTTACAACAACAATGCTTATGGGTTGTGCTGTTGCGGAAACAACAGGTCTTTACGCTCTTGTTATCGCAATCCTTCTCATCTTCGTTGCACCGAACCTTCTTGTTGACCTTCTTGTTGAAACAATCAAGGCTCTTTAATTTTAACCGAACTAATCGGAGTGAAAACTTATGCAGAGTTTAGACGTTATTTCCGTCAATATATGGCAGATTCTTGCATCACTTGCAAACCTTGTTCTGCTGTTTCTGATGGTTAAAAAATTTTTATACAAGCCTGTCAAGAAAATGCTTGAGCAGCGTCAGAATACTATTCAGGGTGATTATGACGCTGCTTCAGAAGCAAAGGAAAAAGCTGTTTCTGCACAGAACGAATATGAAGAAAAGCTTCGCGGCGCAAAAGAAGAAGCCGACGGAGTTATCAAAAATGCCGTAAGCATTGCCAACGAGCGCGAAAAAGAAATCATCGCTCAGGCAAAGCAGAAGGCTGAAGGTATTGTCCGTCAGGCAGAAAACGACGCTGTCCTTGAGCGTAAAAAAGCAGAGGACGGTATCAGGAAGGAAATCGTCGAGGTTTCCTCACTTCTTACCGAAAAAATGCTTGAACGTGAAGTTTCTGCAGACGACCACAAGCATTTCATTGATTCATTTATCGAAAGTATAGGTGATGAAAATGATGCAAACTGACAGAGAGTATGCAGAGGCACTCTTTACCCTTGCCGTTGAGGACAACGCAGTCGAAGAATATTCCTGCGCCCTTAATACTGTAAAGAGTGTTGTCGAAGAAAACCCTGAATACATTGATTTTCTTTGCTCTCCTGCAATCCCTCTTCCCGAAAGAGTACAGGCTATTGACGAAGCCTTCGGTGAAGGTTTCCCCGAAAACGTAGTGTCTTTCCTTAAAATCCTTTGTGAAAACGGAAGAACGCGTACGCTTATGGGTTGTATTGAAGAATTCGGAAAGTTCGTAATGGAGCTTTCTTCAACAACCGTTGCCGAGGTTTATTCGGCAGTTCCCCTTGACGATAAACAGAAGAAGAATATCTGCCTGAAGCTTTCAAAGGTTACGGGTAAAAACGTCGAGGCGGTTTACATTATTGATGAATCTTTAATTGGCGGAATCAAAATCGAAGTTGAAGGTAAAACCTTCGACGGAAGCATTAAGCACCGCCTTAGCGAAGTTAAGGATGTGATTATCGGATGAACAGACCTGAAGAAATCAGTAATATAATTAAAAATCAGATAAAAAACTACAAGGCGAAGATCGATATGACAGAAACGGGCAAGGTTATCCTTGTCGGTGACGGTATCGCCCGTGTTTACGGACTTCGCAACTGTATGGCAAACGAGCTGCTTGAATTTGAAGGCGGCAGTTTCGGCGTTGCCCAGAACCTTGAGGAAGAAACAGTTTCAGTCGCAGTTCTTTCCGATAAAAACGACATCCGTGAAGGTTCAACGGTTCACAGAACAGGCAAAGTTCTTTCTGTTCCCGTTGGCGAAGCTCTTCTCGGAAGAGTTGTCAATGCTCTCGGTGAACCGATTGACGGCAAAGGACCGATTGAATACAGCGGCACACGTCCCCTTGAGTCTGAGGCTCCCGGAATTATCGAGCGTGAAAGCGTAAGCGTTCCTTTGCAGACAGGTATCAAGGCTATCGACAGTATGATTCCCATCGGTCGCGGTCAGCGTGAGCTTATCATCGGTGACAGACAGACAGGTAAAACTGAAATCGCTATCGATACAATCATAAACCAGAAGGATACAGGCGTTATCTGTATCTACGTCGCTATCGGACAGAAGAGCACATCCGTTGCACAGCTTGCAAGCGAGCTTCTTCGTAACGGCGCAATGGAAAACACTATCATTGTTTGTGCAAGTGCATCCGAAAGCGCACCGTTGCAGTACATCGCACCGTACAGCGGTTGCGCAATGGCAGAGTATTTCCGTGAGCAGGGCAAGGATGTTCTTATCATCTATGATGATCTGAGCAAGCACGCCGTTGCTTACCGTGCACTTTCTCTTCTTATCCGCCGCCCTCCCGGACGTGAAGCTTACCCCGGTGACGTTTTCTACCTTCATTCACGTCTTCTTGAGCGTGCAGCCTGCGTTGCTCCCGAATACGGCGGAGGTTCAATCACTGCCCTCCCGATTATCGAAACTCAGGCAGGCGACGTTTCAGCATATATCCCGACAAACGTTATTTCAATTACAGACGGACAGATTTTCCTAGAAACAGAACTTTTCCATTCGGGCATTATGCCTGCTATCAACCCGGGTATCTCCGTTAGCCGTGTTGGTGGTTCGGCTCAGCTTAAAGGTATGAAAAAGGTTTCAGGTGAACTCAAGCTTCTCTACTCACAGTACCGTGAGCTTCAGTCCTTCGCACAGTTCGGAAGCGACCTTGACGCAGATACAAAGGCCCGTCTTGCTCTCGGTGAAAGAATCGTTGAAGTCCTTAAACAGGGCAGAAATGCTCCCGTTCGCGTAGGCTGTCAGGTCGCAATCGTTTACGCTGTTATCAAGGGATATCTTGACAGTGTGCCTGTTTCAGGCGTTCGTGATTACGAAGCAGGACTTTTCGCTTTGCTCGAGAACAAATACGGTTCCTGGCTTGAAAGAATTGAAGCAGGATACTACGACGAAGCAGACGAAGAAGCTCTTAAGTCCATTCTCGCTGAAATGCAGGTGTAATTCATTATGTCAGGAAACACAAAAACTCTACGTGTTCGCATAAAGAGTGTTACGTCCACCATGCAGCTTACCAAGGCGATGGGACTTGTTGCTTCGTCGAAGATCCGTAAGGCTAACGAGGCAATGCAAAAGGGTCGTGACTACTGCAAGGCACTTGAGGACACAATTTCTATCCTTGCCGCAGACAGAGAAAGCCTTAAAAGCCCTTATATGCAGGTGCGTGACACCGAAAGAACACGAATAATTGTTATTGCAGGCGACAGAGGCCTTGCAGGCGGATACAACGCAAATGTTTTCCGTCTTGCGGCTTCTTACTCCGACGCGGAAATTATCCCGATCGGCAAGCGCGCCTGCGAAAAATATAATAAACCGATCAATTCTTCCGAAAGTTTTTCTTTTGACGAGGCCGCCGAGCTTGCGGATATGCTTTGCAAGGATTTTGCCGAAGGAAAGTTTGATAAACTCGGAATTATTTCTACAAGATATCAGTCCGTAATGTCGCAGGAAGCATATATCAGATGGATTCTCCCGTTTGAAAAAAGCGACCGCGAAGACGTTTCAGGCATTGTTTTTGAGCCGGACAATCTTACCGTTCTTAACAATGTTGCACGTGAATACGTTGCGGGAATGATAACGATCTGTGCACGAGAAAGCTTTGCAAGCGAAGTTGCCGCACGAAGAATGGCAATGGACTCCGCAGAGAAGAATGCACAGCAGATGATCAGTGATCTCCAGCTTGAATACAACCGCGCAAGACAGGGTGCAATCACGCAGGAGATTACAGAAATTGTTGCCGGCAGCGGCAACTGATACGAGGTGATACAGTTGGGTATTTCAAATACAGGTAAAGTTACTCAGGTAATGGGTCCCGTTGTTGACGTTAAGTTCAACGAGGGAGAATTGCCTGCGATTCACAACGCTCTTACAATCCCCGTCGGCGAAAGAGTTCTGACCGTTGAGGTTGCGCAGCATATCGGTGACAACACTGCAAGATGTATTGCGATGTCTTCAACAGACGGTCTTCAGCGTGGTATTGACGTTACGGATACAGGCGCTCCGATCAGCGTTCCCGTCGGCAGAGAGACACTCGGCCGAATTTTCAACGTACTCGGTGATGCAGTTGACAATCAGCCGACGCCCGAGACGGAAGAACGTTGGAACATTCACCGTAACGCTCCCGATTACGACGAGCTTGCCACAAGCGCGGAGATTTTCGAAACAGGCATCAAGGTTATCGACCTTATATGCCCCTACTCAAAGGGTGGTAAAATCGGTCTTTTCGGCGGTGCAGGTGTTGGTAAAACAGTTCTTATCATGGAGCTTATCAATAACATCGCTAAACAGCACGGCGGTATTTCTGTTTTCACGGGCGTTGGTGAAAGAACACGAGAAGGTAACGATCTTTACAACGAAATGAAGCAGTCAGGCGTTCTTCAGAACACAGCTCTCGTTTACGGCCAGATGAATGAGCCGCCGGGAGCAAGAATGAGAGTCGGACTTTCAGGTCTTACAATGGCTGAATATTTCCGTGACAATGAGGGTCAGGACGTTCTTCTCTTTATTGACAATATTTTCCGTTTCACACAGGCAGGTAGTGAGGTTTCAGCCCTTCTCGGCCGTATGCCTTCAGCCGTTGGTTATCAGCCGACGCTTGCTACTGAAATGGGTGCTTTGCAGGAGCGAATCACATCCACAAAGAAGGGTTCAATCACATCCATCCAGGCTGTTTACGTGCCTGCCGATGACCTTACGGACCCTGCTCCCGCAACAACATTCGCTCACCTTGACGCAACAACGGTTCTTGCAAGAAACATTGCTTCTCAGGGTATCTACCCTGCAGTTGATCCGCTTGAATCTTCAAGCCGTATCCTCTCCCCCGAAATCGTCGGCAAGGAGCATTACGAGGTTGCAAAAGAGGTTCAGCGTATTCTTCAGCGTTACAACGAGCTTATGGATATCATCGCGATTATGGGTATGGACGAGCTTTCAGACGAGGATAAGCTCCTTGTTCAGAGAGCAAGAAAGATTCAGCGTTTCCTTTCTCAGCCGTTCGACGTTTCCGAAAAATTCACAGGCTTCCCCGGCAAATATGTTCCGATCAGCGAAACAATCCGCGGATTCAAGGAAATCATTGAAGGCAAACACGACGATTTGCCCGAGTCTGCTTTCTTGTTTGTCGGTACAATCGACGAAGCTGTAGAAAAAGCGAAGAAGGCGTAAACTTATGAATACATTCAAGCTTACAGTCGCTTCCCCTGACGGGAACAAATTCTGCGATGAAATTACAAAACTTGACGTGCGCGGAACAGAGGGCGAGCTTGCGGTAATGGCAGGTCACGTATCCTTTGTGACTTCGGTTGTGAAGTGTCCGTGTACAATATGGTTTGAAGACGGAACAAAAAAAACAGCGACAACCGACGGCGGATTGCTCACTGTTGACAAAGATTCCGTAACCTTGCTTTCAGGCTCGTTTAAATTTGATTGATAAAAGCGGAGTGCTCAACGCACTCCGCTTTTTGATTAATACTCAAATATATAGAAATTATTTATCTTTCCGTTTTCAACTGCATCAATGTAGTGGTTTCCGTCAGGATCACAGATCGACATATTCAGTGTAAACGGAATCTCTGACTGAATTGATGTGACATATCCATCCCAATTAATGCATACTGAAACTGTCGTAATCGGGAAATTAGCTGTAGCATCATCAACGTAATAACCTGCTTCTTCAAGACCGCATACTGTGCAGTCAGCATAATCGCCTGCATAATTGAAAATGTTTTCAGGAACAGGATTGTCGTAATCTGCTGACTCACCTTTCAAGTCGATAGACAAATAATATCCGTTTCCGTCAATTCCGTCCTCAGTTATGAATACACGCGAAACAGCATCAATCGGAATAAGAGGCAACGGGCAGATATCACTAGCCCTGTAGCCCTCTTCATCCACTCCGTTTTCATATAAAAACTCTAATTCGTAATCATCGTAAATTTCTACAAAATCTTCAGCATTATCTTTGTTCTTTAATTTTGAAGAATATTCACCGGTAAATGTGATTTTTTTGGTTGCCTTAAAAGAAGCCACAAGAGCATCCGAATAAAACTTAAGAGCTTCCGCATTCGAATACATTGCAGGTTCATCCGAGCCTACGGCAATTTTGAGAATACGCTGTGCATCCGATGAATTGATGTTATTGTCACCGGTAAGGTCTCCCCAATAAGGATCCATTTTCACTTCATAACCTACCGCATAGCGCAAAACAGCAAGAGCATCACTCGAATTGACTGTGCCGTCACCGTTTGTATCGCCTCTCATAATTATAATATCCTCGTTCTCAACTGCAAACGCAACAGTTGTTGAACACAGACATACAATAAAAGTCATTATTAATGCAATAATTCTTTTCATAATAAATGCCCCCTTTTTTATATTATATCATATTGATACATTTTTTTCAACGGGCAAAAAGCTTTTGTAAAACATTACCAATACTCTCTTCCTGAAAATTCCTGACAATATGATTTTCAAGCGCTTTATCGTACAAGCTTACTGTTTCAAGTGAAGAAAAAACTTCCTGCATCAGCCTTTTATATGCTTTGAAGCTGAAATCCATACGCCTTTTTGTTTCAGCTTCGGATTCAATCATAAACCGCTTTGAAGAAACTTTACGGCATTTTTCAAAATCCGCTTTATGAAAATGCTTACAAACAAAAATCCCGTATCCCAATTCGGGAATTATCAGGTGCTCTGCCCCTTTTTCAATATTCAACGGACACAGGCAGCTTATTACATCGTACCCAGCACTCAGCGCATAGCGTCGTACCCTGTCCACAATTCTTCTTGCGCAAGCTCCCGTCCGGTCACAGATTACGGTTATATTATCGCAGTAAATATCAAAAGCTTCCATATTAAGCTCTACCCCGTCAGGAGTGAAGCACGTTACAAACCGTTTATGCTCCGTGCCGATGCTTCCCTTGAGTTTTCCTCCCGTTGACGTCCAAAGACGTGAAGAATAACGGTTGATTTTGCCGAAATCCATATCCGCTGTTTCAATACGTTCCATATCGTTTATTATACAACGGCAAGCACAAAGGAAGCGTTGCGCGCGCTTCACCGCCTCTTCGCGGTGAAGAATACACTCTTTTACTTTCTCGGTTTCTTCATCATTGTTTAAATCAAAAAGCTCTGCGCTGTATGTAAGTGTTTCATATGTACCGTCAATTATTCTGAATCCCGCGTCACTGCTGTAAATGCCAATACTTCTTTCGTCCGCGCGAAAGTCGATATAGCTTTGCCCTCTTTTATCAAGCTCATTTTTAATGCAATCAAAAAGCTTCTGCTTCGTTGAAAGCGAATATCCTTTCACAATATATTCTTTCGGTGCTGAAAAATTCGGCCTTGAAGCAAGAGAATAGAATCCTTTCGGCGAATACACACCGTAGTAGAAGCAGTTGCTGATCATCACCCTGACCTCCGTAAACAATATAGTATATTCTATTCAAAAAATTTTTTCTAGTGCTTGTATAGTTAAAAAGTTTGTGATATTATTTTACCATAAGCAGAAAAAGAGGATAAAAGATGCTCGACCAAGAAAAACTAAGTTCATTGATAAAGGATTCTGTATCTGTTTTTGTTTACGACACAGTCACTTCAACGAACGACGTTGCAAAAGAACTTTGCAAAACAAATGACGGATGTATTCTTGTCGTTGCTGACGGGCAAACTAACGGAAGAGGACGCCAGGGAAAAAGCTTTTTTTCTCCGAAAGGAAGCGGACTTTACTTTTCAATGGTTTTTCCTGTTTCGTCGCCTACGGCGGAGTTTGCGGGTGTTACCTGCGCTGTTGCCGTCGCCTGCTCAAGAGCGATAAAAAAGATAACCGACCTTGACGTGAAAATAAAATGGGTAAACGACATTTATATTGAAAACCGAAAAGCTTGCGGAATACTTGTTCAGTCGGTCAGTGAAAACGGCGTTATCACGAAGCTCATCGTCGGCATAGGTATTAACATTTCGACGGTTGATTTCCCTGACGAAATCAAGGATATTGCAACCTCGCTCGGAAAAAGAATTGACCGCAACATTTTAGCGGCAGAAATTGCAAACAATATTTCAGAATTGATTTTTAAAAATCCCGACGATTACATTGATGAATACAGGGAAAAATCCAATGTCATCGGCAAAGAAATAACTTATTTTCAGAATAACATTGCGCACAAAGCTCAAGCCGTCGATATCGACAAAAACGGCGGCCTCGTTGTAAACGAGAACGGAAAAACGATTACGTTAACAAGCGGAGAGATCACGGTAAGATTTCCGCTTTAAATAAAATAAAAGGAGAGTTTGTTATGTATAAAGGAACAAAAACTGAGAAAAACCTTATGGAAGCTTTTGCAGGTGAATCTCAGGCAAGAAACAAGTACACTTATTTTGCAAGCGTAGCAAAGAAGGAAGGCTATCAGCAGATCGCTGCCATCTTTGAGCAGACTGCAAACAACGAAAAAGAACACGCAAAGCTTTGGTTCAAGGCTCTTGGTGCTCTCGGTAACACAGCAGAAAACCTTGCTGCGGCAGCTGCAGGCGAAAATTACGAGTGGACAGATATGTATGACCGCTTTGCAAAAGACGCTGAAGAAGAAGGCTTCCTTGACCTCGCTGCTCAGTTCAGAGCTGTTGCTGCTATCGAAAAATCTCACGAAGAGCGTTACCGTGCACTTCTTAACAATGTTGAGATGAAGGCCGTGTTCGAGAAGAGCGAAGAAATTATGTGGGAATGTCGCAACTGCGGTCACCTCGTAATCGGCAAAAAAGCTCCCGAAGTCTGCCCCGTATGCAACCATCCGCAGAGCTACTTCGAGATGAGAAAAGAAAACTATTAATCCGATACCAATAAAGGCATATAGGCTTAATAACACAATACTGTTTCAGGCAGCCGTTCTCGTACGGCTGCTTTTTTCTGTTTTTCTTCTAAAGGGTTGCTTTTTTTCTCTTTGTTTTTAGTATAATTTAATCGGTACTTGTCCAAGGAGAGTGATTAAATGAGAATCTCAACTTTTACGCAAACGCCCTTTGTTTCTCACGATGACAAAAATATGGTCTATATCCGTGTTGAAGATTAGGATATGTGCAATCCATATGGAATACAACTGTTTCTCAATGACCGACTTGTGTACGAACAGCGTGTTTTTGCGCCTTTCGTCTCTTTACTCATCCATTGCTGTATTACATTAAAGGTTTACGGTAATTTCAATTTGTCAGACGCTGAAAAAGCATAATAAAATACGGTTAAATGCTCCGTAAGACTTCCGGGCAACAAGAAAAACGACCTCGTTTGAGGTCGTTTTTTTCATTAGTTGCTTGTTTTTTCTTTCTTTGTTTTCACCTTTTTCTCTTTTGCCGGAGGATTCTTGATTGCTGCTTTGGCTTCGGCAGGAAGCGTTATATAATAAGCAAAAGTCCAGAACAAAATTCCGATAAAAAGCAAAGCCATTGTCACAACTGCGTTGCCGAGTTGGAAGACGTTGATTTCAACCGAGCCTGAAATAAGCGAAGTCAGAATCGTGCCCATAATGCCTTCTGCGCCTTCCATACTCTGGCCGAGGATTCCGCCGATATCAACCTTACCTTCAACGAAAGGTGCGGCAAAATTGGAGAAGAACGACATTGCAAGGAAGCACGAAAGTGCACCACCTGCGCTAAGACCCATAACTGTTTTGTGTGCCTGGGTGAAAAGTGCACATCCCATTATGGTGAGAGCAATCAGAAGCGCCAACGCAAGCATTGCGCCCGAAGCAAAAAGCCAGCCTTTAACGGCATTTACTTCCAACGGCAGGTTTTCCAGAACAAAAAGATCCTTAAGGAAATCCAGTGTGCCGTGCTGAATGTAGTCGATAAATTTTATAACACTGAGGTTTTCTTCAATTCCCGCTTCGCCCATAACGCTGGAAAGTACGCCGCCGGGAGTCATAACAATTCGAATGATTATTCTTGTAACAGCTGCAGGGAAAACTGCAACAGCCAGAATGAAAGTTACAATTCTGTTAAGGATTTTCATATAAAATCTCCTTTATTTACCCCATGATGAATTAAGAGCTACCGTACGGTTAAAGACAAGCTTTTCGTCGGTGCTATCCTTATCAACACAGAAATATCCGTTACGCATAAACTGGAATGTATCGCCCGGTTTTACGTTGCCGAAGCCACCCTCAAGAAGGCAGTCTTCGATAACCGTAAGTGAATTCGGGTTAAGATCCTCTTCGTAATCGTGCTCTTTGCCCGGCTCCTCAGCGCTGAAGAGTCTGTCGTAAAGACGGGCTTCGCACTTGACGCAGTCGTTTGCGTTAACCCAATGGATTGTGCCCTTAACCTTTCTTCCGTCGGGTGAATTACCGCCACGGCTTTCGGGGTCATAAGTACAGTGAAGGCAGGTAACGTTGCCTTCCTCGTCTGTTTCGTAAGAATTACATTTTACAAAGTAAGCGCTCTTGAAACGAACTTCGTTTCCGGGGAAGAGACGGAAGTACTTCTTCACGGGCTCTGCCATAAAGTCATCCTGTTCAACGTAAAGTTCACGTGAGAAAACAACCTTACGTGTGCCCATCTCGGGATGATCGGGATGAAGCTCAACTTCAAACTCCTCTGACTGTCCCTCGGGATAGTTATCAATAATAACCTTAAGCGGCTTGAGAACAGCCATAGCTCTCGGCGCGTTGAGGTTAAGGTTGTCTCTTACACAAGCTTCGATAAGGCCGTAGTCAACTGTGCTGTCTGCCTTTGAAACACCGATTCTGCTTATGAAATCTCTTACGGCTGCTGCAGGATAACCGCGACGGCGCATACCGCAGAGTGTGATCATTCTCGGGTCGTCCCAACCTGCAACGATACCCTTATTGACCATTTCGAGGAGCTTTCTCTTACTTGTTACACAGTAGTTGATGTTAAGACGTGCGAACTCAATCTGACGCGGAGGCTCGTCGAAACCGATCTGCTCAAGGAACCAGTTATAAAGAGGACGGTGGTTTTCAAATTCAAGAGAACAGAGTGAATATGTTACTCTTTCCTTTGCATCTGAAAGAGGATGAGCAAAGTCATACATCGGATAAACGCACCATTTGTCGCCTGTCTGGTGGTGAGAAACGTGTGAAATTCTGTAAATAACAGGGTCACGCATATTAAGGTTCGGTGAAGCCATATCAATCTTCGCGCGGAGAACCTTTTCACCGTTGCCGAACTCGCCGTCTGTCATACGCTTGAAGAGATCCATATTCTCCTCAACCGAACGGTTTCTGTACGGACTTTCTTTACCCGGCTCTGTAAGTGTGCCTCTGTATTCCCTGATTTCGTCTGCAGTAAGGTCATCAACATAAGCCTTGCCGTCCTGAATGAGCTTGAGAGCACATTCATAAACGAAATCGAAATAACCTGATGCATAGAAAATATTTTCCCACTTGAAGCCCAGCCACTGAATGTCTTCCTTGATAGCCTCAATATATTCAACATCTTCTCTTGACGGGTTAGTGTCGTCAAAGCGAAGGTTGCAGATACCGTTATACTTTTCAGCTGTGCTGAAGTCGATGCACAATGCCTTCGCGTGGCCGATGTGGAGATATCCGTTCGGCTCAGGCGGGAAACGGGTCTGCACTCTGGTGTTGACTCCGTTTTCAAGATCTTCGTCTATAAAATCGTGAATAAAATTGGAAACTTTGATTTCTTCTTCCATTTTTATTTCCTCCTCTTATTTGTATTCTTTAAGTGCGCTTTCAAGTCTTGCCTTGATTTCATCGTTGCCGAGAAGAGCAATGATTGAATGAAGATCGGGAGTGTTGCGACGTGATGTGACCGCAATACGGATAACCGTTGAAACGTCGCCGACGTGTCCCTTGAAAGCTTCGGGATTTTTCTTGTATTCCTTTACGTTCGGAGTGAAGCCGAGAGGCTCGCAAAGATCCTTGATCTTGTTGAACCAGGTGTCCTTATCGTCCTCGGCATCAAAAACTTTAAGGTAAGCTTCGAGCACTGCCGCTGCATCTTCCTTTGAAATATTTTCGGGAAGAGTGTAGTCGGGAGTATAGATGTCGTTATAGAAGTATGAAACGTAATCCTTGATTTCGTCCCACTTTGCAATATCCTTACGCGGCTTTGCTGTTCCTCTGTCGATTGAAAGGATACCCTTTGCAAAAACTTCGTCTGCGGACAAAAGCTTGTAAAGCTCTTCGTCGTATGCCTTTGCCCAGGTGAGTGATCTTTCGTAAACTTCTTCAGCAGTCATAAGTGAAATTACGTTTTTGCTGACGTCGTTTAATTTGTTAAGGTCGAACAAAGCACCGCTTGCGCTCATCTTTTTAAGGTTGAACGGGAAAGCTGACTGCGGAGCATCCTTATTCACCTTACGCCAATCCTCAAAGTTTGAGTTTGCGATTGTGAGAAGGTATTCGATAACGCTCTCCTTCGGATAACCGCTTTCTGTGTAGAAAGAAACGGAAGCTTCGGGATCCTTACGCTTTGAAAGCTTACGCTTACCGCCGTTGTCCTCTTTCATAATCGGTGAAATGTGAGCAAACTTCGGCACTCTGTATCCGCAGGCTTTGAAAAGCTGAATGTGAAGCGGAACAGAAGAAATCCATTCGTCACCGCGGACAACGTGAGTTGTTCTCATAAAGTGGTCGTCAACTGCATGTGCGAAGTGGTATGTAGGAATACCGTCTGTTTTAAGAAGGACAACGTCCTGAATATTTTCAGGCATTTCGATTTTGCCCTTGATAAGGTCTTCGAACTTGATTCTGTTGTCGGGGCTTCCGGGTGAACGAAGACGTACCGTAAACGGTTTGCCTGCTTCGATGTTGGCTTTCTGCTCCTCGAAGCTGAGGTCGCGACATTTTGCCCATTCACCGAAATAACCCTGAATTGCCGTGCCTGCTTTTTCCTGCTCTGCACGGATTGCAGTAAGCTCGTCCTCTGAACAGAAGCAAGGATAAGCAATACCTTTTTCAACGAGCGATTTTGCAATCGTCTGGTAAACTTCTTTTCTGTGGCTCTGCTGATATGAACCGTAGTTTCCCTTTTCTTCGTTGAAGCCGATTACACCTTCGTCAGGCTCCATTCCGAAATCGCTGAGTCCCTGAATTATTGCAGAAACTCCGTCCTCGATCTCACGCTTTTTGTCCGTGTCCTCAATACGGAGAATGAAAACACCGTCGTCTGTTGCTCGTGTTGTAAGGCGGGCAACCATTGAAGCAAAAAGACCGCCAAGGTGGAGGAAACCTGTCGGGCTGGGTGCAAAACGTGAAACTCTTGCCCCCTCCGATAAACCTCTTTCGGGATATATTTTTTCATAATCCTCAGGAGTTTTTGTTATGTTCGGAAACATCAACTCCGCAAGTTTTTCATAATTGCTCATACTAAATGCTCCTTAAAAAGGTATAGATTTTTCACTTATACCCCAAGATAAATATACACTGTATATTATCGCAGAAAATGTCGCAAGTATCAAGAGTTTATTGCGAAAATTTAGATAAAATCTTCAACAAAAATACTATTCAATTTACTTTTAAGGTTGGTTGTGGTATTATTAAAGAAAAGGTAGTGATTCCTTGAGTAATTCAAAGTCTACAAAAGAAATATACAACGAACTTCTTAAGATTTCCGATTTACACTCTGTTCCTGAATTGAACGGTGAAATCCTGATTTGGAGATTATATAAAAATGCTTATATAAAAGCGTATTGCGATGGTTATGATTCTTGCATTGAAATAATCAGTGATTCTCCTTGGAAAGGTCAACTGACTCATTGGCACCCAGAGGAAGATGAGATTTTCAACTATCTTTATACTCTTGGTAAAAAAGGAAACATTCTTGTTTTAAAAAAAGTTCTGTCGCATTATGATATTATTTATATAGGAGAACCTGATAAATACCATTTAAATAAAAACAAAAAATGGCAGTGGGGCAAATTAATATATCTGGAACAAAAATAAATTTACAGCAGAGTGAATTCACTCTGCTGTATCTTTTTTTGCAAAACCTTGTACATAATTATTTATTTTACCAACGGCATTTCCGTCATTCGGAGGTTTGTACAGCCGTAAGGTATCATTTCAAGAACCTCTGCCTCGCCTTTCGCCTCTCTTGCTTCAGGCACTTCGGTACAGGCTCCGTCTACGAGTTTCCACTCGATCGGCACAAACTTTGCTTTAAGCTTCATCGGTGCACCTTCGGGCGAAAACGGAACGTCACCAACCTTATCGAAAGTAACTTCGAAACTATCATCTGCAAAAGCATAATTCCATGCCGTTGTGGGATAAATCTCATAGTCGCAGTACGGGAACTTGCGTTCAACACCATCACGGACAAACTCTTTCTTTTCCCATCTTTCACCTATCGGAAGTGCAAATGTAAGATTGCCTCTTCTGACACAGTACATATCGTTGTCACGCTCGTGAAGTTTTGCTTCAAAGCCGAAGGTTACATTGACTGCCACTTCGTTTTCAATCTTTACGGTTATTTTATTATAGCCTGCTTTCGCGGTGACTGAGTTGATTTCAGCATTTTTTGCGCTCTCGGGAATTCTGAGATAAAGCGCGATTTCACACGGCTTTTCAGCTTTGAGAGCAACTGAATATCCGTCCTCAAACGGATAGTTTGTAACAATTTCCGCCGTAATATTTCCGTCTGTCAGCTTCGACGGAGCGATTGCCGTAACAGCAATTCCGTCCTCAGCTTTCATAAACGTACTCATTGCAAACTTAGGCCAACCCTGATTGAAGTTTGCAGTACAGCAACCATAATTCGGTTCAAGTCCGAAGAGATGCGATTCTTCAGAGTTTGTATCAAAGGGTTGCTTGCCCTGCGGAAAAACGGAGCACTGAACCTGATTTGAAAGCTGATCGTACTGGTGAGTCCACATATCGGGGCTGATTGTTGCGGGTAAAGCATTGAATGCCGCTTTTTCAAGTCTGTCTGCCCAGTAAGGATCGCCCGTTATCGCCGTAAGCCATTCGTAGGAATACATCGCTTCCGTTACGGAGCAACACTCTGCGCCGTGAATCGGACTTCTGCCGCTTAAACACTCGTCACCCGAAAAATGCTCGCAAGCCATTCCGTGGTCACGAAGCAGAATTGCCATCGATCTTTTCGCAAACACGTTCGGATCTTTGCCCGTAAAACGAGAAAGAAGCGCATATGCTTTTATCATCATACCCATATTTACAACGTGGTTAAGGAAGCTCCAACGCTCTCGTCTTTCAGCATAGCGCCAATCAGCAAAAAGCTTTTCGTAATCCACACCGTGAATTTCAAGCTTCTGCACAAGGTCGAGCATCCAATCCTCGGGCTGTCTTTCATAAAGCCACGCAAGAGGAACAAGACACTCAAACCACCTTGCCGCCGCCCAATCGAAGAGAATGTTACTTTCAATGTGACGGTCAAGATTTTTCAGCGCCTTATAAATTACGGGTTGAATTTTTTCTTCGTCCTTGGCACAGTCTGCGTAAAGTGCAAGCACCTTGCAGATGAGAAAAACTGCCCACACGTCATATTCATTGCGTTTTTCACGCGGACACGGTGCAATCCACCCGTCATCCTGCTGACGGTCGATTATTGCATCGATATACTTTTTCGCCCTTGCAATCATTTCTTCATCATCAAGCTGATAAGCAAGAGGAATGAAACCGTCGAGCCAGTAAGGAACTCGTTCCCAGCCCTCGCAGATACCACCGATCCACGCGCTGTCACGAATATCGGGCCACACTTTGTCGAGGTTGCCCGAAAGGCCTTCCGCCTGAATACGGAGCTGATTTTTAAGCCAACCTGTCGGCTTTAATTCGTTTGTTGTATACTGTCTGAAAGTTAAAGGTTTTAACACCTGAATCACCTCTTAGGTTATACCAAGCTTCTTTGCCATTTCGGCTGTCTGGAGTTCGAGCATCTTTGAAACGCCTTCCTCCTGCATTGTGATACCGTAAAGAACGTCTGCTTCTTCCATCGTACCGCGTCTGTGGGTGATGAGAATGAACTGTGTGTTCTGTGTCATACGGCGTACGTACTGAGCGTAACGGGTAACGTTGACGTCGTCAAGTGCGGCTTCAACCTCATCGAAGATACAGAACGGTGACGGAGAAACCTTAAGGATTGAGAAGAGAAGTGCAATCGCTGCAAGTCCCTTTTCACCGCCCGAAAGAAGGTCAATGTTCTGAACATTCTTGCCCGGGGGCTGAACCTTGATTTCGATGTTACATTCAAGAACATCGTGCTGATTTTCGAGAATAAGCTCGGCTTTACCGCCTCCGAAGAGTTCAACAAAGGTTTCGCCGAAATAGCTGTTGATTCTTACAAACTGCTCCTTGAACTGTTCCGCCATTCTGCCCGTAAGGTCACCGATAAGACGGTTAAGCTCCTCACGCGAACGCTCAATATCATCAAGCTGTTCTTTCATAAATGCATAACGTTCAGAAACTTCTGCATATTCTTCGATCGCTCCGACGTTGACACTGCCGAGGGCACGGATCTTGCCCTTGATTTCCTGCAATGTACGGTGAGCTTTCTGGTAGTCATCAATGACAATGTTCATTGCCTCAGCTTCGCTCTTTGTAAGCTGATATTCGTCGTAAAGCTTGTTGATTGCATCGTCAAGCTGCTTGAGCATTGTTTCCTTACGCTCTTCAAGACGAGCAAGCTCGCCGCTGATTTTCTCACGTTCTGAGTTCTTTTCACGTTCCTCAGCACGGAGCTTTGCGCTCGCGGCATCGCATTCGGTTCGCTCTTTGATAAGCGCTTCAACGTCGCCCTTGGACTGTGCGCCCATTGAACGGAGTTCAGCCGCTTTATTTTCAAGCTCTATGATTTTATTTTCAATTTCTTTGTTTGCTTTTTCGATTACTGCAATCTCTTCGTTAAGGTCGTCGAGCTTGCCCTCATGGCTTGCCATACGGCGGATAAGAAGATCGACAGCCTCACGGCGAGCCTGGATATCCTTTTCAAAAGCAAGGATTTCAAGATTGATTCTTGCTTCAAGCTGTGAAAGATTTTCGCGCTTTTCTTCAAGCTGTTCTCTGCCGTGTGTAACAACGTCAAGGTCAGCCTGCAAGGAACCCAACTCCTTGTTGAACTCGTCAATTTCGGCCTGTGCCTTTGCTTTGAGCTCCTCAAGGTCGCTGATACGTAGGTTTGCATTCTGCTTTTCACGGCGAAGCTCTTCAAGCGCCGCATTTGCAGTGTCGAGCTTACCGTCGATAAGGGAAATTTCACTTTCCTTACGGATAACATCTTCCTGTGTACGCTTAAGGTCAGCCTGAGAAGCATCAAGGTCCGCCTTGACGAGTGAAAGCTCTTCGCTGAGCTTCTTATACTCTTCCTGGCTTATCTGCTGCTGTTCCGTAAGCTCGGCAACCTGAGCCTTGAGCTTATCCATTTCGTTGCCTCGGCTAAGGATACCTGCATTGTGTCCGCGCGAACCGCCCGTCATTGAACCGCCTGCGTTAACGACCTGACCGTCAAGAGTAACGATCTTGAAACGATAGTCGTACTTCTTTGCAATAACGATTGCACTGTCGAGATCTTCTGCGACTGCAGTTCTGCCGAGAAGTGATTTGATAACCTCGGCATACTTCGGCTCAAAATCAAGAAGCTGATCAGCCATATCAATAAATCCGTAACTGTCGTCAAGACCCTTCTCTGTAAAAGGCTTTGCCTTGATTGCCGTTAACGGAAGGAATGTTGCACGTCCGCTCTTCTTTTCTTTAAGGAAGTTGATCGCACGTTTTGCATCGTTTTCATTGTCCGTAACAATGTTCTGTATTGCGGCACCGAGAGCTGTTTCAACAGCAACGGCATATCTGTCGCTTACGTTGATAAGCTGTGACAACGGGCCGTGAATACCGCGGAGCATACCGCCCTTTGCCTCACGGACAATCGCCTTAACTGCGCCCGAATAACCTTCCATATTCTTTTCCATATCATCAAGAATACGGATTTTATCTTTTTTCTGAAGAATGTCAAGTCCGCGGGCATCAATTTCGCCCTTGAGTTTTTCAGCCTTTTCCTCACGGTTCTGCATACGGAGGCTGTAGCCCGAAACAGCATTCATAATCTGCGTTGCTTCATCGTTGAGCTTGTCAAGCTCAGCCTGACATTCGTTTTTCTTGCCTTCAAGTTCCGTTATGTAGCCGTTTCTTGTTGAAAGAACACCTTCGATATTGCTTACGCGACCCATAATTTCTTCGATTGAAGAGTTTGCTGTTGTTTCTTCAATTCGCTTGTCGGCAATTTTGGTTGTAATTTCCGTAATCTTCTGCGAAAGGTCGGCAATTTTATCCGAAAACTCGCTGTTTTCGAGTCTCGCCTGTGCAATATCTGTCGCGGCAAGGTCAAGCTCCTGCTTTTTGGAAGCAATTTCATTGAGCAAATCGTCAATTTCTTTCTTGGATTCTTCGATTTCATTGCTGAGACCTTTTTCGCTGTCTGCGGCATCCGTCATATCGCGGCGGATACGTTCGATCGTCTGATTGTTATGAAGAATTGTATTTTTCTCAACAGAAATTTCACCATCGATATGCACTGCCTGCTCTTCGTATGCAGTTGCGTTCTGACGGATATTGTCAATCTGAACGGTAATTTCCTGACTTTTTGCAAAGATATTTTCAGTATCCTGCTCGATGACATTGAGTGCGGCTTCGATACCGTCGTACTGTGCCTGAGCTACGGAAAGCCTATTCTCCTGCTCGCGGAGCTTCGTTTTCGAAGTCTCAATTGTGTTGAGCCAGAGTCCGATTTCAAGCTCCTTTTTCTCAGCAGCAAGAACAAGGAATTTCTGTGCCTTTTCGCTCTGCACCTTCAAAGGTCCGACACGGCCTTCAAGCTCTGCAAGAATATCCCTTAAACGGATAAGATTTTCTTCCGCCTGCGCAAGCTTTCTGTTTGCGTCGTTGCGGCGGTAACGGAAGTGCGAAATTCCTGCCGCCTCTTCAAGCATTTCACGGCGCTGACCCGACTTTGAAGAAATAAGGTCTGCGATACGTCCCTGGCTGACAAGAGAATAACCGTCACGGCCGAGACCTGTATCCATAAACAGCTCGTGGATATCGCGAAGACGCACAACAGCACCGTTGAGCATATAATCGCTTTCGCCTGAACGGTAGTAACGGCGGGTTACCGAAACCTCGTCCTTGTCGCAGTTATTGAGCGTTCTGTCTGAGTTATCAAGCTTCAGGGTAACTTCCGCAAATCCGAGTGCCTTACGGATCTTTGTTCCGCCGAAGATAACGTCTTCCATTTTTGAACCGCGGAGATTTTTCGTTGACTGCTCACCGAGAACCCAACGTACAGCGTCGGCAATATTACTCTTGCCCGAACCGTTAGGTCCGACAACAGCTGTCATTCCGTGATTAAAATTAAAAACGGTCTTGTCCGGGAACGATTTGAAGCCCTGCATTTCGAGTGCTTTTAATCTCATAATGTTTCATTCCTTAATATGTAAACTTTGTATTTTTCAATACTTTCATCCACTGTGACTTTAGCGTCATATCCGAGCTTTTTAAGTGCCTGAATATTCGCTTTTTTCTGTCCCGTCATCTGCGAAACAGCTTTTGGGTTCACACGGATTTCGATTTTCCCCTCAGGGATTTTGTTCTGACGGATAAACTCCATCGCTTTTTTCAGGTAAATCTTGCTTTCGCAGATTTCTTTGAACGCAGGATGATAAGCACCTGCAACGAATTCACCCTCAACGTCGCCGCCTGAATGAAGTCCCGTTCGGATAACTTTTATCTTAGCTTCTTCGAACATTTCAAGCAAGACCGCGCAAAGCTCTGCGGCACTTTCAACATCCTGGGGCTGATATTCTCCGCTTCGGTAAAGTTCGCAAAGCTGAGTTTTTTCGAGAACAACCGTCGGATAAATACGCACGGTGTCGGGATGCAGTTCAATTATCTTCCTCGCTGTTTCGATGCTGTCCTCATCAGTTGAGCCGTAAAGCCCCGTCATCATCTGAAGTCCCGTTTCGAAGCCTTCTTTCTGAAGAAGTTTTGTCGCTTTTGCAACGTCGTCAGCCGTATGACCTCTTCTGTTGAGCATCAGCACGTTGTCGTCGAGGCTCTGCGCGCCGAGTTCAACCGCCGTTACACCGTATTTTTTAAGAATACTGCAGATTTCTTCATCCACAGCATCGGGACGGGTAGAAACGCGGATTCCTTTAAATTTTCCGTCTGCAACGTGCTTATAAGCAGACTCCAGAAGCGAAACCATTGTTTCTCTGTCGATAGCGGTGAAGCTACCGCCGAAAAAAGCTATTTCTCCGCCTTTGCTGTCGGGATTGTTCATTGCAACCTCTACGGCAGAATCAACGTCGGACGGCTTTACCTGAGTTTTATGGCCTGAAATTGCACGCTGATTGCAGAATGAGCATTGGTTCGGGCAACCCTCATGCGGTACAAACAGCGCAACGTTTATATGCCTCACAGTCCCATAAGCTCCAAGGCTTCCCTTGCAGCCTCCTGCTCGGCACGCTTCTTGCTTTTGCCGATTCCCCTGCCGATAACGTTTGAATTAAGATGAACTTCAACTTCAAAACGTTTGTCGTGGTCAGGTCCTGTTTCGCCTGCCAGAACATATTCAACAATCTCGCCCGGATTTCGCTGAACGACTTCCTGAAGCATAGTCTTGTAATCCTTGATTGACTGCTGGTGGCGGATCGCTTCTTCGATGTATTTGAGCACAAACTTTCTTGCCTCTTCCATACCGCCGTCAAGGTAGATCGCAGCAATAATTGCTTCGAAAGCGTCTGCCTGGATTGACGGACGTTCTCTTCCGCCCGTAAGGATTTCGCCCTTGCCGAGCAAGAGATATCTGCCGAGGTCGAGCTGCTTTGCAAAGCCTGCAAGTGATTTTTCGCAGACAGTTGCCGCTCTGAGCTTTGTAAGCTCTCCTTCGGGAAGAGTTTTATAATTTTTAAAGAAATTTTCTGCCGTAACAAGTCCTAAAACTGAGTCACCGAGGAATTCAAGTCTCTCGTTTGACTCGCCTGCAGAATGGTTTTCGTTGACGTAGGATGAATGTGACAGCGCACGCAGAAGCAAAGCTTCATCCTTGAAAGTATATCCGAGCTTATTCTGCAGATCCTTGATATTCGTTTTCATTGTTTACCTCTCCTTTCTACAGAGAGTTGTATTATTTTGGTAATAATCGAGGCTCCTTTGTGCAAGAGCTTCGTAGCGTAATTTTTTATCTTTTATTATTTCACCGAGGGGAGGAAGTATACCGAAGTTTGCTCCCATCGGCTGGAAATTCGTAACCGTTTCGTTACTGATGTAGTTTGAAAGTGCACCGAGCATTGTTATGTCGGGAAGCTTGATCGGTTCTTCGTCCTTAAGATACCTTGCCATATTAAGACCTGCAAGAATACCTGCCGCCGCAGATTCCATGTAGCCCTCAACGCCCGTAATCTGTCCTGCAAAATACAAGCCTTTTCTGCCTCTGAAGGAGAAATCGCTGTTAAGGTGGCGGGGTGAGTCGATGAAAGTGTTTCTGTGCATAACGCCGTAGCGGATAAACTCGGCATTTTTAAGGGCAGGAATCAAAGAGAAAACTCTCTTCTGCTCGCCGAACTTGAGATTCGTCTGAAATCCTACGAGGTTGTACATTGTTCCGCTTGCATCTTCTCTTCTGAGCTGAAGCACCGCCCACGGTCTATGTCCCGTTCTCGGGTCGCGCAATCCGACGGGCTTAAGAGGTCCGAAGCGCATTGTATCCGCTCCGCGCGAAGCCATAACCTCGATCGGCATACAGCCTTCGTAAACTCCCTTTTTCTTATCAAAAGAATGCAGCTCTGCTGATTCAGCATTGACAAGCTCGTTGTAAAAAGTTTCGTACTCTTCCTTATTCATCGGGCAGTTGAGGTAATCGTCCTCACCGCCACGGTCATAACGCGACTGAGTGAATGCACAGGTCTTGTCGATGCTTTCATCTGTTACGATTGGTGCCGCCGCATCAAAAAAGCTGAGCGAACCGCCGCAGAGATTCTTGATATCCTCTGCCAAAGCATCCGAAGCAAGCGGACCTGCGGCAACGATTACGTTACCCTCGGGGATCTGCGTTACTTCCCTACATTCGATTTTTATAAGCGGATGAGATTTTATTTTTTCCGTAACCATTGCGGAAAATTTGTCTCTGTCAACCGCAAGTGCACCGCCTGCAGGAACACTGCATTTCTTTGCACATTCAACGCAGACCGAGCCGAGAAGCTCCATTTCCGCTTTAAGCAAACCTGCAGCCGAAGCAAGTCTCTGCGCCTTGAGCGAATTGGAGCAGACGAGCTCCGCAAGCATATCACTCTTGTGCGCAGGAGAACGTTTTTCAGGCTTCATCTCCGCTATTGTTACCGATATTCCGTTGTTTGCCAGCGCCCATGCTGCTTCCACGCCTGCAAGACCGCCGCCGATTACAAGAACGTCGCTCATATTATTCCTCTGCTTTTTTTCTTGATTTTCTTTCTGTCTTCTTTTCGTAGCCACAAGCTTCGTCGAGGCAGACTGTAAGACCGCCCTTACGCTTGAAAAGTGACTTTCCGCACTGCGGACACTTGTCGTCCGTCGGCTTATCCCATGTCATAAAGTCACAGTTCGGCCAGCTTCCGCAACCGTAGAAGGTGTAACCCTTCTTGGATTTTTTTTCGATAACTTCACCGCCGCACTTGGGACATTTTGCATTCGTCTGCAAAACAAGCGGCTTTGCGTTTTTACACTCGGGGTAACCGGGACAAGCAAGGAACTTGCCGAATCTGCCCTTTTTGATTACCATCATCCTTCCGCACTTTTCGCACGGAATATCTGTCATATCTTCTTCAAGCTGGATTTTAACGTCCTTCATATCTGCCTTTGCCTTCTGCAAAGTGCCGTCAAAATCGTCGTAAAATTCGTGAAGCATTGCGATGTAATCAAGGTTTCCTTCGCCGACTTCGTCAAGGTTTGTTTCCATTCCTGCAGTAAACTTTGTGTTTACGATCTTCGGAAATTTATCCTTGAGAAGGTTTGTGATTGCTTCGCCGAGTTCTGTCGGTACGAGCTGTTTCTGCTGACGCTTGATGTATTCACGTTTTACAATTGTTGAAATAATCGTAGCGTAAGTACTCGGTCTGCCGATACCATTTTCTTCAAGCGCTTTGATAAGCGAAGCTTCTGTGTATCTTGACGGAGGCTGAG
Organism: Clostridia bacterium; assembly: GCA_017625835.1. GTDB lineage: Bacteria > Bacillota > Clostridia > Oscillospirales > Acutalibacteraceae > CAG-488. The sequence continues at coordinate 36,280 of JAGAKF010000099.1, forward strand.
TGAAATGCTGGTTTCCTGCAAGCTCCTTGAGCTTCAATTTGTCACCCTCATTGAGTTCAGGAAGTTTAGATGCATCCTCGCCTTCCTCGTCTGTGCTTTCTTCGTAGAGAGCTGTATAACCGTCAAATTTCACGCTGAAACCTGTTGCATTGAAGAGGCAGTAACCGTCCTTGCCTTCCGTAACAGCCTGAATTTCAGCCTTTACGGTATTGAGCACACAGCTTGCCATAAGGCTTGCGATAAAACGCTTCCAGATAAGTGTATAAAGCTTATACTGGTCAGAAGTAAGGCTACCCTTTACTCTGTCGGGAGTAAGTGCAGGGTTTGTCGGACGGATTGCTTCGTGGCCGTCCTGAGCGTTACTTCTTGATTTATAATATCTCGGCTTTTCGGGGAGATATTTGCTGCCGTATGTGTCCGTGATGAACGAATTGGCAACAGCTCTTGCTTCCTCAGAAATTCTGAGTGAGTCTGTTCTCATGTATGTTATAAGACCCGTTGTGCCGATTCCTGCAACGTCAACACCTTCGTAAAGTTCCTGGGCTGTACGCATTGTACGCTGAGCCTGGAATCCCATACGGCGTGATGCTTCCTGCTGAAGAGTTGAAGTTATGAACGGGGGCGCAGGGTTCTTCTTCTTTGTTCCTTTTTTGATTGAAGTTACGCTGTACTTTGCGCCTTCAAGACGTGCAAGGTAAGCGTCTGCCTGCTCTTTGTTTGTGATCTTCACCTTGCCGTTTTCGTCGCCGACGAATGAAGCAGAAAAGCTCTTTCTGCACGGTGCGATAAACTTTGCATCAAGTGTCCAGTACTCTTCCGGCACGAACGCACGGATCTCGTTTTCTCTGTCCACAACGAGCTTTACCGCAACGGACTGAACACGTCCTGCGGAAAGACCTCTGCGGATTTTCTGCGAAATGAACGGACTTAACTTGTAACCTACAAGACGGTCAAGAATACGTCTTGCCTGCTGTGCATTGACAAGGTCCATATCAATCGAACGCGGTGCTTTCATTCCGTTTTCGACGCCTGATTTTGTAATTTCGTTAAAAGTGATTCTGTTTGCCGTGTTCATATCAAGCTCAAGCAAAGTTGCAAGATGCCACGAAATTGCCTCTCCCTCACGGTCAGGGTCAGTTGCGAGAAAAACTTCGTCACTTTCGGCAACCTTTGCCTTAAGCTCCTTGACGAGCTTTTCCTTTCCCTTTATTACGGAATACTTGGGCGCAAAATCGTTTTTGATATCAACGCTGAGTTTTGCTGCGGGAAGGTCACGGATGTGTCCCATTGATGCGGTAACATCGTAGTCCTTTCCGAGATATTTTTTAATTGTCTTAACCTTTGTGGGTGACTCCACGATAATAAGCTTTGACATATTGATCTATCATCCTATTTCAGTTTATAGTTTTTACCCGCCTGAAGCTCGACGAGGTCGAAAAGTTCAAGCTCGGTCATTGCACAGGCGAAGGCACTGACGCCGAGACCTGTTTTCATAATCAATTCTTCCATCTGCATTTCGCAGTTTTCAAACGCACGGTAAACCTTACGTGCATTTTCGCTCAGACCCTCAGGCTCTGATTTTTCAAGCGGTTTCGGTTCTTCTTTCGGTACGGTTTTCTGCGGTGTTGTGTCGGCTTTGTACTCTCCCATTCTCAGGACAGTTTCAATATCCTCCGCCCTGATCAGATCAGGATAAACCATCGCATATTCTCCGAGGACATCAAGCGCGCTGAAAACAGGCTTTGCTCCGTCCCTGATGAGTTTATTTGCACCATTAAAACCGCTGAAAAGAATATCGCCCGGAACGGCAAAGACATCTCTGCCCTGCTCAAGCGCATGGTTTGCCGTAATCAGCGATCCGCTCTTTTCGCCTGCTTCAATTACGAGAGTACCGTACGAAAGACCCGAAATAATTCTGTTGCGGATCGGGAAATTCGGTGCAACTCCCGCTGTACCCGGCGGAAACTCCGTTACAAGAGCTCCGTTTTCCGAAATCTGCTTTCTCAGAGCGATATTTGCAACGGGATACGTGCAGTCAAGGCCGCAGCCGAGGACGGCAACCGTTTTGCCTCCCGTTTCCAAAGCTCCGATATGAGACTCCGAATCTATTCCCAGCGCACCACCGCTGACAACAAGCGCACCCGAACGGGTAAGTGAAGCTGAAAGTCTGCGGGCTATATGGGCACTGTTGAGGGTTGGCTTACGCGTTCCGACAACGGCAATGGTTATTTTGTTTTTCAAACAGTCCAAATCTCCGTTTACATAAAGAACCAATGGAAAATTAGGCAGTTTGAAAAGCATGGACGGATAATCACCGTCGACAGGAGTAACCACTTGCCAATTATTCTTAACGCAGGTTTTAAAGATATTCTCGCTCTTTGTCAAATCCTGATTTCCGAGCTTTGCGATCTGGCGTGCGGTAAATATGCCCGATAAACGCCATTCGGTCTCGCCTGCAAAGTACAGCGCACGTGCCGAGCCGAAGTAAGAAACGATTTCATCAGTACGTATTGAGGTGTTTATTCCCAAAGCCTGCTGAAGCCATATCCAGTAAATTTTGTCGTTCATCTTCTCACCATCTCCCAGATAAGAATTGCCGCCGCTGTTGAAGCATTGAGCGATTCTGCTCTGCCGTCCATAGGAATTGTAACCCTCTTTTTGCAGGCTGACATTGTTGCCTGCGTAATGCCGTTTCCTTCGTTACCGATAACGCAGACAGCACCGTCAGACATATCAACGTCCGTAATAAGCTCTGCCGAGCTGTCGGGGGTTGAGGCAAGGGTGAGCAAGCCTTTTTCGTTAAGCATCTTCACAAATTCATTCGCTTTTTCGCAGGAATAAACAGGAATTCTTAACGCTGAACCCATAGACGCTCTGAGTGCCTTCGGGTTGTAGATATCGCATCCGCCGCAGACGAATATTCCGTCAATTCCGAGAGCTTCCGCAGTTCGGCTGACGGCTCCGAGGTTGGACGGATCCTGAACATTTTCGAGAAAAATGTACTTGCCGTTCGTCTTAATCTCTGCCGTTTCGGCGTTCCTGTTTTCGGCTTTACAAAGACAGAATATGCCCTGAGGATTCTGCGTGTCCGAAAGTCTTGAAGAAATTTCTTCGCTGATTTCGTAAGTTTCCTGTGCCTGAGCGATAATCTTTTCCGCGTAAGAGGCGTACTTTTCCAAAGCCTTTGAAGTAAAAAAAGCTCTGTAAACGGTAACGTTATTTTCCGCCGCATCGGCACAAAGACGCGCACCCTCGAGGAAGAAAAGTCCCGATTCGCGACGCACTTTTGCGCTGTCACGAACACTTACGGCATATTTGATTTTTTCATTCTGCTTCGCCGTCAGACGTTCCATTTTCGGCACCCCTTTTCTGAAAAATGTTGCACACAGGCATAAAAAATAACTGCTGAGTCTTACTTATAAAAAGACAAATTCACGCCCCCTATAAATCAGGGGCGTGATATAAGCTTATTATTTAAGAGCTGCCTTAGCCTTCTCTGTGAGAGCTGTGAATGCAGCAGGATCAGCGATTGCGATCTCTGAAAGCATCTTACGGTTAAGTGTGATGCCAGCCTTGTTGAGGCCGTTCATGAATGTTGAATAGTTCATGCCGTTCATCTTGCAAGCTGCTGAAATTCTTGTGATCCAGAGACGACGGAAGTCGCGCTTCTTCTGCTTACGTCCGACGTATGCATACTGTCCGGACTTCATAACTGCCTGCTTAGCAGTTTTGAAAAGACTTGACTTTGAGCCATAGTAGCCCTTAGCCATTTTCATTACTTTATTTCTTCTCTTACGAGTCATGGTAGCGCCTTTAATACGAGCCATGGTAAGTTACCTCCAATTTTAAAATTTAATTTGCTTTTGCTGCCGTAAGCAGCACGTTCTTATTTGTAAGGAATCAAACGCTTGATCTGCTTAACGTTTGTTGTGTCAGCAACAACTGTCTGACGAAGACCTCTCTTACGCTTTGTTGTCTTCTTGTTAAGGATGTGTGACTTGTTAGCGTGGCCACGGATCGGCTTACCGTTCTTAGAAAGCTTAAAGCGCTTCTTAGCACCGCTGTGAGTTTTAATTTTAGGCATGGTTTTTTCCTCCTTATTAATTCTTGGATGATTTGGCTGCTAAAAACATCAGCATCGAACGTCCTTCGAGTTTTGCGGGTTTTTCTACTGTACCGAACTCTTCGCAAGCTTCTGCGAATTTGCTCATTGTTACCAGACCGTTTTCCGGATGAGCCATTTCACGGCCGCGGAATCTGATTGAAACCTTAACTCTGTTTCCACCCTTCAGGAACTTGATGGCGTGGCCAACCTTTGTTTCGAAGTCGTGTGTGTCAATATTGAGCGACAGACGAACCTCTTTGATTTCAATAACTCTTTGGTTTTTCTTGGCTTCTTTTTCACGCTTTGCCTGTTCAAAGCGATACTTGCCGTAATCCATAATTTTGCAGACAGGCGGTTTTGCCTGAGGCGCAATTTTAACAAGGTCAGTATTCTTTTCTTCCGCAAGGCGCAAAGCTTCTTCAATCGGCATAACGCCAAGCTGATTGCCTTCAGAGTCGATTACTCTGACTTCCTTGTCACGGATTTCTTCATTGATCTGAGTTTCTTTCGTAGCGATGTTCAAGCACCTCCAAATGCTTAATAATAAAAATCAAAGCACGGATGGAACATACCCCACCCGTGCAAAATCACATAATACAAGACGGAAAACCGCCATTGAATATTGACCGCACGGACGAGAACCGTTAAGGTGGGAACGAACCATTCCACTTTGTTGTGCAAGTATTTTAACACCATATCCGCGCTTTGTCAATACCTTTTTTAAAATTATTTAACGTGATGAAAGAATCTTTGTTACCCCTGCAAAAACAGCCGAGAAAAACAGCTGAATAAAGATAACAAAAATCGCAGGAAGATCCGCTACAACATTAATTACCGAGAGAACCAGCATAATTATGAAGTTCATCAGAATTCCGATAAGCATAAGCGTATTCGAAATTTTGAACACGTGCCGCAGCATATCCGCAACACAAAACGTTCTCATAAAAGTATATGTCGTTCCGTCATTGATGGCGACTGCTCTGGAATTGAGCTTCGGACGTGACTTGTATTTTTTGAATACACGACTGGAAGCTGAACCCAGGATTTTGATATTATCAAGTCGCATATCGTAGCAATGCGAAAGCATTACATCGGTAACGTTCGGGTCACAGTTGCGGACAAGAATCGTAACGCCTGCATCGCGCAGTTTTTTAAGATACGGCACGAGCTTTTTGTTCGGCGCATAGTCAACAACCATCATCGCCGCAAGCTTATGGGCAATCGCGAGATAAATCACCTCGTGGCCTGACATAAGATACTTGTCCTCGTCAATCGTTTCCGGCACATCGACGTTATGATTGATCATCATCTGTCTTGTGCCGAGGATAACCTTCTGGCTGTAAATCCAACCCGAAACACCGAGTCTTTCTTCATAACTGAATGATTTTACCGTCGGGAGAATGTCACGTCTGTTGACAACCATCTGGTCAAAAACGCCCGTCAACGGTCCGCCCGAGCGGATAACCATCGCCGCCGCGTAAAGCATCGCGTCGTCCACACGCACGTTCTTGAAATCCTTGAATCCGTGCATCGCGCAGAGGTTCTGGTCAAACAAGTCCTTACTGTCGAGAATAATAGAATTTGTTCTGCAAAGCTCATTTACTGCATCCTGGCACGAAATCATTCCGCCGAGTTTATTGAAAGTCTTGTTCGCCCAGCGAAGCGGAAACTGAACAAGAAGAGTTGCGTAAGAAGGCACACACGCCGCAAACGTTACAACAAACGCAGCAAAACCTACGGGGAAATTACCGCTTATCGTCCACGCGATAATAAGATTTATCAGGCTCATAAGAGCAATTATGACGAAGAGAAATTTCATATGCTTATCCGCGTGAGTTTCGCTTGTGCAAAGTTCGATAAGGTGCGACGGAAAGCGTGTTTTGCCCGAATAACGAATCCTCGGGCTTGATGATTTGACGTTCTTTCCGAGTTCAACAACGTCTTTATCGTCTGTGATGCCGTCAATACTGTAAAGGCTGTCCTTGTTGGAGCCCGTACACATTTCAAGGGCATCGGCAGTTCTGCTGAAAGTGATGTAAGAATTAAGCTCAGCCATAAGAAGCGATCCGACACCTGCACCTGCGAAAACGCTGACTGTGTTTTCATCAAGGAAATAAAGAACAAACATCATAAGCGTCTGCACAAAGCAGAGTATCGAAACTACTGCCGCCGCCGAATTGACATTGAATTTTTTCTTTTTAAGGTTCTCAAAAGCTGTTACGATCAGCTGATTGCTCGTAATAAGCGAAAGAACTATCGTTACAAAGCCTGAGAAAATTGTAAGTATACTGTCGCCTGCAACGGTTGTTTCTGCCGCCGCCGCAATACTTGTCAGCATCGCAAAAGCAAGAAGCACGCCCTGAATCATAGCTCGGTGCAGACTTTTCTTCTTCTGAGTGCCGAGATATCTGCGTACACGTCTGGCATCCTTTATCTGCGAATATTCAACACCGACAAACTCAGGTTCTTCCTTGCGGCGCGGTCTGTCGTCGTTAGTGCCGAACAGGTCACCGAGTCTTTCTTTCTCGCTGTCCGTGCCGTAGGGATCGTTTTCGTTTTCATCGCCGAAAAGAACGAAATTGTCAATTTTCGCTTTTCTGCGTTTAAAGAGTTCCTTTTCCGCTTCGCTTTCTTCAATCTTTTCAGGTTTTTCGTTAAAATCGATATCACCGAAGCCGGGCATTTTGATCTGTCCGCTTTCTTCCTCTTCGCGGATACGCTTTTTGAAGTCTTCATTATTCGGCGATTTTTCGTCAAAAGCTTCTTCGACTGCAATGATCGTCGGCGCACCCTCGAGATCCGAATCCTCTTTGCTTATGCCTTTTTTGATAACACGGCCGGGCTTTTCAAAAGAGACATCCTTTGTTTTGCCATCATCGTCTCCTGAAAATGTTATATTCTCGTCGACACCATCAATAATGATTGTGTCGTCCTCGTCAAACGTAAAATCCTCATCTACATCAAACTCATCTTCGTCAAAATCGTCGGAATCTTCTTTCAGGAAAAATCTTTCCTCCTGAGTTTCCGAGTTTTTCAGCGAATTAAGGAAGGATTTTCCCTTAGCAATCAAGCCTTCCGTTGCTGCCAGAAAACTGACGGATTTTTTCTTCTCTTTTTTCTTTTTCTTTTCCGGGGTTGCTTCGTCATTGAAAATTGATCGGAGACGGTCAGAGTTTCCTTCAGCCTCATCCGGCTGAGCAATATCAACAACCTTGATCTCCTCTGTCCTGACAACCTCGGGAATTTCTTCAACAACAGGAATTTCGACAGGCTGAGTGTATTCGACCTCCTCCATCGGAGCGTTTACCTCAGTCTGCATTTTTTCAGCAATACCCAGTAAGCGGTCAATATCTTCATTCGACCAGATTTTCGCAGGTTCTCCGTTTTCGTCGACGCCTTTCTGACGGCGTTCTTCTCTTATTTCTTCAAGCAAATTTCGAAGTTCATCTCTGTTCAGTTCAGACAAGGTTTTCACCCCTTTGCTTTTATTCCTGCTCTCTGTCGTGCGACCTCGTACATAAGAACTCCTGCCGCAACCGACGCGTTAAGTGAATTGATTTTGCCTTTCATAGGCATTGATACTGTAAAGTCACATTTTTCCTTGACAAGGCGGCTGATTCCTCTTCCTTCGGAACCGATTACAAGTCCCACACCGCCGTCGTAGTTCACGCTGCACCAGTCTTCGCCGTCCATATCAGCGGCATAGAACCAGATACCTCTTTCTTTAAGCTCGTCAATCGTCTGCGCAATGTTCGACACACGTGCAACGGGCACGTACTCAACAGCACCGGCACTCGCCTTGCCGACAACATAGCTCAGCGAAGCGTTTCGGCGTTTCGGAATAATCACACCGTGAACACCTGTTGCTTCCGCCGTACGGATAACGGCACCGAGATTGTGCGGATCTTCAAGCTCGTCACATATAATAATGAAAGGCTTTTCGCCTCTTTCTTCCGCAAGGGCGAAAATATCGTCAACCGTCGAATACTCGTGCGATGCCGCATATGCCGCGATACCCTGATGCACGGCTCCGCCACACATAAGGTCAAGCTTTTTGCGGTCAACCTCTTTGATTACGACACCGAGGTCACGGCACTCGGCAATTATTCTTCCGATTGAGCCGTTACGCTCACCCTTTGAAACAAGAAGAGTGTCAATCGCTCTTCCGCCTCTGAGAGCTTCGCTGACGGCATTTCTTCCGATTATTAAATCCTCACGGGGAGAAGTCATTTCTTTTTCCATATTGCTCACCAAATTAAAAATATTAAATCAATATATTATAACACGGCAATACAGTAAATTACAATATGTTTTTTAAATCAAGTATTTATGATCTTTTTTCCGTTTTATCTGCAATATGATATGACATTATTTTCTTTTCTTAAGTTATAGAATTAACTAAAACTTAAGGAAAGGAACAAAAATATGGAAATTACAAAGGTCAGGGATTTCGTTATCCGAAAAAGCACCGATACAGCAAATGCTCTGGAGTTTAATCCTGTTGTGAAAAGTCTGCTGACTTTAGTCGGTTCTTTTTTGCTTACTAATCCGTTTGTTTCGGGAGAATTTTCACCCTTTGCCGTCTCGCTTGCGGCGGCTTCAACCGCAGTAAATTCTTTCTGGGCAGGAGTCGGCGGAATCATCGGCTCTTTTTTCTTTTTTGACGGGACGGACTGCGTTAAATACTGTGCATCAATTCTTCTGTGCATACTGATACGAAATCTTTACGAGAGGTATCTGCCCGAAAACTTTCACGGGACAGCCCTCTTACTGAATTCATTTTTCAGCTTTTTTCTCATCGGCTCGGCAATTATGCTGGCAACGGGTTTTGAGCTTGAAGCCTTTCTGTCCGTAGCATATGAATCCGTGCTGTGCTGTGCGGGGGCATATCTTTTCTTCAACTGTGTAGCAATCGTCTGGGGTAAAAAGGACGTCTCATTGTTCTCCACATTTGAAATCATAACGGTTTTGCTGACAGTCGGAATCATCCTTATGCCGTTTTATAAATACAAAATCCTTAATATTTCACCCGTAACAATCCTCTTCGCCTTTCTCACGCTCGTTTTCGCAAAACTCCGCAATTCAAACGGCGGTGCGCTCTGCGGAATCTGCCTCGGTTCCGTTGCAGGATTAAGCTCGGGAATCGGTTTTTCAAGCCTCGGCTTTGCTTTGGGCGGTCTTCTCGGCGGTGAGCTTTCCCGAAAAGGTAAGCTGTGGTGTGCAATCGGCTATATCCTGCCGATTGTCGTCTGCGCCTTTGCTGACGGCACGCTTATCTCCTTTATGACAATCTTTGAAGGTATAATCGCCTGCATTGTATTCATCGCAATCCCCGAAAAGTATTACGATGCGCTTTCGTCAAAGGTAAATGTGCCCGTACCGACTTACATAAAAAGTGACGCTTCGCGTGCACTTACCGACAAGCTTCTCGAAACATCGCAGGCGATTGACGACGTCTCCTCCTGCATTTCAACCGTACAGGATACGCTGAATCCGTTGATACAGACCCGTCTTAATAATGTATTGAAAAGCGCGTGGTGCAAAGTCTGCTCCGAGTGCGAGCTGAAAGGAAGCTGCCGAAGCGAAGTAAAAACACCGAAGGACGAGGATATTGAAAAAATCGCTCAGGCACTTTGCAACAATGCCGATCTTGACGAGACGCGTTTTCCGAAAGGATTTTATACATCCTGCTACTGCTTCAGTGAAATGCGAAGCGAGCTTTACAACCGCTATCTTTCTTTTACGGCATCACTCGGCGCGCAGGGCAAGGTCGAGCAGATTCAAAGCCTGATGTGCGAACAGTTCAGCAATATGGCGGACATTCTCAGCCACATTGCGCTCGACTTTGACGACGATATAAGGACAAACGCCGACATCGCTGAGCTTTGCGCGAACGAGGCGCGTGAGGTCGGACTCAATGTAATAACGGCTGAATGTTACCTCGACAAATTCGGCAGAACAACCGTAAAGCTCAGCACCGTCCAACCGCGTGCCGATTTCAACATAACCCAATTCACGCACAATCTTTCAACCGCTACGGGAACAAAATTCGAGATTCCCGACCTTGAAGAAGACGGTGAAAACTGCACTCTTACATTCAGACAGAGTATCGACTTCAACGTTGCAATCGGAGCGATCAGCCGCGCAACAGACGATGAACCCGTCTGCGGTGATTATTACAGAAGCTTCAGGGACAGCGACGACAGATACATCGTTATCCTCAGCGACGGAATGGGTACGGGAAACCGAGCTGCCGTTGATTCGGCTATGGCAACGGAGCTTTTTTCTAAACTTGTACGGTCGGGTGTCGGTTTTGAATGCGCACTGTCAATCACAAATTCAGCTCTTCTTGTCAAAAGCACCGACGAATCGCTTGCAACGCTTGACGTCGTCTGCATCGACCTTTACACAGGCAAAACGGATTTTATGAAAGCAGGCGCGGCAGCAACATTTATCCGCCACAAAGACAGCGTTGCACAGCTTGAGCAGACGTCGCTTCCGATCGGTATTCTTAAGGATATCGGATTCGCAAACGCGACGGCAACACTTTCAAAGGGAGACATCATCCTTATGGTTTCCGACGGCATACTCGGAGACTGCAACAACTGGATTCAACACGAACTGAAATCCTGGGACACAGCAAAATCGCCCGACGAGCTTGCAAAATTCATACTGAACTCTGCGTGCGAAAGAAAAATCGGCAAGCACCTTGATGATATGACTGCGATTGCGGTTTACATAGAATAGTTGACACCAAACATCATCTGTGATAATCTGTTCACGGTGATTAAAATGAAAAAATTCAAGTTTAACTGGTACTTCTGGTTTTTATCTGTGCTGGTTATATTAGTTTTGGTGTTTGGCGGAAAAATGGCATATGATCTTTTTACAAATCAAGTGCAGGACGAAAACGGACTTATCGACCCCCTCACATCTTTGATTCTTGCTGTTATTTTCGCTTTTATCTGGGTCATTTACGCAATATCAGGGATAACAATGCTAAATTTAGCGATTAAAAACAATTTTCATTGCCTCGAAATCACAGACAGAGGCATTGAAAACACCGCCGTTTTTGTAAACTTTTTTGCTTTGATTATAATACTTCCCGTTAAATGTATTCCGTGGGAAGCGGTCAAATCTTACGAAAACGATATCCTTGGTCTTCGTGTGAAAGTTCATACCGATCATGTCGAGGCAGGGTTTCTTGCAAAGCTTATACTTAAAATTACAGGCTATCAATTTTGTCAGGGAATAGTAAAGCCTAAAGTTACAGACGATGACCTTGCTCCATACAAGCACAGGTTTTCAACCGAGAATAAATCTTTCTGAATCAAGCCCGAAGGTGCAGAAATCTGCACTTTCGGTTTTTATTTTTTACTACTTGCTTTGCCTGTCCATACCCTGTATAATGTAACAAGTACATAAAACGGATGTGATTTTTTGGCACAGATACTTGCAACAGTAATGGCAGTCTTCGCCGTAATAGGTGCGCTCGATAAGGTTTTCGACAACCGTCTGAAGCTCGGCGATGAATTTGAAAAAGGCATAACAACCCTCGGCCCTCTTTCGCTTTCAATGCTGGGTATGATGACTATTGCTCCTGCGCTTGCCGACCTTCTTCTGCCCGTAATAACCCCCGTGGCGAATCTTTTGCACTTCGATCCGTCTGCGCTCGCAGGAATACTTATTGCAAACGATATGGGCGGTGCGGCACTCGCGGATTCGGTCGCTTCGGACGAGCTCCTCGGCGCCTTCCACGGGCTTTGCGTTGCTTCAATGCTCGGCGCAACGATTTCATTCACAATTCCTGTTGCACTTCAATCCTCGAAGAAAGAAAATCACGACGATGTTCTTCTCGGTCTTCTTTGCGGTATCTGCACAATTCCACTCGGCTGTTTTGTTTCAGGACTCGTAATGGGTATATCACCGCTGACGGTTCTTCTTAATCTCTCCCCTGCTTTGCTCATATCCGTTATCATAATCATCGGTCTTCTTAAATTCCCGAAAATCTCAATCAAAATTTTCTCCGTTTTCGGAAAGTTTATTTCAATTCTCATCACCTGCGGTCTCGCCCTCGGTATTTTCCAGACTCTTACGGGAAAAATAATCCTTGAGAACACGGCTCCGCTTTCGGAAAGTGCAATGACTGTTTTCACAATCTGCATCACTCTGGCAGGTACGTTTCCGCTTATTGCAATTATTTCAAAGCTTCTGAAAAAGCCGCTTTCTGCCCTCGGCAAAAAGCTCGGACTTGACGACACTTCCGTCGTGGGACTTATCGCAACACTCGCAAACTCAATCGCTACGATGGAAAGCGCAGACAGGATGAACCGCAAAGGCAGAGTTATGAACCTTGCTTTTGCAGTGTCTGCCGCATTTGTTTTCGGCGACCACCTTGCATTCACATTATCCTACAACGAGGCGCATATAGTCCCCGTGATTGTCGGCAAGCTCGTCGCAGGATTCTCCGCTCTGGCAGTTGCAATCGTCCTTGAAAAGAAGACGGCAAAGGCAAAATAAAAATTTCTGAAAAAATTTCAAAAAAGTGTTGACAAAACCGATTCTGCTGTGTATAATAGCTTTTGTTCTTTAGCGGAATTGTGTAACGGTAGCACGACAGACTCTGACTCTGTTTGTTGGGGTTCGAATCCCTATTCCGCTGCCATAAAAAGCAGGTCGAAAGACCTGCTTTTATTTTTTGTTTAACAAAAAACAGAGATAAAAATCCGAACTCTTTATCAACTGTGATACAAGAGTTCGGATTGATTTTTTATTCAGACCATTTGCTGTCTGTAAAGCGCGTCTGTCGGAACGGGAAAGCTCTGAAGAAATCGTCAGCATTACCGTTAATCTCAACACCGTCGATATAAACGGCACTTTCAGCTGTATGCCCCTCCCCTGCAAGCAAGAGCCTTACTGCCGCAGGAGCAGTGAGCGCGATGTCATAATCTCCGTCAGCTTTACGCGAAACTGTCGCTTTGCCGTCCTTATATTCAACTTCAAAGATTCCCTGATTCTGTTCAAATTCATCCAGACTTTTTATTCTGAATCTGCCCGATTTTTCAGGATAAATATTGCTTTCAAGAAGCTTTTGCATATTGTATATTCTTCCTGCAACGCCGCCTTTTGTTTCATAAACGACACCGTCAAGTCTGTCCGTAAGGCAGGCAAAGGGCGAACCCGGATATTGCGTATTCACAATTAATGTTTTTACAATTCCGTCGTATCCGCGAAGGAAACCGACAATGCCGTTAAGCGCATCGGGAGTAAGAACATAAAGATCGTCGACAACAAGATCGTTCGGTCTGTTCACCTTGAAGCGTACGTATCCGTCGGCCGTTCCGTTTTTATCGCGGTGGATGTATGTATAATCGGCCTCCTCAAAAGGAGTGTCGCAAAAATGCTTTTTGTCTTCGCGCAGAGTCATAAGATTTTCTTTCAGCGCGCATTTTGCATGAAGCTCACTCAGTTCGGCAAACTGCTCGCCGTTATAAAGCTCAACGTCGGTACTTCTCGGAATATTTTTCAACTGTTCAAAGGGAACCTTTATCGAGAACATACGGTTAAGATTTGCGAATCCGAATTTCTCATAACACGAGATTGAAAACGGATGCAGAAAGCCGAAAGTCCAGTCATTTTCAACCGCAATTTTACCGACTTCTTCAAAAATTTTTCTTACGCAACCTGTTCTGCGGTATTCGGGCAGACTGCACACGCCGCTTATAACAATTGCTTCAAGAAACTTTCCGCAGTAGTTGCTCCGAAAATCAAAAAGTTCAACACCTGCAACCAGCTTACCGTTATCGAAAGCGGCGAGTACGGGAAAATCAACGTACGAGTCTTCCTCCGCATTGAATTTCCATATAAAAGATGCAGCCGAAACTTTCTGATAATCAGCAGCTTCTGCCGAAGTGATATATCTGACTTCCATAGTTTTCTCCGTTTCTGAAAAATTGATTATTTCTGTTCTGAACCGACCGTTGCAAGACCCAAAACGTTTTCCGCATCATTTTCAAGAGTCTCGGAAACAAGCTTGCGACGTGCAATAAGTTCAGCGTACATTCTTTCCTTCTTGTCGTTATCAAGATCGTAGAAAAGCATCGGGATAATACCGAGCGATCCTGTAACGGCAGGAATAATTGTAAACATTGCAAACAGGAAAAATTTAACCTTGTCTGTCTGCTCTTTACCCGTGCGGAAAGCATCGGCTTCATAGCCGATAATTTTCTTGATAAATGTTGTAACAACCGTACTGGTATTTGAAGAAACCTTTGCGGCAATGTCCTTTGTAACGGAAGCCATCGCCTCGGTACGGTAGCCGTTTTTCCATTCGCAGTAGTCCATTGCTTCGTTATACATCTCCGTTCCGATAACGGACTTAAGGCCGAAGAACAACGTCCAGATGATTTCCCACAGAGCCATCGCAATACCCATCGGGACAACCTTCTGGTACATACCGCCCGAATAGTCGCCTTTCATTCCTATACATCCGAAGATAAAAACGGGAACGTAAAGGATATTACCGATTTCTTTTGCAAGTATGTAAAGCACGCGGCTGGAGAAATGTTTTCTCATCCACGGAACCCAGGCATAGCTGGCAGGGCTTATAGGGGCCGCAGGAATACCCGCAACGAGCGTCATTGAGGAGAAATGCAGAACGTCGGTATAATAGTCGTCCTGACTTCCCTTGATCGCAAATCCGCTGAGGAAGTCTGACAGCGTTATCAGCAATAACGGTTTATTGTTGATAACGGACTTCACAGACTGGATAATACTCGGTGTTCTTACGGACTGCATAACTCTTTCTTTCGAATTATAGAAGAACCAAAAAGAGGCAAGGCTCGAAGCCACCGTAGTGAAAATACCCATACCTACAAAGAGGTTGGTATATGCATTTGAAAGCTTGATCGGATTCTTGACGTACATTCCTCTGAAAACGTCAATAAGGATTGTAACCGCCTGCTCGGGCAGCTTTTCGCCGAAGAAGCCCGAGGCGAAGTTTGCTAAAGTAATAAGCCTTGTACGGTCAATGGGATTCGGCGTAATTGTAGCCATAAGTCCTGTTCTTGAAATCGTCTGGAATGTTGTAACGCCTTCTCGTGTGACCGTAATAAACAGATAGAAAATAAACTTAAGAATGCTCGTGGGTGATGTCCCTGCGAACAGGTGCGGCATCAACCAGTAAAGAGAAGTAAGCAGGCAACCCGGTAACGCAAGGAACATCAGATACGGTCGGAATTTACCCCAACGGGTACGTGTTTTATCGACAATCGCGCCGAAAATCATATCGTTGACAATGTCCCATACACTGTTGAGAGCATTAACAATAGTCTGCAAGCCAAGGTCAACACCTACGATGCTCGTGATAAAACGTGTGGAGTAGATGTTGATATTGAAGCTCTGTGCAGCGTCCCAGATTATAAAGCCGAGAGTCTCCTTTGAACCGACGTAACGACGGTTCAGAACTCTTTTTGCAACATTCGTTTCATCCTGAGTTGCTTGTTTTTCGCGAAGATCACCGAATGATTTTGAATTGGCATCAGTTTCCTTTTTGGTTGGCATAATTGTCACCCCTGAAAATTACTTTGCTTCTTCTGCAAGTGAATTAACAGCACCGATAATCGTTGAGCCTGCCTTGCTGCCTGTTGAAAGCATTTCTTCGTAATGTCTCTGTGCTGGACCGAAAAGCTTTTCTCCAAGATCAGTATTCCAGAGCGAATCAGCGATAAACGGAGCGTAGTCGTTATCGGGTACTATATAGCCGAGAGCGTCGTTGCAAAGTCCCATAACAAGAACAGTTTTGCCTTCGCCGATAAGATCCGCAGTAATATCAAGCTCCCAGTCTTCGCCGAGGTAAGATTCTGTTTTATCAACAACCTCACCGTAAACGAGCTGTGGAACAAGCTCACCCGGAACGGTAAGCATTACAATATCCGTACCGAGTTCAAGATAACCGACTTCCGTTATTACGGAATATCCGCTGGGAGCAGTTTTGTCCCGTACTGTCGTTGTTCCGAGAAGTCCCGAAACAGCACCGAGCTCGATAAGGCCGTAGTCCATCGGGACTGTAACTTCTGCCATTTTAACATTGAGCATAGGTTCAACAGGTTTTGCATCTGCCTGAGCTTCGAGAATGAGCCTTGCAAATTCGTAACCGAGCGTCTTTGCTCCATAATAGGGTTCGTTGCCCGGATCAGCAGCGATTTGTGCGTTAACCTCGTCAATAATTGACTGAGTCTGAACGCCACCCTTGTTTACTGAAATCGGTGACTGCGCACCCTGAATAAATGCAAAATTCATTCCTGCCTCGTTCATTTTTTCTTCGATATAATGAGGGAAGTCAGCAGAAAGGAGCTTTGTTGCTCTGTCGATCGTTGTAGGATGTGCGCCGAGATTAGCAAAAACTGTCGGAGCTGATTTGGGATTATGCGGTACAAACTTGAAACAAGCAAATACGTGCTGATATCCTTCTTTGTTGTATCGCTTATTGAAAATATAATCGTATTCGTCGTCAAGATAGTTCTGGTTTCTTTCACTTCTGCCGATACCTACGGTTTCGAAGTAATAAAGTTCACCTGACTCCATATTACGGTAAGCCTCAACGATAGCATCGGATGTACCGTCAACCATCATTGTGTAAACCTCAGGGTCGATACTTCTTGCAGGTTCAAGGAACGGAAGGAAAGAGAACATATTCTGAAACATTTTAGGGATAATTGCAAGACCGAAGCCCTGAGTGTCGGGAACGGTATGACAATGTGTTGCACTGATATTGATTGCCACGATGTCACTGTCGATGCCGAGCTCTGCGAGCTTACGTTCAGCTTCTGCACGGATATCGCGTACGTCAGAATTATTGATACCGATACCGTCGAGCGTAACCATTACGACAGTGCCTCTGCCCGAATTGTCGTTGAGTGCGATTGCGTTTGCGCCCTGATCGTCATACACACCATTGATTTTCTGCGTGAAGTAACCGCCTGTATAATACTCCTTCGAACCGTCCTTAAGGTTTTCGGGCACCATACTTGCCTTGCCGAAGCCGAGGTTCCATTCAGCTCCCTTTGCAGGCTCATCAATGAAAGCTTCCATACCCTCGTAAAAGTTTTCACTTTCGCCTGCATAATACTCGTCAACAGTCGGGAAATCCTTCGGAAAAAGTGCGCCGAAGCCCCTGAAAACGATATTCAGCAAGCCGTTGATTGCATTTGTTGCGAAAATAATTCCGCTGTTGTCCGCCGCCTGTGCGTCCGATGCGCCGGCAAACGTTGCACCCGTGAAAAGCATTGAGATAACAAGAATAGCTGAAACAACTTTGTTGATCGTAGTTTTCATAAAAACCATCGCTCCTCATATTAAATTTCCCTATTTTCCGTTTCGGAAATCTATAGCTTTATAATACCACGCAAACGACAAAAAGTAAATAATTTTGAATGTTTTATATATACGCAAAAAGCAGAGAACGAAACAATCATTCTCTGCTTTAATCTTCATCAGGCTTTGACTTCAATCAATCCGTTAAGGCTGAACTTTGACTTATCCACGCCTTTTTTGAAATCAAGAATCTTCTGCGTTGTTGTTACACCGTCTGCGACTGAGCTGAACATTACCCATTTTCCGTCTTTGAAATAGTAGTTCGCAATCGTTCCGTCAGCTCTTTCGTAGGTTTCACAGACAAGCTGTTCGCCGTCAACCGTTACGTATTCTGACTTGATATACTTCAGGTTGTCGTGACCGCCCATAGATATTTCTATATCGCCTTCATACGGCATATATACGCCTACGCCCGTAGCAATCAGATCAGGAATAACAAGGTATGTTTTTGAATCCAGGACAAGCAATCTTATTTTTTTGCCCTCTGCAGTCGTTTCGACGCAGATATCGCCCTGTCTTACCATAGTTGTTGCAACAACGGATTTACCTTCCGATTCGGTCTCTGTTTTGAGCGTGAATTCCTTGGTTGATATTATCGGCTGAACAACATCACTGACATATGAAGTTATAAGCTCTCCGTCATCAACTTCAAGGTCTCCGTCGTAGCTTCCTACTGCGATTTTCAGTATAACAAGAGCATCGCCCGAATTAATCTTTCCGTCCGAATTGACGTCGGCATATTTTTCATTGAATTCCGCCGAAAGACCTACTGCATGGCGAAGAATCAGAAGAGCATCAGTAGAGTTCGCTTTGCCGTCAGAATTAATATCGCCTACGAGCCTTGCGGACGCTGTTGATGCAAACGCAAAAGCGCAGATTATTGCAAGAAAAAGTGAAAAAATTCTTTTCATTTTCCGTAGCTCCTTTCAATTTGTCAGTTTATTATAACACACAGCAACGGATAATTCCACAGAAATCGAAAATTTCTTGCTTATCTTGACCGGTAAGTTTATACATAGTATAATAATGTTAGTAAAAATCTGACAGGAGGAACGGGTTATGGAAAATAAAAACAGGAAAAAGATTACGCCGATTATAATAACCGTGGTTGTAATTCTCTTTTCCCTTGCATATATTGCAACGTTCATATGTCTTGCTTTCAACGACATCCTCGCTCTACCTGTCGCGCTGATTGCAATTGTAATTTACCTGATTGTCTGCGTTGGAATTATTGCAGCTCTCAGAGAAAGAATAAAAGAAATTGACGGAGGTCTTGAAGATGCAACTTTTAAGTATTAATTATGTTCCCGGCCGCGAAATTGAAGCTCTCGGCATGGTCAAAGGTTCCGTTGTTCAGACAAAGCATATGGGCAAGGACTTTATGGCAGGCATGAAAACACTTGTCGGCGGTGAGATCAGAAGCTATACCGAAATGCTTAACGAAGCGCGCGCAATCGCAACACAGAGAATGGTTGAAGAAGCAACGGCGCTCGGCGCAGATGCAGTTATCGGCATAACCTACGGCAGTGCAGCCGTTATGCAGGGTGCTGCAGAAGTTGTTGCATACGGTACCGCAGTTAAATTCAAATAATTGGTACAAAGCAAAAGACCGACAGATTTTCTCTGTCGGTCTTTTTGTATCATCATTAATCAATATTGTCAGAAATTATTTCAGCAAGATTCTGTCCGCTGACGTCTTCGGAATCTGCAACCGAAGTGCTGACACTTCCGCTGTCGTCCGTTGTGAAAACGATCGTCTTTCCTACGCCGTTGAGCTTAAGAACGACAATCAGAAGAATAAACAGGATAAAAACAGACGTGGCGATCAAAGACAAAACCAATTGTTTGCCTTTCTTTTCGCCTTCACGGGCTTTATAGTATTTTTCCATTCTTTTCTGCGCATCGTTCATATTGAACTCGCCGTCTTTTTTCTGCTTTTCTTTCTTAGCCATTTTCATCAACTCCGAAAACTTATGTACTGATTATAATCCAACATAAAAATTTTGTCAATTACGGTTGAACTGTAACGGGTTTATCCTCGCTTTCGTGCTCAAACGAAATAAAATTATTTCTCTTTGCGTATGCCCAGCGCATTTCAAAAACTTCACACGCGCTCGCAGGCATATAAAGCTGACCTTCGTCAAGTCGTTTTACGGGAGCTTCGAGCTTCACTTCACCGTCATTGGTAAGCGCAACGTCGCTGTCCTCAAAAAATTCAGCTTTTCTGCCGTAAACTTCAAGAGTGATCTTACCCTTTTCTTTGATGACAGAACCGCCGATGTATCCAACAAGCACGCCGAGAGGTGCATACCATACACCGTCAATTTCGTGGCACGGAGTTGCGGACTGGCAAAGTCCGAGCTGAGCGCCTTTGAACATCATTCGTGTACGGTTATATTTCGGCGCAATTGCATAAGGTGTGATTTCATCATTATCCTTGTCGATCGTGCATTTGTCAACTATTCTTCCGTCTTCAAACACTGTTGACGTAAGTGTCATTTTACCGCCGTCAATTTCAACAACTGCGATTACGGAAACATCCTCTTCCTGCGTATAGAAGGCTGAATGCCATACCTTGGCAAGCGCTCTTGTACCCGGAGGATTTTTGCGGGAATTTCCGAGCATATAATGAACCGTACCCATTGACGGACGTTCAAAAAGCTCCTCGTTTTTCATCGGAAAGCTTCGCGAGAAATTGTGCTCGTGGCCTGAGAAACACAGATCAAGCATTTCAAAGCCTTCGCGCATTACGGGGTAAGCATCATAATTCTGACAGTCCGAACCCGAGTAGCAGATCGGGAAGTGATATGAACCGATCTTCCACTGCTTGTCGCAGTTTTGAAGGTCGTTTATCATCCATTCATTAACTTCCTCGGGACCGTTGACGCCGATAACCATAAAATGAGCGTTGCCGTAATCGAACGTGTAGTTCTCAGTTTTCCAGTTTTCGGGGCCGTTGTCTGCATATGAGCCCTTGAACTGCTTGCCGAAGAACTCGGCAGGCTCGGAATAATATCTGCCGATGCCGTTTCTGTAATCCTGGAATCCGCGGTTGTCGTGGTTGCCGAGAGTCATCATAAACGGAATATACTCAACGACACCCGTCAGTCCGCTGAAAGCACCGTTCCACTGAACTTCGTGCTGACCGCAGTCTGTATTGTCTCCGCCCGTGAGGATAAATCTTGCGTCGGGATGTGCCTTAAGTGTTTCTTTCAGAATATGATTAAAATATGAATAATCGGGGCAATCGTGCGGTTCACCCTGTTGCTGATCGGAAACACAGATGAACTTGAACTTGGTAAGGTTTTCGGGAGCTGTTTCAAAATAAAACTCCTCGCTTCGGTTCTCATCATCGCCGCAGGTATAAAAATACTTTGTGCCGGGTTTAAGCCCTTTAATTTTTGCCCAGAACATATTGCTGATGTCGATATCGCTTTCAAAAACGTCAGTTTCGGCATCACAGCGCAAAACATCCGATGAGCCGTCTTCACGGTAAAGAACATAGCCGTTGTTTACGTCTGTGCAGGTGCGCCACGTTACGTTCATCGTCGTTGTCGCATCGTCTGCAATGCTTATAAAAATATGGTCAGGCTGTTTTTGTGAGCCTCTGACAGGTTTCTCTTTCATAAATTTACCTCCTTAGTTACCAAGCACTACTTTCGCAGGCTGTCTTTCTTCCGATTCGCAGAAGTTTTTCAGAGTGTGTATAGCTCTTGAAGCTTCGATATATGAAATATCGCTTTTAGAATCGAGCTTCGAGAGGACTTTTTCGTAAATCTTATCGCCTTTTGCAATGTTCTCTGCGGTGATGTAGCTATCAAACATTTTGCAGAGGATTTCACCCTGCTTCTGAAGACCTGTCTGCTCGCCGAGAGTCTTGCAGTACCTGAAATATTTCAGAAGCGTTTCACCCTTGATTGTCTGGTCACCCTTTGTAAGGATAAGAGTGTATTCGTCCGTTCTGTATTCCACTCTTTCGGGAACGGAATATTCAAGTCCGCCCATATAGTTTATTGCAAGGGCAAATGTGTCCGCATTTGAAGCAACATATTTGTCGATTCTGATTTTCTCGGCTTTCTCAACTGCGGAAACAAGCTCCTTTTCCCCTCCCGTTGAAAGTGCCGTGATATACTCAGGGTTGTCTGGGCTAAGAGGATGAATTTCAAAAATCTGCTTGTTCATATTCGCGTCAGCCATAGCGAGAAAATAAATTTCGCTCATTTCTTTATCTGTACAGTAAAGAAGAATTTTCATTCTTCCCTTAAGCTCTTCTTCGATATCGACAAGCTGATTTTCCGTTGTTTCCTGCGGAATTGCCGTTGTTGTTTTTGAAGAAAACAGATCGCTTATGAAAGATGTATTGTTTTTCAGGATAACTGCAACCGAAACCGAGCCGATTACAACCGCACAGATAAGAAAGAAAACAATAAATCTTATTATACCGTTTCTTTTATCCTGCTTTGATGTTTTGAATTCATGGTTTTTAGACATTAAATCACATTCTTCTTAAAATTACTGTTGATTTCGCTCCGATATCAACGAGCGTTCCGCGAACGTAACTGTTCCCGAGAAGGTCTTCAGCGTCGCTCCACTCGTCCTTGACATAGTATGTTATCGGATGGGAATTGCTGTTCGAAATAACAAGCACTGCGTTTTCATCTTTTCTTCTTGCATAAGCCACACAGCCTGCAACACCCGAAAGAATTTCAATTTCTCCGTCAATGAAGCACTTGTTATTTCTTCGGATTTCTCCGAGTTTTTTGTACCATTCGATTAAATCTTTATTTTCATTTCCCCAAGGGTAACAGCAACGGTTAAACGGGTCCTTATACCCCTGCATTCCTGCCTCGTCGCCGTAATAAATGCTCGGCACACCGGGCAGAGTGAACTGTACAGCCGTTGCCATTTTCATAAGATGCACACCGTAGTGGTATTCTTTTTCGCTAAGCGAATGAGTGCTCTGCCAGTATCTGTCGCGGTACTCACAGCTTTCGCCCGCAAGGGCTGTAATCGCCCTCATCGTATCGTGAGTCGAGATATGATTCATAAGAACATCGAGAACCTGCTTCGGATAATTCTCCGTAATCGTCATTATACGCGAGCAAAAAAGCTCTGCAATTCCCGTTCTTGCAAAGTCGATAACTGCGCCCGCAAACGGGTAGTTCATAACGCTGTCCAGCTGGTCACCCGTAAGGTAACGCCTGCGCTGACCGTAGCTGAATTTATTCGAAGCGTCTTCCCAGACCTCACCCATAACAAGAGCATCGGGATTTTCTTCCTTTACCGCTTTTCTGAAGCTGTCAAGAAAATCGTCAGGCAATTCATCGGCAACGTCAAGCCTCCAGCCCGAAGCACCAAGCTTCAGCCATTTTCTTGCTATGCCATTTTCACCTGCTATATATTCGATGAAATCAGGATTTTCTTCAATAACCTCTGGCAAAAGCTTGATTCCCCACCAGCTGAGGTAATCGTCAGGCCAGTTTTTGAATTTATACCAACCGTAGTATTCCGAATTCTGCGACTGGTATGCACCAACGGTATCATATCGGCCATATTGGTTGAAATACTTACTGTCGCAGCCCGTGTGACTGAAAACACCGTCAAGGATTATTTTTATTCCTTTTTCATCCGCCTTTTTGCAAAGGGATTCGAAATCCTCCTGCGTTCCGAGAAGCGGATCAATCTTCGTGTAGTCCGCCGTGTCATAACGGTGGTTGCTGTGGGCTTCAAAAATCGGATTGAGGTAAATGCAGGTCACGCCGAGATCTTTGAGGTAATCTAGCTTTTCGCAGATACCTTTCAGGTCTCCGCCAAAATAGTCGTTATTAAGCACCTTGCCGTTCGGGTCGGGACGCCAATACGGTTCACCGTCGCGGTCGTTTCGCATCACGCGGTCATCGGGTACGTCTTCCTTGGTCTCGCCCGAAAAAGCAAAACGGTCGGGAAAAATCTGATAAATTATTCCGCCCTTAATCCAGTCGGGAGTTCTGAAGTCCTTATCGTAAACCGTAAGTTGCCAGAATCTGCCTTTTTCACGTATTTTACCTACTCCGTCGCCGAAATTAAAAATCCTGCTTGTTCCCCACGGGGTATCATATTCAAACCTGTATTCGTAAAGTCCGCTTTCCTCGGGGCAGAAGCTTACCTTCCACCATTCTTCGAATTCTCCCTGCATACAGTCCCACTGCATTTCATAAAACTGTTCATAGAATGAACCGTCTTTTTTCACTACGAACCTTGCGTGGTGACAGCAAAAATCACGGGGCAAAACAATACGGAATACGACAGTCTGTCCCGTTCCGATTGCCCCGTAAATGCTTTTGTGGTATTGATATCGTGAATTATACGGAATGTACATTAAGAAACTACTCTTTCATCTTCGTTTTTTTGCATTTCATCAACTTCATCTGCAGGAATTGTTACCTGATTGTCGATTTGATTTTCTGCAGGATTTGTTGTTGTCTGTGTTGTTACCGACTCTTCGTCATAAGGCGCTTTGGAAATTTCGAGCAAAGCATCCGTCACAATAAAGCTTGCAAAAACAATCAGAATAAAAATGAATGCAATCACAAGAAAGCTGATCAACGGCTGCCATCTTGCTCTTTTATCCGTACTGATAAAGTTACGTTTATTGTCGCTGTAAGAAGTACGGAATTCCGTATAGCTTCTTGGACGTTTATTGTAGTTATTGTTTTCCATTCTATCACCTTGTCTGCCATTTTTTGATGGTTGAATATCCGCGAAAGCAAACATATACTTTATATTATACACTTAATTGTTATGGGGGATTTTTTGTGGATATTCAGCCTATCGGCAGTAATAAATTTTTAGTCGGTCTGAACCGTGAGGACCTGCGGCAGCTCGATATTACATACGACACCATGGATTATTCAAACATAGAAACCCGTCGCGTCATCTGGACAATTCTCGACAGAGTAAGAAAAGCTACCGGCCGCGATATTGACCCTTCAGGAAATCTTGTAATCGAAGCATCACCCGACGGTACGGGCGGCTGTGTCCTTATGTTTACCGTTCCCGTTTCACGAGCGGATATCGGCACGGTCATTTCAAAAATCAATCCGACACAGATTTTCGAATTCCGCAACTCGGACGATCTGCTCGATGCCATTTCCGCTGTCGGAACAAACAATGTCGACGGCAGAGTTTTTACCGACGGACACAAATTCCGTGCAGAACTGCCTGCCGAAAAAGCAACGCTTTACCGCCACGTTATTGAAGAATTCGGTGTTTTTGTCGGTAACGACAGCCTTACGGTCACTTCAACCCACGAGCACTGGAAAGAAATCAGCAGATCAACCTCTTAAATCTCTGATCATTGCTGACGGATCTTCCGCACCGAAAACAGCACTTCCCGCAACAAGGACATTTGCGCCTGCTTCGATCGCAACGGGAGCTGTTTCAAGCGAGATTCCGCCGTCTACCTGAATGTCAAGGTCAAGTCCTCTGCTCTGCGCTTCCGCGCGGAGTGCGGATACTTTCTGCATCATATCAGCCATAAATTTCTGGCCGCCGAAGCCGGGTTCAACCGTCATAATAAGAACCATACTCAACTTTTCGAGGTAAGGATAAACTGCCTCGATCGGAGTTGCAGGTTTAACGGTAAGGCCCGCCTTGCAACCGAGCGAGAGAATTTTTTCTACCGTCTCCTCAACGGGAGAATCGCTTTCTACGTGGAAATTAATTATATCTGCGCCTGCTTTTGCAAAATCCTCTGCATATTTCAACGGATCACTTATCATAAGATGGCAGTCAAAAACCTTGTCCGTGCTCTTTCTGATACATTTTACGACAGGAGCGCCAAATGTGATATTCGGCACGAAATGACCATCCATTACGTCGATGTGGATATAGTCCGCTCCGCAAGCGTCCATTCGGGCAACTTCTTCGCCCATTTTCGAAAAATCGCAGGACAATATTGACGGCGCTATCTTTATCATAAGTGTCAAATCCTCTCTCAGAATCTATTTAGAATATAATATCAATTTTTTCTCCGCAGGTCAAGGTTAAGAAGCAACTTCAACCTGTTTTTCAAATGGTATTTTTTATGAAATTTTTCATAAACGGTGTCGATTGAAAAATTTGACTTTATTTTTCTAAAAATGTATAATTATATTTATCTTATACTGGAGGTTTGTTTATGAAAAAAATCATCTCCGTTTTGCTTTGCGCAATCATGGTTTTCACCGCTTCAGGCTTTGCTGTTTTTGCAAAGGATTACAATTTTATAACCGTGGATAAGGACTTTGGCGAAGTTTCGTTTGATGCAGACTTTGCCGAGGTCGGTGTGCCACTTACGGTCAAAGTACCCGGCAGCGAAAGTAAAAAGCTTATTTACCGTTGGTATGTTGACGGAATAAGAATCGACAACGATTCTGCGTCCTACACTCCGCTTGATTGCGATATGCAGTCTATGATAAGCGTTGAGGTTTTTGATACCAGGGGGAACGCTATCGGCTCGGCAAATATGTTTTTGAGTGACCTCCCGGTTATCTACATTGAAACCGAAAACAGACAGCCGATTGTCTCAAAAGAAAATTACCTCGATGCTGAAATTAGAATCCAGGGTAACAAGGAATACAGCTCTGAAAAATTTCTTTACGAGGGTAAAACAGAAATTCGTGGCAGAGGTAACTCAACGTGGAACAGCGACAAAAAACCGTACAGACTTAAGCTTGATTCAAAGGCTGACCTTTTCGGCATGGGCAAAAGTAAGCACTGGGTTCTTCTTTCCAACCCGTTCGACACAAGCCTTTTAAGGAATCACCTTTCGTACAATCTTGCCGAGGATATGGGGCTTAGCAACCAGAAGCTTATCTGGGTTGATCTTGTCCTCAACGGCAAAGTTGTCGGAAACTATCAGCTTTGTGAACACGTACGCGTTGACGATAACCGCGTTGAAATCACAAACTGGGAAGACCTTTCCGAAGATGCCGCAAAGGCAATTTACAACGCCAACAAATCAACAATGACAAAGGACGAACGTGACAAGCTTATCGACCTTATGGCAGAAGATATGAGCTGGACCACAAGCGACGAGGTTGTTTTCAAGGGTGTTACATATACCGTTTCAGACTATATTGACGTTCCGGATATAAACGGCGGATACCTTATTGAGGTTGTAAAAAATGTTGACGAATACACATTTAAAACTAAAAACGGTGTATGCGTCAGCGTTGACACTCCGGAAGTTCTTAGC
Source organism: Clostridia bacterium (assembly GCA_017625835.1). Taxonomy (GTDB): domain Bacteria; phylum Bacillota; class Clostridia; order Oscillospirales; family Acutalibacteraceae; genus CAG-488. Next base: position 62,976 of record JAGAKF010000099.1, read on the forward strand.
GAAGATATGCTCAACGCCATTCAGGGTTATTATCAGGCTTTTGAGGATGCTTTATTCTCTGAAGATTTCTGCACAACCTACAACGGAGAAACAATGAGATACACAGATTTCATTGATCTTGAATCCTTTGTTAAAGGTCTCCTTCTTAATGAAATTTTCGAAAACTTTGATTTTGGCCTTACAAGCACTTGGATGAGCAAGGAAGTTGACGGCAAGCTTGTTTACGGTCCCGTATGGGATATGGACAACACGTTGACATCAACAACATCGTTCAAATGGACTGCTCTTAACATCAAATGGTTACAGCGTCTTCTTTCTGACCCTGTTTTCCTTACGGAACTCAGTGAAACATATTTTGATTACAGATATACAGCAATTCAGGATCTCCTTAAGGACGGCGGAGACATTGACAGCGCACGGAACATAATTAAAGCCTCCGCAAAACATAACGACTACATCTGGAAAAACGAAATCGGATATGAAGAAAATGCACGTGACCTTAAGTACAGACTTCAGTCCAAAATAACCTGGCTTGATTCTGTTCTTGCTGACATTCCTTCTGCTTACAATTCAATGGCGAACACCATTTCCAATATGGAATACGTCAATTCCGATTCGCTTTCACTTAAGTTTAACAAAGAGCAGAATTCACTTGGCCTTGAATTCAACGGCACACTGCCGAAGGTTGTTAAAATTTTTGCCGGTGGTAAACTCTGTGGCACGCTTAAGCCGATAAATAATACTGAAGAAATTATGCTCCCGAAAATCCGTGAAGGCTCTGTTATCACAGCCGTATGTTATGATGAAAATTCAAACATACTTTTCGGTTCATATTGTTTAACTGAAAAAGTAATCACAAAACTTTTTGTTTCATCCCATATTCCGAAATTCACTTATGATGCCGGTGAACCTCTCGGTCTTGAAGACATTGAACTGACTGCAAGATATGATGACGGTACCGAAGAAAAAGTCAAGCCTCAGCTCGCATACACTTACGTTAAAGATGTTATTGGTGAACAGTTCTTCGCTTACGATAAAGTTACCGAGGAAGTCGGCACAACATATGTTGCTCTTCGTTACGGTAGTGCTTTAAAAGAATACGAAATCCAGGTCAATGCGAGAGAAAATTACGCAGATGTAATTGCAATGATAAAAAAACTGCCGAAAGAATCTGACGGTAACCGTTTTGTCGGCGATCTTTTCAAGACTCAGGTTGCATACGATGCTCTGAGCGAAGAAGCAAAGGCAAAGGTTACAAATGCCAATAAACTCGTATCGCTTATGACTGATTTCAATTCACATACAAGTGATACTTCGGGCGTTGTGGCTTGTGTTGCCGACGGAATATTCCGCACTAATGCAAGAAGTACCATTCTTGTTGTTTCCAAGGGAACTCCGAATAAAATAATTTTATCTCACCCCGACGGATCAACAACCACATATGCAAAAAACTCTGCCGCTTACCTGAGTGAAAAGTTTGTCGGTGACTACACTGTTTCAACCATCAGACACACTTTCCCGAATGACAATAACTATAAATTCGGCATAAGACCGCTTTATTCCGATTCACATATGACCGATCTTTTTGAAATCGTCGTTTCTGACCTTGCGAACGAAGCGAAAGTTATAAACAGTGTCCGTTCTCCTGAATGGGTCAACGAAGGTGATGTTTTAAAAATCGAGGTAGATAAGGACAGTGAAGTAAAATTTTTTGGTCTTTATGAAAACGGAAATAATGTTAAATTCAAAGCAAAAGATAACGGTAACGTTACAACCCTTATGCCTGAGTTAGTCACAGTCGGCAAACATACGCTTACCATTTACTACTCCTATAATGACAGCAGCATTGAATACGGTAACATTGAGGTTTTTGTCCGTGAATTCAAGGATCAGACGAACCGAATAATCAGCATCGACTATCCTGAAGAAAGTTATAAAGAAACAGTCCGTGTGGATATTTCGACATCTGCTGACGTGCAGAAGCTCGACCTTGTCTGCGGAGAAACAGCAGTTAAGATGATCGCTGATACCGTTGAGGATATGAAATTCTGGACGGCTGAAATTGATATCACAGACAACAAAGAATATACCCTTCATATGAATTCTCAGCCTACGCTGACTGTCATTTCACCAAAGTATATTGATCCGTTCGTTATTGAAGGAACAAAACTTGTCAGGTATCTCGACAGCACAGGAACAGCAGAGATACCCGCAAGTATAACAGAAATTGCAGACGGAGCTTTTGACGGTTTCGAAGGAAAGATTCTTTGCTATCCGAATTCCCCTGCTGAAAAATATCTAAAAGAAAACGGTATTGATTATGAGTCTTTTGAAATAAAAGTAAATCTTAACGAAATCAATATTGACAGCGGTGAAAGCCTTGAAATTGAAGTTCAGGCAAAGCCTTATTTCCCGAAGGATTTCAATCTTGAATATGATTTTGACGAAAGCATTATAAGCTTCGACGGAAAAACAGTTACCGCTTTGAAGCCCGGATATACCCGTCTTGATCTTTACAGCGATAACGGTCTTTACAAAGAGAGAATTTACGTTTCCGTCGGTGGCGGCCCGCGCAAGGGTGACATCAACGCTGACGAAAAAATCAACTCAATGGACGCCTTGCTTATCCTTCAGCACAGCGTGCAGCAAATAGTGCTTACCGAAGAGCAGCAAAAAGCTGCCAACATCAACGGTGATAAAGCAATCAACTCGATGGATGCTCTCATCGTCCTTCAGATTGCAACTGCACGGCGTTCAATCTGGGACTATATCTAACAATACACAGCGTGTCTTCATTAAGGCACGCTGTGTTCTTTTGTGCATTATGAACAATAATAACCACGTGTATATTTATTAAACACAGTGTTGATTTTCCTGAAAATATATGGTAAAATATATTCATAAAACTCAGGAGGTATTAAAATGCCGGTTAACAAATCACTTGACAGACGTGCAAAAATGACCCGTGAACTCCTTAAACAAAGTCTGATCGAATTAATGAAAGACAAGTCTATCCACGAAATCAGCATCAAAAAAATCTGCGAAACAGCTGATGTAAACCGAAGCACCTTTTATCATCATTACGATTCACAGTATGAGCTTTTCAACGACCTTCTCAACGATATCGGTAGCGAAATTACCGAAATGGTGAGAACACACAGCACTTCACCTAACTGGATGAATAATATTCTCATAGATGCTTTTACATATATCGAGAATCACCGAGACACTTTTCTTGTCATCCTCAGTGAAAACAGCGGTTTCAGCATCGGTGAAACACTCACATCTTTTGTTGAACGTTTTGTTAACGTCACTTCTGAAAATTCAAATGAATTTGAAAAATACTGCACACAGTTTGCAACCGCAGGTATGACATCCGTTGTCTGGAAATGGCTCAACGCCGAAGACCGTATGTCTGCAAAAGACCTTGGCAATATGATCACTTCGCTTCTTCTTCCAAGCCTTGGCCGATTCACTCTTTTCCCATTACAGTAACAAAAAACGGAGGCTTAACGCCTCCGTTCTTTTATTTGCTTTTATTTGCTTTCGTTCTTTGCTCTTTGTGCAAGAACTTTGTTGTGAACCTCTTCTTTTGTTTTGCCCGTAAGCTTGTAGAAGAAGAACGGTACACCTGCAAGGAACATCATAATTCCGTGAACAATCGTATAGAAGAACAGCAGAAGAATCTTCGTTTTCAATGCCTGCTCAGGATTCGGGATTGCATCCGTCGGCTGAATGTACTGAATGATAGAATCTGCACCGTAAAGAACCTGCGGAGCAAAAGCACTTGCAACAGTTCCGCTGATGAGAGTTCCGATTGAAATAACGAACGGAAGCGAAGCGTCAAGACGCTTACCTGTTTTAACTTCCATATCCTCAAGCACGTCAGCCTGGAACATTGACGGAAGAAGGTTTGAAGCACCGAATTGCAGACCGATAAGGAAAAGGAAAACAATGAATATAATCTGGAGTGCAGGCTTCGGATTTGTGAAATAAATATATCCTACACCGAAAGCTGCGGTGTTCGCAATGATTGAATAAATACCGCTGGCGATGTAAAGCACCTTTGAATTGAACTTCTTAAGAAGGAAGTTGATAACAAGCATTCCGACTGCCGTTCCGATACCTGTCGGCAAGCCGAAGAGAAGGAACTTGGATGTTGAGCCGAGAAGTGCTGCAGCAAGGAACGGTCCCATATATGTTGCGAGGTTTCTGAAGCTCTTGAGGAATTCCGAAATAATGATAACCCAGGCGTATTTGTTTTTAAGAACGTCGCCGAAGCCGACAAGGGGATTCTTTTTCTCAGCTTTGTACGGTACTCTTTCCTTTACGGCACCCATACCGAGAAGAACGGTTATAATTCCCACAACGCCGCAAAGTCCTGCGCCGATTATGTACTGCAAGCCTTCGTTATCTTTCCAGATAAGACCGATTACAAGAACAATAACAAGCGGTGCGGAGTTGCCGACAGCGGAAGAAATACTTCTGAAAGAAAGCACGTTGTCGCGCTCTTTCATATTCGGTGTCATAACGTTTGCGATCATATTGATTGATCCGCCGAAGTTGCACATAAGACCCCACAGAACTGCGATCGTTATAATGTAAATCATAAGCCATGTGCCTGCAAGTCCCGGAGGTGTCCAGAAAGAAAGCATAAGCAAAACGCCCATCGGAACGGCAATAAGCATTGCAAGAGGCTTAAACTTTCCGCCCTTGCCGGGTTTTCTTGTGTCAATATACATAACAACAAAGAAATTCAGTGCAAAGCCTATGATACCTGTAAGGGTGTTGAATGTTGATGTCTGATCCTCCGTAAGACGAAGAACATTTACAAGATATGCGTTTCTGTACGAACCGATCATACCCGTCATATTTGTGTAAAAGAAAACGCCGATAAGGTACAGGACAAATTCTTTCATCTTGACGTACTTAACGTCTTGATTTTCAATCGTTTTTGTTGCCATTGTTTTTCCCCTTTCAGTTGTTGGTTACAGTATAGCATTTCCCGGCTGCCATATTCAATCTCTTTTTTCTATAAAAAAATAATAACTTTTTAGTTACTTTAATACCAAAAGCGCCGTCTTCCTTTCGGAAAACAGCGCTTTTTATTATCAGACTTTAGATATAACCTTTTTGTGAAGGTAAATAAAGCAAATTATTGAAACCGCGAGTGACGTTAATTCCGCGACGGGATATGCGAACCAGACAAGATCAGGATTGCCGATCTGCATACCGTAACGTGCGAGGAAGAACGCAACAGGAGTAAGCACCAAAAGCTGACGGATAAGCGAAACGATCATCGAGAAAACACTCTTTCCGAGAGCCTGGAAAGCTGCACCGAGAGCTATACAGATACCTGCAAGCACAAAGCTTGAACCGATTATTCTCAATGCAGGGATACCGATTTCGAGCATCGCAGGAGAAGCGCTGAAGAAACCAAGAAGCTTATCGGGAATTGTGAGGAATATAACCGCACCCAACACACTAAAAAATTCAGCATAAAGTGCAGAAAGCTTGATTGTTTTCAACATTCTGTCTTTTTTGCGTGCGCCGTAGTTGTAGGCAATTATCGGAATAACACCGTTATTCAGTCCGAAAATCGGCATACAGATAAAGCTGTTAAGCTTGAAGAATGCGCCGAACACCGTAGCCGCAGTCTCTTTGCCAGGAGTGTAAAGAATAAGAATCTTATTCATACAGTAGGTCATAACCGAGCCGATCGCAACCATAATAATTGACGGTACACCGATCTGATAAATCTGACCGATGAGCTTTCCGTCGGGACGGAATTTTCTGAAATCCACTTTGACTTCGGGATTCTTTTTCGCGTTGAGTATAATTGCTATTACCGCAGCCACAATCTGACCCGCAACGGTTGCAACAGCCGCACCCGTTACGCCCATATTAAGACCGAAACCGAGGAAAGAATTTTCGGGACCGAAAATAAAAATCGGATCAAGGATAATGTTTACTATCGCACCGACACCCTGGGTGCACATTGTAAACATCGTTCTGCCTGTTGACTGCAGAAGTCTTTCAAAGGTAATTTCAAAATAAATACCGAATGATGCACAGCAGCACACACGAAGATATGATGTACCGTACTGAACGATTTCTTCTACGCTTGTCTGCGAACGCATAAAAGCTTCCGCACCGAAAATACCGAAAATAAAGAAGGCCACAAAGCTCATAAATGCAAGAAAAACACCGTTCTGTGCAAGTTTATGTACCTTGTCAAAATTCTTTTCTCCGAGCGAACGCGAAACGAGCGCATTGATACCGACGCCTGTACCCGTTGCAACACCAATCATAAGGTTCTGCGCCGGGAAACTGAGTGAAACAGCCGTCAGTGCCTCTTCGCTGAGCATTCCGACAAAAACAGAGTCAACGATGTTGTACAACGCCTGAACAAGCATTGAAATCATCATCGGAAGGGACATATTAAGAATGAGTTTGTTTACGGGCATAACGCCCATTTTGTTTTCCGCCACGTTTTTTCTCCTTTTTAAAGCAATTTAACGCTGAACATTATAACACAATATACACTTTTTTGAATAACAAACTTTCTGCGCATAAGTCGTCAAATTTTGTGAAAATTAGTGCAATAATATATTTCTTTGCAAAATTAAGGCAAAATTAGACAGTTTTTTCTGTTTTACGGTTAGTTTATTCTAACTTTTAAAAGTTGAAAATGTTGCTTCTGTATAGTATAATTTCCTGTGGTAGTAAAATACCAATAATAGGATTTAGTCATAGCTTTCAACTTTGTTTAAATCCGGTATCAAAGAAAGAAAGTCAGGCGATTATTATGAAAACTGTTTATGCAGACAACGCTGCAACAACAGCTCTCTGCCCTGAAGCTCTTGAGGTTATGGTAGAATGTCTTAAGGACAACTACGGTAACGCTTCAAGCATGCACCATTCGGGACAGGCTGCTGCGGACGTCGTATTGCAGGCAAGGCAAGAAATTGCCGACTGCATCGGTGCTGACGTCAACGAAATCTACTTTACATCAGGCGGTACGGAGTCCGACAACTGGGCGATCACAAATGCCGCAAAACTTGGTGCAAAAAAAGGCAAGAAACACATTATTTCAACCACTTTCGAGCATCACGCTGTTCTTCATACATTGATGCAGCTCGAAAAGGAAGGCTTTGAAGTAACATATCTTGACGTTCACGAGGACGGTTACGTTCGTATTGACGAGTTCAGAAAAGCGATCAAGGACGATACCTGCCTTGTAACAATTATGTTCGCAAATAACGAAATCGGAACAGTTCAGCCCATTGAAGAAATCGGTGCTATCTGTAAGGAAAAAGGAATTTATTTCCACACGGATGCTGTTCAGGCTGTCGGCCATCTTCCGATAAACGTTAAAGAGCAGAATATTGATATGCTTTCATTCTCTGCTCATAAGTTCCATGGGCCCAAGGGTATCGGTGCACTTTACTGCCGCAAGGGAATTCCCCTTATCGGCTTTATGCAGGGCGGCGCTCAGGAAAGAAACAAGCGTCCCGGAACAACAAACACTCCCGCAATTGCTGCAACAGCTGCTGCTCTTAAAAAGAGCTGTGCGGAAATGGACAAAAACATTACTTACGTAAGCGCTCTTCGCGACAAGCTCATCGAGGAAATCGTAAAAATCATTCCCCGTACAAGAGTTAACGGCGGCCGTGCTCCCCGTCTCCCCGGTAACGTAAGCTTCTGCTTTGAGGGAATCGAGGGCGAATCACTTCTTCTTTACCTCGACCTTAAGGGAATCTGCGGTTCTTCAGGTTCAGCCTGTACTTCAGGCTCACTTGATCCGAGTCACGTTCTTCTTGCTCTCGGTCTGCCGCACGAAATCGCTCACGGTTCATTAAGACTCTCTTTGTGTGAATACAACACAGAGGACGAAATTGATTATATAATCGAACAGCTTCCCCTCGTGGTGAACAGACTTCGTGATATGTCACCCGTCTGGGAAAAGATTATGAAAGGAGACAACTGATATGGCATACAGTGCAAAGGTTATGGATCACTTTGAGAATCCGCGCAACCTCGGCAAAATGGACGATGCAGACGGCATCGGCGAGGTAGGCAACGCAAAGTGCGGAGATATCATGAAAATATACCTCAAGATTGAGGACGGAATTATCAAGGACGTTAAGTTCAACACTTTCGGTTGTGCTTCAGCTATCGCAACAAGCTCAATGGCAACAGAAATGATTAAAGGACAAAAGATTGAGGACGCTCTTCAGCTGAGCAACAAGGCTGTTGTTGAAGCTCTTGACGGTCTTCCGCCGGCAAAAATCCACTGCTCAGTTCTTGCTGAACAGGCTGTTAAGGCAGCTCTTGCAGACTACTACACAAAGAACGGCATCGAATTCGATCCTGCTCTTCTCGGCGGCAGCTGCGGCGGCCACTGCGACGGTTGCGAATCCTGCGGTCATTAATCAGAGGGCAGTAAGATGAAAAGGGCTATGATTGCCATGAGCGGCGGAGTCGACAGCTCCGTTGCCGCCTATATCATAAGTCAGCAAGGGTACGAAACCGCGGGCGCAACAATGAAGCTCCACAGCGACGACACCGAAGCGCAGAAAGAAGCTTCATGCTGTTCGTCAGAGGATATTGAAATTGCAAGAAGCGTTGCCGAAAAGCTCGGAATGCCTTACTATGTTTTTAACTATTCGGACAACTTCAAGCTTCACGTAATTTCACGTTTTGTTGACGCTTACCGTAACGCAAGAACCCCGAACCCGTGCATCGACTGCAACCGCTACATCAAGTTTGACCAGCTTATCAAGCGCGCGCTTGAGCTTGAGTTTGATTACGTTGTTACGGGACATTATGCGATTACCGAATACGATGAAAAAAGCGGACGTTACCTTCTGAAAAAAGCTGCTGACGAAACGAAGGACCAAAGCTACGTGCTTTACTCCCTCACTCAGGAGCAGTTGAAACACATACTTTTCCCCCTCGGCTCAATGAGCAAGGACGAGACAAGAAAAATCGCTGAAGAGCAAGGCTTTATAAACTTTGACAAGCCCGACAGCCAGGACATCTGCTTTGTTCCTGACGGAGACTATGCGAAGTTTATTGAAGACTGGTGCGGCTTCAAGTTTGAAAACGGTAATTTCGTTGACCTTGACGGCAACGTTATCGCACAGCACAAGGGAATCATCAACTACACAATCGGTCAGCGTAAGGGCTTAGGAATTGCCGCGAAGGCACCGTACTATGTTGTAGGAAAGAACCTTGAAACAAACGAAGTTGTGCTCGGCTCAAACGACGATCTTTTCTCTTCAACTCTTACGGCAACGGACGTTAACTTTATTTCGGTTGAAAAGTTGACGGAACCGATGAGAGTCAGGGCAAAAGTACGATATAAACAAAAAGAAACCGACGCGACAATCTCCCCTCTTGAAAACGGAGACGTCAGCGTAGTTTTCGACGAACCTCAGCGAGCAATAGCATCGGGACAGGCAGTCGTCTTCTACGACGGTGACATAGTTGTCGGCGGCGGCACAATAGTATAAAAAAGAAAACCTACGAAGTTTTTACACTTCGTAGGTTTTCTTTTTTATTCGCTTATCGGAGTTTCTTCAACAAAACCTTCAGCATTCACGCGGAATGTCTGGAGCTCATAGGGAAGAATTTCCGCACGGAAACCTGCATCAATCGCATCACACATAACCGTGATTGCTTTTTCCTTGCCCGCAGTTTCCTTGATTCGGATAACAACATCATCGCTGAGGTCTTCGGCATATTTCATACTTACTACCTTGACTTCATCGCTGTTGATTTTAATGAAATCTTCGTTAATTTCAGCATCGCCGATGATTGTCTCTGCAACGTCTGTTGCAACTTCGTCTTCACCCATAAAGAGCGAAATCCAGCAATTCTGAATTTCTTCCTGAGCCTTCTTGCCTTCCTGCACGCAGATTCTTTCTGCCTTAAGAAGAAGCTTTTCAGCCTCAGTTGCCTCGCCTGTATAAACAGGCTGTTTAACGTTTCCGAGGTCAAGCTCGTTCTGGAAGACTGCCATAACCTCATCTTCGATTGATTCAAAATCGTTAGCCTTGATAAACTCGTCATCGATATCGTTGATATCAACTTTTTCAAGGTCGGAATAAACGAGAGTTCTTGTAAATGCTGCGTTATCGAGCCAGTATGTTTCCTTCTCGCTGTCAAGGACGCAAGCGTCGAAGTTTGCTGTGTAGATTACCTGAGTGAATGCGTCGTTATAAATCTTTGCGCCATGGAAAACTCTGTATTCTTTGTCAAACTTCTCTTTAAAATATGTTGTTGAATAAAGCACATTACGTATAAGCTTTTCTTCGGACATATCGCCATCGTCATACATCCACATGCCGACTGACGGATACCATCTCTCTCTTTTGATCTGCTTTGCAACAGCCTCAAAAAGAACGGGATCAATTTTTTCAAGCTCGTTAAGTTCAAAAGCGGTAAGACCGTTTACGATAAGCTTTTTGAAATCGTCAAGCTTCTGCAACGCATCTCTGACAGCTTCGATGCTGAATTCATTCAATACTGCAATCTTACTCATTTTCAAACCTCCTCTGCAATAAAGCCATAATATCTGCCTACCCAGTAAGCGAATGTGTATGGGTAGCAACCCTCAAAGTGAGCGTTTCTTCCGTCACTGTACGGAAGATACTGGAACGGATTACGGTCGAATTTTTCTGTTGAGCGCTCATCGGGCATAAGAAGAACGGACATTTCCTTGTCAACGCCCTCAACACCGTGACGGAGTCTCTTTACGGGAACGTCGTGGCGGTCAAGCTTAACGAGAGCAGCAAGTCTTGTAATCTCGTGGCGGTAGAACCAGTCTGCCATACGTTCGAAATCAATCTCAATATCGGGGCAGCCTGCAAGCATCGGGAAAGCATAGCCCGGCTGTACCTCACGAAGAAGTGTGCCTGCCCAGGACTTGAATGATTTACGGTAAGTTGCAAGAAGCTCCTCGTCCTCTTCAAGAGTACAAAGCATCCAGAACGTTGCAAGCGCAAGGAGATTGTCGCCGTACATAAGATCCTCTTCAGGGGAAGCACCGCAACCGATTGCTCCCTGGAAGAAGCGGTCAAAATGCTTTGTGGAAAGCTCTGCGTAACCGTCAGCAATAAGTGCATCGTAAGTTTCCTTCCAAAGTCCCTCTTCGCCTGTTACGTGCATTGTAACCTTGAGGTACATAAGAAGCTCTGCGGCATTAAGCGGAGCGTCAACATAGCCTGAGCCTGCTGTTGCAAAGTAACGCTTGCTCCATTTTGCCCATGTTGTCGGCTTGCCTGAATGCTCAAGGAATTCAAACTTACCGTTGATGATATGAGTCATAGTTCTGCGGCAGGAATCCTTGATAAGCTCGTCGAGCTCGGGATCGTCCTCGCCGAGAATGTCGTGTGCAAGACGGTAGTGCAGGAAGTGGTTTGTAACTTCGTCACTGCTTGTGTCTGCTTTGTAGCAAAGGTCGTTTTCAGTATAACCGAGATCACGGTAAAGCTTTGCAAGTCTGTCGGGAATCGGATGAGTACAGGGTACCTGCTCACCTACTCTGCCCGTGTGCAAAGATTCACTTGTCTCTGCACAAATTGCAACATCACCGTTCCACTGGTAGAAATGGCCGTCATCGGGAAGAGGCTCGCCTGAAACATGGTATGAACGTGCGATAAAGCCTTCTTCTCTTCCGTGAACATATGTAAGAAGAAGCATCGCTTCGGAGTTGAGAGTTGCAATTTTTCTTGCTTCGATCGTCTTCGGATGGTCTGCACCGAGTTCGCGCTTAAGTACGGCATATCTCATTACCTCGCCGACAAAGTGGTCAGCTGTGAATGTACCGTCGTTGTCGCAGGATGTGTAGCCGAGCGCAGTTTCAACTTTCTTAGGCTCAGTTGTGTTCATATGGCATACCATACCACGGCGCATAACGTATTTGTGAGTTTCTTCACGGAGAAGGTCACCGCGCTCCTCGCAGGTAAGCATAATCATTTCGATATAAGAAACGCTGTCACCGTTGAGAACCCATACGTTGTCGCCCTCTGCAAGGAGTGCATCAACGTTATTGTTATCAAGATGCTTGTGAGCGCTGAAGAACATAATGATATCTTCAGCTCTTTCAGCCTTTGCATCGTAACGTGTAAGTCCCGTCTTTGCTCCGTACCAGATAACACCGTTGTTACCCTCGGCAAAGCAGGTATAATCGCTCTTCTTCGACGGAAGAGGATACGGGAATCCCTTAAGATCGGGAGCCTCGTTTACAGTCTCAAAGAGAGCCTGCGGAACACGGGGATCGTCCTTTTTCATAAATGTAATTTTTCTTGTAAGGTGTGGTTTTAAGATATACGGTTTCACTTCGCACCTTTCCTTTCTCAGAGATAGTCTCTGTTAAATCTTTGTTTAAATGTTATTGAGCCGTCCTGAGCGACATTAACGACTGTTACGCCCTGAACCCATTTTTCTTCAGGCCAGCCTAATTTTTCGCCCATTGTGTACGTATTATATCCGTTGCACTGTGCATAAACGAGATAAATTCCGTCGTAAATTGCGCAGAAATCGTTCATATGGTCATGTCCCGAAAAGACAGCCTGCGTGCTTCCGAGCTCCTTGATAGCCTTGAAAAGTCCGCTGTTATACGGGGACGAGCCGACAGTTTCGTATTGCCAGCCGTAGACAATTTCAGCCTTGCCCGACGGAACAAACTTGTTGTCCTCTACATATTCAAAGACCTCTTCATATTCCTTGATCGGAATATGCATAAGCACCATTGACTTAAACTTTCCGTGTTCAGCCTCAAGCTCCTTAATGCTGTTTTTATACCAGTCAATCTGACCCTGCTTGATGAAGTCGTAGCCTTTCATATCAGCAGGAAGTCCGTGAGCAACGTTGTGCTCGGGCTCCATATCACGGCCTGAGTCAAACATAAAAATGCTCTGCTTAATTGTGTTATCGGCATTCATAATATTGATCTTGAAATTGCCGAAGCCGAAAAGCTCAGGATCACCGAACTTTGAAAGACAATGCGGAAAGCTTTCGATATTCTTGAGCATAAAATACTTGTGGAATTCTTTTTCAGCTCTTGCCTCGTGATTGCCGAAGCAGTATGCCCAGTAAATGCCTGCTTTTTCCATAAACTTGCCGAACTGAATGCAGTCAAGCTGCTGGTAATCGGTAAGGATTGCATCGCCTGTTATGAGTAATAAATCCGGCTTTTCAGCTGCAAGATGCTTTGCGAGCATATCAAGCGACTTGTTGATAAGGTCTTTTTCGTCCCAGAGATGAAGATCGGTTGTGACCATTATCTTGAAATTCTTATTATCAATTCTGCCCTTTGCATCGTACTTTGCGATATATGTAGCATCGTCGGTTTCTTTTAAAATTCTGACGCTGCTGCCGACGAACTTCGGCTCAACATCAAAAATATTGCTGACTAACTTTCCGCCGCCCATTTTTTTGACTGCGGTTTCTGCAGAAATGAACGCCTTGAAAGTGTTGTGCAGAACAAACGATTTGATTTCTCTGAACATCAATTTTCCTCCCTCGGTGCATATACAATTATTATACAATACATTGCCAATTTCAGTCAATGATTTTACGCAAAAAAGAACTGCCACCGCAAAAACAGTGACAGTTAATTTTATATGTTTTCAATGAAATCTTCCATGGCCTTTATCCTCGATGCCAGAGAAAACTCAGACGCGCGTTTTTTCTCCGATTCCTTGAAATTTTCAAGGAGCGACGGCTCGTCGAGAACTGTTTTCATTGCCTCAAAAAGTCCGTCATCGCTGTTTTCGCAGATTATTCCGCACTCTTCGTCTCCGAAAATTTCTCTCATTCCCGAACATTCCGTCGTTACAACAGGAACGCCGAGAATTACAGCCTCAATAACAGAGGTGCTGTATCCTTCCGCATACGATGAGCAGACCAGAACATCCGAATTTTTTATAAACTTATTCGAATTTTCCTGAAAACCCAAAAGCTTTATTCTTTCTTCAAGTGAGTTTTCGCTGATTAATCTTTTTATGTTCTCCTCTTCCTCGCCTTTTCCAAGGATTGCAACGGAGAAATCATAACCCATATCACGAAGTTTTGCACACACCCGCACAAGACGGTCGTAACCTTTTACTTTAGTTAATCTTCCCACAAGTATAAACAACGGACGTGGCAAATCAATTTCAACTTTTTCGTTGCCCTTTGTTGCTATCTCTGCATCGTCAATCACGTTGTAAACAACGTGCACTTTTTCTGCCATTCCGTATTTTTTTATAAACGATTCTTTCATCGTTTCGGAAACGCAGACGACAGCATCAAACTTTTCGTAACATTTCTTCTCGTTTTCTGCGCCGCCGTGAATAGTCTCACTCCACGGATGATTTATAACATCTGTATGCACCCACGCGATTTTTTTGCAGTTTGTTCTTCCGGAATTGCCGATAATTTTCGTCGCATACCCCTCACAGAAAGCAATTTCAACATCATAATCGCCTTTGATAAGGTTATTCCTTACAGACTTTTCGGATGCAAGAAGTGAATATTTTATTATCGCTTTATTAATCAGCTCACGGACAGCTGAACCGTTGGTGTTCTTTTTAATAAAACTACGGTGTCTGAGATGTGCACCGACTTCATCCGTATAACGTTCGTTGTCCGTTTCGGTAACAACCGTGATGTCAAATTTTGATTTATCAACAGCTAATGCAAAATTTCGAAATACAGCTTCTGCTCCGCCACCGTCAAGGGATTCAATAAAAACAAGAACCTTTTTCACCTTCTCGCCTCCTTCGAGACTGATTATATCATTATGATTGCCTTTTTTCAACCTTGATAAATTTGACAGTACGACTTTTATTGACAAAAAATCCTTTTATATATATAATCGTTTTGTAAGCAAAAATAATGGAGGTATAAAATTATGGCAAATTGTTTGCGTTGTGAAAAAGAAATCCCCGACGGAATGAGCTTCTGCGAAAATTGCAAAGCTACTATTAACGCCGGACAGAACGGGCAGCCTGCTTTCGCTCAGCAGCAGCCGCAGGCCCCGACACAGCCGAAATATCAGCAAGTTCCCCCGCAGCAGAATCCCTATCAGCAGCCGAATTATCAGCAGGCTCCCTACCAGCAGAACCCCCAGCAGCAGCCGAACTATCAGCAGGCTCCCTACCAGCAGAGCCCCTATCAGCAACCGAATTATCAACAGGCTCCTTATCAGCAGAATCCCTACCAGCAGCCGAATTATCAGCAGCCGTATCCTGCACCTGCTGTCGCAGATGCTCCGAGCACAGGTTTTGCTATTCTCAGCTTTTTCTTTCCTCTCGTAGGTCTTATTCTCTGGCTCGTATGGAAAGATAAGACTCCACTTAAGGCAAAGAGTTGCGGTAAAGGTGCTCTCATCGGTGTAATTGTTAACGTAGTATTTTCTATTATTTACGGTGTTATCATCGGTGTTGCAACATCGTCGATGATGTATTATTAAATTGCATTAATTCCTGCAAATCATAAATTTAACCCGTAGGTTTCGATATAAAACCTGCGGGTTTTATATTTTACTCATCGCCGGGTTCTTCCGATGTTGACAAATTTTTTGATTGCAACTATAATCAACTTAGATATATAAGCAGGAGGTAAATTACTATGAAAAATTGTATGCATTGCGGCAAAGAATTTGAAGGTGAAACGGGTTTTTGTCCTGAATGTTCAGCACATACTCAGCAAGCGCCCCATCAGCAACCTTACCGACAGCCTCCTTATCAGCAACAATATCAGCAACCTTACTATCCGCCTTATCCGCAAGGGGCTTATCCACCGCCGTATCCTCCACCGTACCAACCGCCGACTGAAGTTGATGCTCCCAATACCGGGTTCGCTATTCTCTGTTTTTTCTTCCCCTTGGTAGGTCTGATACTTTGGCTTGTATGGAAAGATAAAACTCCGCTTAAGGCAAAGAGTTGCGGTAAAGGTGCTCTCATTGGTGTAATCGTCAATACAGCCGTAACTGTATTGTTTGTCATCCTTTATATTGTTCTCATTGGCTTTGCGGTTGCCGCAACAAATGCTCCCGCAATTTATTATTAACGAGCGTTTTCTGATAAAATTAACCCGTAGGTTTTCGTTGAAACCTACGGGTTTTATCATTTTATCTTATTTGTAAAGCGGACCGTAAACTTCGCAAGCCTTTACGTCTGCTGCTTCGAGGTTCTTTGTGCCGAATGCATTCCAGCAAGCCGGACGGAAGATCTTCTCGTCAGGAACGTTGTGGAGTGTTACGGGGATACGAAGCATTGAGCAAAGTGTGATGATATCAGCACCGATGTGACCGTAAGAAATTGCACCGTGGTTTGCACCCCAATGATTCATAAGGTCATAAGCTGACTTGAACGGGCCTTCGCCTGTGCAGATAGGTGTGAACCATGTGCAGGGCCATGTGTAGTCTGTTCTCTTCCAGATTGTGTCTGAAACTTCGTCGGGAAGGTTTACTGTGTAGCCTTCAGCGATCTGAACAACAGGACCGAGACCCTTAACGAGGTTAAGACGGATCATTGTTGCAGGCATCTCTGCTCTTGTAAGGAATCTTGAAGAGTAACCTGCGCCGCGGAAGTAACCGTTGTCAGCAGGGCACCATTCTGTTGCCTTATTACAAGCGTCGATATCTTCCTGAGTCATATTGTACCACTCTTTGATAAGTGCATTTCCGTTTTCGTCCTTAACTTCACCGCAAGCGTCAAGACAGCAAGCACCTGAGTTGATAAGGTGGATGAAGCCGTCAGCTTCCTTAGCCTTGCCTTCAAGGTCGTAGCCTGTTACACGCTTAACAGCGTCTGTTGACCAGTATGTACGAACGTCTGCGAACATCTGAGCTCTGTTTGTAAGCAGCTTCATGAAGAGCATTGAGATACCGTTGAGAACGTCATTCTCTGTTGCGAGGATGTACGGCTCACGAGCGCCGTTCCAGTCAAATGAAGTATTGCAAAGAGCCTCTGCAAAGTCTGCGTTCGGATAGAAGTCTGTCCACTGACGCTGACCCTGGAAACCTGCAGCGATTGCATTATGACCAACCATCTCTTCCTCACAGCCTGCAGGAAGATTCTTGTTGCCGTTCATAAGATCCTTGATGATAACCATCATCTTAACAACGAATTCCCAATCCTTTTCCTTCTGCTCATCTGACTTTCTTACGAACTCGGGGTTCTTATCGAAGCCTTCCTTGCAGTTTTCCTTTGTCCACTTGAGAGCCTTCTGGAATTCAGCCTCATCGTAGATACCTTCTGTCATTCGTCTGATGATTTCTACCTCGTCAACTGACTCAACGCGAAGTCCGAGATACTCCTCAAGGAAGTTCGGGTCGATTGATGAACCTGCAATACCCATGCAGATTGAACCGATCTGAAGATATGACTTGCCCTTCATTGTAGCAACTGCAACTGCAGCGCGTGCAAAGCGGAGAAGCTTCTCTTCAACGTCTGCAGGAATGTTGTCTGATTCGTCAGCTTCCTGAACATCGTGGCCGTAGATGCCGAATGCGGGAAGACCCTTCTGTGCGTGAGCAGCAAGAACTGATGCAAGGTAAACAGCACCCGGACGCTCAGTTGCATTGAAGCCCCATACGCCCTTGATTGTCATCGGATCCATATCCATTGTTTCTGAACCGTAGCACCAGCAAGGTGTAACAGAAAGAGTGATCATTACGCCCTCTTTCTTGAATTTCTCTGCGCAAGCTGCAGCTTCTGCAACGCGGCCGATTGTTGTATCAGCGATAACAACCTTAACAGGTTCGCCGTTTGAGTATCTGAGGTTTTCCTCGAAAAGCTTCTTAGCAGCTTTTGCCATACCCATTGTCTGATCTTCAAGACCCTCTCTTACCTTAAGAGGTCCTCTTCTGCCGTCAATTACCGGACGAATACCGATTACGGGATAATCGCCGATGAATCTGTTTTCTGCCATATGATATCATCCTTTCAGATTAATTTACTTTATTTCAAGCTTTAAGCCTGATTACGTGTTGTATGGCCCCCTTGCCTAAAGGGGGCTGGCACGACAAAGTCGTGTCTGGGGGATATTAACGTTTCAACTGTTCTTTTACCATAAGGTCTATATACTCACAAACTCCGTCAAAGTTATAATTCACCTCATTATTCGGAATCCGTATAACAGTTAAATTTCTCGCTTCAATCCGTTGTGTTCGTATCTTATCTTTCAAAAAACCACTATTTTCAAAATGCTGTGAACCGTCGATTTCTATTACCAATCTCGCCCGATGACAATAAAAATCTGCAATATAATTATCAATAACCTTTTGCCTGAGAAAGCGGACAGAATGCCCTCTCAAGAAATCGTACCAAAGATGTCTTTCTTCTCTTGTCATATTTTTTCTGAGATTCTTCGCATTTTCTGTCAATGAAGGATTATGTTTTCTTTCCACAATATCCCTCCGTCTTTTGGCTTCGCCAAAATCCACCTCCCTTTAGGCAAGGGAGGCTTATTATCACCAACCGGTATTAGCATTTATACCTGTAATATAAATATTTCCAATATTAAAGTACCATATAAACGCACTTTTTTCAACCAACCAACCGTCTTCGCCTTCGTGTCCGTTACCGGCATTCCAATTGGAATAATGGCGACCGGGTTTGGGTTGAACTGCATAGTGAATTCTCACATACTCTTCATCAAGTTCAGCTTCAGTTATCTCATAATCCTGCAAAGAATATGCCTTTTTTGACATAAAGTTTTCAGCAAGCACTTGTGCGGTATCACTACCGTCTTTGACATAAACAGGACGTGCTATTACTAAAGTCAACACCACTATAAGCACACACACTATTGAAAGTACAATTCGCTTTGTTTTAGTCATAAGCAACAACCTTTTTGTTTTATTTCACAATTTTGAGGAAATCTGCATATGCTTCTTCCCACTTATCAACTTCTGCAGGCTCGTAAACCTTGAGTTCTGAAGAATTTGCAACGATTTTTCTTGCTTCGCTGATATCTGCAACTGAACTGTCGGACATCAACTGAACTGCAACATTACCCATAACCGTAGCTTCGATCGGGCCTGCCTTAACCGTACGGTCGCAGGAATTTGCCGTAAGCTGGCAAAGGAGAGTATCCTTTGTACCGCCGCCGATAACGTGGATAACGGGATAATCGCGCTGAGTACATTCGCAAAGCTTTTCGAATGTCAGCTTATACTTCATTGCAAGGCTTTCGTAGATGCAACGCATAATCTCGCCGACAGTCTGCGGAACGTACTGTCCTGTCTTTTCGCAGAATTCCTGAACTCTCTTCGGAATGTTTCCGTGAGGCACGAATTCGGGAGCATCGGGATCAATGAAACACTTGAACGGTTCAGCCGCAAGAGCAAGCTTTTCAAGATCTGCGTAGGAATAATCCTCGCCCTGTCTCTGCCACTGACGGCGGCTCTCCTGAATGAGCCACAAGCCGATGATATTCTTAAGGAAACCGACTGTGTCGTCGAATCCGCCCTCGTTTGTTATGTTGATGTTCAGTGATGTTTCGTTAACGATCGGCTTTTCAAGCTCTGTGCCGAAAAGCGACCAAGTGCCGCTTGAAAGGAAAGCAAAGTTGCCGTCCTCGCAGGGAACCGATGTTATTGCGGACTGTGTGTCGTGACCGCAGACAGAGATTACGGGAACAGGGTCAACTCCGCATTCCTCGCAGATTTCGGGAGTGAGGTTGCCAAGAACCGTGCCCGGCTTTACGAGAGGTGCAAAGATATCTTCTTTGATTCCGAAAGCATCAAGAAGCTCCTTTGACCAGCTCTTCGTCTGAAGGTCAATTATCTGTGAAGTGGATGCGATTGAATACTCCGCGCACATCTTACCTGTAAGCATATAAGCAAAAAGGTCGGGCATAAAGAGCATCTTGTCCGCTCTTTCAAGCATCCACGGTCGGTTCTTTTTAAGTGAAATCAACTGGAACAAGGTGTTGAGTTCCATAAACTGGATACCTGTTATTCCGTAGATTTTTTCTCTCGGCAATGTTTTAAAAGCTTCGTCAACCAGGCCGACCGTACGCGCATCGCGGTAGTGAATCGGATTTTCCATAAGCTTGCCTTCGCTGTCAATAAGACCAAAGTCAACGCCCCAGGTGTCGATACCGATGCTGTCAAATCCGCCTGCCATACGGGCTTTGATTATACCCTGCTTGATCTCGTGGAAGAGACGAAGCACGTCCCAATAAACAGTACCGCCGACGCTTACGGGATCGTTGGAAAAACGGTGAACTTCTTCGAGTGTGATCTTTTCTCCGTCAAAGCAACCGATGATTGCTCGTCCGCTTGAAGCACCGAAGTCAAAAGCAAGAACTCTTTTAGTCATTGATTACAACACCCTTTTGAAGAATAATGTTTGCATAGATTGCTGTTTCGCCTGTTGCGATGATTGCGAAAGCTCCCTTTGCCTTGTCGTAGAAATCGAATCTTTCAACAAGCTCGATGCCCTTGTCGCCTTCGTTCTTTTCGATGATGTCCTTGTAAACAGCCCAGATTTCGGGACGGTTTTCAGGATCGCCGTTATCCATAAGACCAACGGGATTTTCAACATATGTATCAAGCGGCATAAGCTTGAGGATAGCATCAAGAATCTCTGGAACGCCGTGTCCGTCGCAACGGATGAGGCGTTTTGCATTTGTTGCTGCAGGGAAATTGCCGTCACCGATTACGAGATAATCGCCGTGACCCATTTCCATAAGAGTTTTAAGAAGCTCAGGCGAAAGCACTGAGGGAATGTTTTTAAGCATAGTAAATCTCCTTGTTCAAATATTAAACGGTTAAAATACACCTATTCTATGATATTATACAATAATCAGATATAAAAATAAAGTAAATTACTTGAAAAAATTGCATAAATTTGTTTTAATGTTTTTATAAGTTTTTCGAGGTGAGAAAGTTGTTTGCAAGGGTTAACAGTTTAGGTACATTCGGTATGGAGGTTTTTCCCGTTACAGTTGAGGCGGACATTTCGTCGGGTCTTCCGAGATTTGACGTTGTCGGTCTGCCCGACTCTGCCGTAAGCGAATCGCGCGACAGAGTTCATTCAGCAATCAAGAACTGCGGTTTCACCTTCCCCGTAAGCAGAATTACGGTCAACCTCGCCCCTGCAGACAGACGTAAGGAAGGCCCTATTTACGACCTCGCTATGTTCGTCACCCTTCTTCTCGCTTCGAATCAGCTCAACGCAAACACAGAAGGATACGCCTTCCTTGGCGAGCTTTCGCTTGACGGTAAGATCCGCCATGTCAACGGTGTCCTTCCCATGGTTATAAGCGCGAAACAGAATTGCTTCCACAGCATTTTTGTTCCTGCCGTAAACGCAAACGAGGCTTCCGTTGTTGAGGGAATCAACGTTCTTCCCGTAACAGATGTTATGCAGGTTGTCGACCACCTGAGAGGTCTTACTGAAATTCAGCCTGCCGTTCCGTGCAACGACAGTGACAACGACGAATTTTTATATATGCCTGATTTTGCGGACGTCAAGGGACAGTACGAAGCCAAAAGAGCCCTCGAGGTTGCGGCAGCAGGCGGACACAATACGCTGATGATCGGCAGTCCCGGTACGGGCAAAAGTATGCTCGCGAAAAGAATTCCGTCGATTCTGCCGTCCATGACTTTTGAAGAAAGCCTTGAAACGACGAAGATTTATTCTGTTGCAGGTGCGCTCAAGGGCAGATCGCAGCTTATAACCGCGCGTCCTTTCCGTTCTCCTCACCACACGGTTTCAACGATGGGACTTTCGGGCGGCGGTGCCGTGCCGAAGCCGGGTGAGCTTTCACTTGCCCACAACGGCGTGCTTTTCCTTGACGAGCTTCCTGAATTTTCAAGACAGTCTATGGAGATTATGCGCCAACCCCTTGAAGACGGACAGATTACGATTTCACGTGCCTCGGGCACTTCGAGCTATCCTTGCTCCGTTATGCTTGTATGCGCAATGAATCCCTGCCCCTGCGGATATTTCGGCCATCCCGTCAGGGAATGTACCTGCCGTGAAGGTGCCGCTTCGAGATACCTTTCCAAGGTAAGCGGTCCGCTTCTTGACCGAATCGACATTCATATTGAAGTGCCTCCCGTGGATTTCGAAAAGCTTTCAGACAGCCACAAGGGTGAGCCTTCCGCAAAAATCCGCGAACGCGTAGAAAAAGCAAGGCAGATTCAGCAGGAACGCCTTAAGGGCACAACGGCAAACTGCAACGCGCAGATGAATGCGGCGATGACGAGAGAATTCTGCGTCGCAACCGAACCTGCGATGAAGATGCTTCAGCTCTCCTTTGACAAGCTCGGACTTTCGGCACGTGCCTACGATAAAATTCTCCGTGTCGCAAGGACTATCGCCGACCTTGACGGTTCGGAAATCATCGAAACGAACCATATTGCCGAAGCGATTCAATACCGTTCGCTTGACAGAAAATTCTGGAACAAATAAAATTTTCTGTTGACAAAACCCTTTTCGGGGTGTATCATATGACAAAATCAAATACAGGGGTGCTGATATTTTTATCGGCTGAGATTATACCCTATAACCTGATGCGGATAATGCCGACGTAGGAAGATATTATTATAAAAAACTTACGCTCGGTTTATTTTAACCGAGCGTTTTCCGTTTTTGTTACTTACCCGGGAGTAACAGAAGCGTTTTACATTGTTTGTTTCATGTGTCGGGTTGACTCTGCCTGAAGCAGCCCCTCTGTTGACTGATATAAACAGTCAGGAAAGGAGTTTAAAATTTTATGAAAAATCAAAAATCAAATAAAATGAGCGAAAACACAATGAAGCTCACCGTCAGCGCGATTATGGTTGCGATGTCAACCGTGCTGTCATTTATCAAGTTCAGCGAACTTCCTTACGGCGGTTCGGTCACGCTTTTCAGCTTCGTGCCGATTCTCTTTGTCGGATACGCTTACGGTGCAAAGTGGGGAATTTCCGCAGGTATCGTTTACGGCATTCTGCAGACAATTTTCGGCATATCGGGCGCTGTTGCGGGCGCAGGATTCGCCTGGTATCAGGTGCTTTTATGCGCTATGCTTGACTACATTGTCGCAGGCGCGATGCTCGGCACGGGCGGAACGTTCAAAAAGCTCATAAAGAACCCTCAGCTTTCATTCGGCCTCGGTGCGTTTTTCTCCTGCTTGCTGAAATACATTTCGCATTTTCTGTCAGGCTACATCCTTTTTGGCACATACGCGCAGTGGTTTTTCGAAGAAGGCGGCGGTATGAGCTACGGAGCGGAGATACTTTCAACATACAGCGGCAACGTCCTCAGCGTCGTGTACTCGCTCATCTACAACGCAACATTTATGCTTCCCGAAACGATCATTACGGTCGTTATGGCGTGCATCATAATTTCCGTTAGACCCCTGAGAAAAACTTGCGGAATCAATTAAAAACAGCGGTCTGCCTCATTGCGAGACAGACCGCTTAATTTATTCTTCCTTTTCAAAAATCAGGTCAAGTTCCTGGATGTGTCCCGTTCCGCGTTGCCTTGTCGGGATATATCCGACGTAACGCCAACCGTCTTTCGCGCGCTGCTCAATGATCGATCTGTAATCGTCAATGCCGTAAGAGTTGCCGTTGAATATTCCCCAACCGTCCATACTGCAGTTGACTGTTTCATATTCGTACCTGAACATCAAACCACTCCTTTAATAGCGATAGCAAAGTCTGCCATAAGGGGCTGAATCTCCGCTTGTGTAAAACGAGTAAACATTGTTTTCGATATAGTTGTCTGCCCACTTGAAGCTGAAGCCGTCAGAAATTTCCGGAACGCACTTCGATATGCTGAGCATCAGCTTGTTGCCCTCGTACCGTATTTCTGCTTCACCGATTTTTTCAAACTTACCGTCTACAATTTTTTCAACGGCAGTTTTTCCGTTTTCAGGTGCCGTACGGTTTATAACCATATTTTCATTGATGAACAGCGACATCCAGCTTCCACCGTCCGCAGGAGTCAGAGGCTGTACCGTATCGACATAAAAATAGTAATTATCTCCGTCCTCGGTAACCTTCATATTGACAATATCATTTCTTCCCGATGTGTCCGTTATGATATTGCCTGCAAAATCAGGTGCGTTTCTGTCAACAATGTCGTTATCATAATCCTTGTAAACAGCGGTAATTTTACGGGAATCCCATTGTGAAAAATCGCCGTTGATATCAATCGTCACATTCTCACTCTTCACAACTCTCGAAGATGAGCCTTTGAATTTTGTAATATAGCTTACAAGCTGAAGATAATAATTATCACCGAGAATACCTGCAGACGGTTCAAAATCGCGCGATGCGTTTTCATCACAACAATCGACGAACTGTATCGGATATTCTTCGTTTCCCGGTTGCCTTTGAGCAACCCACTCGTTAAAGCCTGTTACAAATACGATATCAGGGTTCATTTTAATTGCAAATTCCCATTGTTCAGCAAAGTTATAGCCGTAAAGCACAGCGTTTTCGGAGGTATCGTTTTCACCGTCATGCCACGAACGGGTGCGGTCGTTTGCACCGTACCAGGCAGTTTTGCTGAACGTGAACGTATCCGAGTGCTGTGCAAGGGATACATTCATAATCTTCAAACCGTCTTTTTTGTAAACAGATTTAAACGTCAGCGAACGGTCAAATTCCATCCACGGGAATCCGTCTTTCTGTTTTTCCTCGTACGGCCACTGCGATGCTTTTATTCTGAAATATTCGCTGACATCCTGCCTGAGATTTCCGTCGTTATTGTTTCCTACAATCATCGGTTTTCCATCCATGCAGAACCACAGTTCATCAAGACGAGGATATTTGCTACTGAGTTCAGGGTTGTTGTAAATCTCGTCATAAATTCTGTTCATCGTGTCGCCTGAATAGGAATTGGTATAATACGCTATCTTCGGCACCTTCCATCCCTTGATATAATACTCATACCAGACATCTATCAGCTTTTTCATAGGCTGAGAATATGTGAAAGCATTTGTGGTATCAATAACAATAAAATCGACCGCCGCATCCGTCAGCATCTGAACGTGCTTTCTGAAAACCCACGCATCATCGGCAGAATAATAGCCCAGAAGCGGTTCGCCCCAATGGTGAAATTCCTGTTCAGCTCCGCCGCCCGCTGCAATCCACGCTTCCTCTGAAGTTATCGCTTCGGGATGTTCTTTGACAAGCTTTGAATTGTCGATAATTCTTTTGCTCGAATGCTGTCCGTGCCAGAGAAAGTAGAAAACACCGACGAGCTTTTCGCTGTTGCCCGCTGTTGTGACGCTTCTTCCGAGCGCATCCGTGCAAACGAGCGAACCGTTAACCTCTGTCGTTTCTTCCTTCACCTTTCCGACGCCTGACATACAGTTAAAGATGGTCATGAAAAACAGCACAATTGCCGTAATTCTCCGAACCAGAAACAGTTCAAATCCGCCCAATCACATCTCCTCCGATCATAATTATTTTATAACCTTGATTCTGTCCTCAAATCTTGGTTTCATCTCGGGTTTTTCGTCGGGATAACCAACTGCGATTGCGATAAGAAATTTATAATTTTCAGGAATGTCCCAAGCTCGTTTCCATTTGTTGCCCTGCTCATTTCCGTCTGCAAAAAGAGCACCTACGCTCGCGATAATACAGGTGCCGAGACCGAGGCCTTCAGCCGCGATGCAGATGTTTTCACACATAATTCCGCCGTCCATATAGCTTTCGCCCTCGGCAAAAAGTACAATAAATGTCGGTGCATTATGGTAAACGGGATTTGTGTCCCAACGTGTGTATGCAGGAGTGTCATAGCCGACAAGCTCCTTGAAGTCTGTGTTCATTTCCTTGAGCATTTCTGCGTTCTGAACAAAACGCACGTGGCACGGCTGTCCGTTTCTACCGCTCGGAGCGCGGAGTGCCGCTGCCTTGAGAGCCTCAAGCTGTTCTTCCGTAATCTGCTCAGGCTTGTATTCACGGATTGTCTGTCTTTTAAGAATTGTATTCATTACTTCGTTCATAATTACACCTCATTATTCCTGATAATTTTATTTCTTAATACCTTGTTATAAATAAGACCTGCAGGGATATAAACCACAGTTGCTACTGCCAACGCAATAAGCAATCCCGTCACGAACGGAGCGCTTACAAATTTATAAAGCAGAATAAGCGCAACTACAACAGGTACAAGCACGCTCAGAATCTTCGCCGCAAACGGGCCTGCCGCAGACGGATTGCACGGTGACCAGTAGGAAAATGCGTTTTTGAACGGAGCAGCATTTGTTCTGGTCTTGCAATCCTTGCTGTTGAGCGAATACGTCTTATAATTCTTCACATCGTTCTCATCGAATTCAAACACGCGGAAGGCTCTGTGTTTTGTACCGTAGGAATTATAGCCCATACCGGGACAATAACCGAGGTCGATTCCGTCAACCTTGCCTGCGAAAGAGTTGTAATGGTCGTGGCCGAAATACATCGCAAAAACATCGCCCTGCGCTTTGATCGCATCAAACTGCTTCGTGCCGAGCGTCATCGACGGAGTTTCGCCGTATGTATAGTTATGGAAAATCTTTTCTTCGTCAAGAATCCAGTATTTTTTGTTATCCTTTACAAAGTCGCACTGCGCGCCCTTTGTACCCTTCGGAACTTCCTTGAAAAGTCCCATAATGTTGCTTACGGGAATATGCTGAAAAACCATCGACGGAACAAACTGACCGCCGTTTTCAGCTTTCAGCTTTTCACCGACGCTTCTGTACCAGTCAAGCTGTTTGTCGTTCACACCCTCGAGGCCGACACCCTTTGTTTTTGAGTGGGTATCCATCACGAAGAAATTAAGGGCAACACGTTTACCGTCCGATGACTTCACGGGAACATTTAACGTGCCGACGTCTGGTCTGCCGTCGTTGATATTATCAAAACAGATGCAATTTTTAAGAGTTTTGTAAACCTCTGCCTGCTCCTCATTAGAAACGCCTGTTTCGCGGTCGTGGTTACCGAAAGTCAGCACATATGGGATATTATGCTTTTCGATAACGCTGAAAAGCCTGCGGATCGCAATTTCAACATTTTTCTTTGCTTTTTCGCCCTTGCCCCAGAGTCCGACTACATCGAGCTGATCACCCGTAATGATTATGAAATCGGGCTTAACCTTTGCAATCGCATCGTCGACGAAATTGAGGGTATCCACACTTGTATTTTTAGTGTCCTGAAGATCGGAAATCTGCATCACTTTCAACTTGCCGTTTTTGAATTTAATCTTATTAAGACTCATCGCCATCACCCAAAAAACAGTTTAGCACAAAAAAGCTTTTAAAGCAATAAAAATAACGCTCTCCGTCAGGAAAGCGTTATTTATGATTCGCTATTTTAAAACCGCCTTTGGAACAAAACCTACCTTAGCATAAATCTTTTCAAATTCTTTCAACAGGTCGTCTCCGAAAATCCAGACTTCTTCACGCCAAGGATGAGACAAATATCCGAACCGTCCATATTTTTCGATATGAAAATAGTAATCACCGTCAGGGAAAAAGTCTCCGAAATAAGCTATACCATCTTCATTAAACTTAACCCACCATTCATGTTCGCCCTGACAATCTTCAGGATTGCGAGGATCGTACAAAAACAGATTGTGTTGCCAATCGTGCGAAAAAATCTTGTGTCCTTTTTCCAAACAATTTGCTATCGCATTAGGTGCAAGTTCATATAGCAAATGAATCTGCTCATCTGTCATTCCTGAAATATCGTACACAACAAACAGTTGGTTCAAAGAAAATGGCAGGTACGGTACATTTTTGCTCGAACTTGGCGAAAAACGTAAATCTTCGTAAAGTATTTTTTCAAAAAGCTCTTCGTCCTCTTTTGAAAGCTGAGGTGGATTTTCCCACGCAGGTATTGCTTTGCGACACACATAATAATCTCTGTATTCAGTCCCGTCATGACCGATAAGTTTTGCATCAGATTTTTCAAAACCCAGACTTTTCAGAGCATTAATTCTTTCAACAGCTTCAGAAATTGCTTTTGTGGCTACCTTATCACAATTGAACCATGCATAAGCTACGCTCAACAAAGGTCGGAGAATCTTTACAATTTCTGTTGATATTTCATAATCGCTCCTTAAATCAAGACGAAGCAATCCGCAGTTTGTAAAAAAATCATCTGCATCACGGTGAAAGATTTCTATTGTTCCGACAACTTCTTTTTCTGTTTTGTCAACAACAGACCACCTCACGAACTCCTTTTGGCTGTACTTATCTAACCAAAACTCTATTGCATTCATCATTTTTTCTTCGGTTGTATAATAAAAATCGTCACCGTAACAATTATCGCTATTAAAAAACGGTACAGCCTTAACATCTGAATACACTTTCAGCAGATCATCACAGTCGTTTGTCTCAACTATACGAAGAAAATAACGCAGTCCGTCATGTTTTGGATTGGATTCATAAACGTCCATAACAAGCCTCACTTTGTGAACATTTGTTCTTTTGCGTACAGTATAATTCATATCATCCTGCTTGTCAAGCACCGGAATCTATTCTATAAATTCGGGTTTGTCGGGATGATTTAATGAAAGTCTATAAATTCTGTCGGCGGCAGCAAGCCACCGCCCTACGCTGTTTATTCAACTCATCACGTAGGGGACGGGTTTCCCGTCCCACTAGATACGGTGCAATTTTGCGGGAGGCGAAACGCCTCCCCTACAGGCACTATCAAAGTCGAGGTGTTATATTTTAGCGTCGCAGACCCTTAATGTTTGCAATGCAAACACATCATTCGCGTAG
>JAGAKF010000100.1 GCA_017625835.1 Clostridia bacterium
CCACCACCAAGAGCGATGATTGTGTCGGGTTTGAATGCTCTCATCTGAGCTGCGCCTTCTTTTGCATTGCCAAGTGTGGGATCAGGCTGAACATTGAAGAATGTTGTGTGTGCAATGCCCATTTCGTCGAGTTTGTCTGTAATGGGCTTTGTATAGCCGTTTTCATAGAGGAATGTGTCTGTTACAATGAATGCTCTCTTCTTGCCCATAACGTTCTTGAGTTCGTCGAGTGCAACGGGAAGACAGCCTTTCTTGATATATACCTTTTCAGGTGCACGGAACCAAAGCATATTTTCCCTTCTTTCTGCAACAGTTTTAATATTGATAAGGTGTTTGACACCAACGTTTTCACTAACGGAGTTACCGCCCCAAGAGCCGCAGCCGAGTGTGAGCGAGGGAGCAAGCTTGAAGTTATAAAGGTCGCCGATACCGCCGTGTGATGAGGGAGTGTTGACAAGTATGCGGCAAGTCTTCATTCTTGCGGCAAACTCGTTGATTTTTTCTGTTTCGGTTACTTCATCGAGATAAATTGATGAGGTATGACCGTAGCCGCCGTCTGCAACAAGGTGCTCCGCCTTTGCAAGTGCATCTTCAAAGCTTGTTGCTTTATACATTGCAAGAACGGGTGAAAGCTTTTCGTGAGCAAATTCTTCGCTGATATCAACGCTCTCAACTTCGCCGATAAGAATTTTTGTTCCTTCGGGAACGGTTACGCCTGAAAGCTCTGCAATCTTTGCAGCAGGCTGACCAACGATTTTTGCATTAAGTGCGCCGTTGATGATGATTGTCTTTCTTACCTTTTCTGTTTCTGCGGGATTAAGGAAATAGCAGCCTCTTGCGGCGAACTCTTCCTTAACTGTATCGTAAATGCTTTCCATAACGATAACGGACTGCTCGGAAGCACAAATCATACCGTTATCGAATGTTTTTGAGTGGATGATTGAGTTGACAGCGAGAAGAATGTCTGCGCTGTCATCAATGATAGCGGGAGTGTTACCTGCTCCAACGCCGAGTGCGGGCTTACCGCTTGAATAAGCAGCCTTAACCATGCCGGGGCCGCCGGTTGCGAGGATGATGTCTGCTTCCTTCATAACTGTGTTTGTCATTTCGAGTGAGGGAATGTCAATCCAGTCGATGATTCCTTCGGGAGCACCTGCTGCAACTGCTGCTTCAAGAACAAGCTTTGCAGCTGCTATTGTGCAGTTCTTTGCTCTGGGGTGAGGAGAAATAATAATAGCATTTCTTGTTTTGAGAGCGATGAGGCACTTAAAAATTGCTGTTGATGTAGGGTTTGTTGTGGGAATAACCGCAGCAATAACACCGATGGGGTCTGCAATTTTCTTAATGCCGAAAGCCTTGTCTTCTTCGATAACACCGCAGGTCTTGGTGTCTTTATAGGCATTGTAGATGTATTCGGAAGCGTAGTTATTCTTGATAACCTTGTCTTCAACAATACCCATACCTGTTTCTTCAACAGCCATTTTTGCAAGGGGAATTCTTGCTTTGTTTGCTGCAGAAGCTGCCGCAAGGAAAATCTTGTCAACCTGCTCCTGAGTGTAGGTTGCGAAAACCTGCTGAGCCTTTCTCACACGAGCAATTGCTTCGGTGAGCTTTTCAACGCCGTCGATGATTTCGTAAGTTTTTGTAGCCATTTTATATCCTCCTGAATATGTTTTACATAATTGATAACTTATTGTTAAGATATGCGAGTGAGAGTGCGAGCCTTTCCTGCTTCAATAATATGCCGTCGGGCACTTCAAGGTTGCACGGAGCAAAATTCCAGATTGCCGTTATTCCGCTTTCAATCATTTGGTCACATACCGACTGAGCCGAACCCGAACCTACGGTTATTATCCCGATTTGCACATTGTTTTGTTTGCAAAACGATTGAAATTCCTTCATCGGAAGAATTTCAACCGAACGGTTATAGCGAATTGCCGTTTCATTGCAGTCAAATGCGGCGATTATTTTTACGCCGTAGTCCTCAAAATCGTCAAACTCGAGGAGTGCTTTTCCGAG
>JAGAKF010000101.1 GCA_017625835.1 Clostridia bacterium
CGGTCTGTCCGATTTTCTACATTATACCATATAATAGTGCATTTGTCTACTCTATTATATGAATTCCTTAGTAACAATTCTCTGTTTTATCCGATTTGACTGGGTTTCAGAGAGTTGTTGGTAGATAATATAAACGTGAATCACATTATTTTTCTACCATTTTTTCTACCAAAATCACACGTTTTTTGATTTCTTTTTCTTGATTCCACTTTCGTTGATTATATTCTATAATGTTGACATCTGCGATTCTCCCGTGCCTTCGGGATTATCGCTTTTCTTTTTTCTACCGCCAGTCTTTTTGGGCGGTGTTTTACTTGCTGCCTTTGACGTTGACTTTCTTCTCGTGGTCTTTTTCTTTTCGGCAGGCTTTTCAGCTTCGGATTTATCCTCTGACTTACCGCCGAGAACCCTTGCGATCGTTTCAGCCGAGTTGACCTTTGCATTGTATTCCAAATGACTATAAAGATTCGCCGTGATAGAAAAATTACTATGTCCGAGCCACTCCTGAATAGCCTTCATCGGAACATCATGAGCAAGCAATAAGCTCGCACAAGAATGGCGAAGATCATGGAAACGCAGTTGCTTCAAACCGTTTCGGGTAATGACGTAATGGAAGTGCTGTGTCACATAGCCTGGCGATAGCATATTACCATAGTTGTCACGGCAGATAAATCCGTCAAATTCCTTGTTGTAGCTCTTTCCGCAAGCCTTTTTGAACTTGACTTCCATTTTCTTCTTTTCAAGAAGCATCTCCTCGATGTGAGGGATCAGCGGAAGTGTTCTTCTGGTGGAATTGGTTTTTAGCCTTGTTTCTACAAAGATCTTCATCTCACCGTTATCGTCGTAGTCGCTTACTATCTTACGCTGAATGGTGATGGTCTTGTTCTTGAAGTCGATCGCATCCCACCTCAGACCAAGTATCTCACATCTTCTCAGACCATAATACGCTGCGATGTTCACCACAAGCTCCAGTTTGTCTCCTTTGAAAACCTCAAACAGTTCATTCAGCTCATCAGCATTGTAGAAGGTAGCTTCATGCCTTTCAGCTCTCGGTACTACTAACTTGTCCATAGGGTGCTTTGGTATCAGTTCCATTTTTACAGCGTAAGCAAATGCAGAATGCAATGCGAGATAATACTGCTTTGCGGTACTGCCCTTGCAGCCACTATCCAGTTTGTAGTTGAGATAGTTCTGAATGTGGTTATGATTGACCTGTCCAAGTGTAAGGTTCGGATAGTTTTCGTTGATGTATTCCATGTATCTCTTGCTGACCTTGCGATAGCAAAGATGGGTAGTACGAGCCACATTCGGTTTGATGTATGTCAGCCACTCGGTAAAGAAATCATCGAGCAGCATAGTTGAAGCGGTTTCATCACTCATAACAGCATACGGCACAGCGTTTGCAGACTTGACAGCGATTTCACCTTCCGAAATGCTCTTATCAAACTCTGCGACGATTGCTTCAACCGCTTCTTTCAGAGCTTTCTTTGAACACTTCACAGGCAATTCCGTGTTTACCCACTTACGCTTACGCTTTCCGCTGTGATCCTTATAGTCAAAGACAACATAGTTCTTTCCGTTCTTTACGGAAGTAATATATTTGTAAGGCAGACTTGCTTTCATATCTTATATCCTCCTTTGAGTTGAAAGCGGTAGAAGTCTGCTGTTGACTACTCTATTATAGCGCGTAACCAAATATAATGCAATACGATCAGACCGCTTTTTCCTTTTTTCGGCGCTTTACACTGGGGAATTCTCCGATTTTTGTA
>JAGAKF010000102.1 GCA_017625835.1 Clostridia bacterium
AACAGCAAAAACGGAAGCGAACTGAAGGCAAATTTCAGCATTGCAAAGATATTCCCTTGGTTTATTCTCGGATTTCTTGCAATGTCTATTGTAGCAAGCGTGTTCCCAATTCCTGCCGCTGTTGTATCCGGCACCAAGAGTGCAAGCAAATTCCTTATGGTATGTGCATTGGCAGCCATCGGTTTGAACACATCCTTCTCAAGCATGAAGAAAACCGGTATCCGTCCGATGATCCACGGTTTTATCATCTCGGCGTTGGTCGTTGTCGTTGCGTTGTTGGTAGAAATGGCAATGGGAATCGTATAAAGAGAAATAACACTATAAGAGAGCAATGAATAAATTATCCGATGCGAGTCACACGGTATTATAAACTACAATTTATCGAATTGTTTTGTGTCGACATCTAAATCGGTGCAACTTGCCAAAAATCCTCGTACAATTGTACGGGGATTTATTTTTGTATGGTTTTAGAAAAGCTGTTATCCATTGTTTTTTCAGAAAAAATATGGTATATTCACATTAAGGAGGCGATTTTATGACTTTTTTCAAAACAGCAATAGCTTTGTTTTTATCAATCATTATGTTTATTTCAAACGGAATAACCATACTTGTTCCCGGTGTTGTTGACGACCCTTTGATTGTGTCGGAACTGGAAGAGCTTGCAGGCACTTTTGATGTCAAACCTCTTGCAAAAGAGATCGTTGTTGTTAACGGAGTTTCAAAGGATGAACGTGCCGCAATTCAGTCCTTGCAGGGCCTCGTCGGCAGGGAAGAAGCATCAATTTTTATTAACTACGGTCAGGATTCAGTTACAGAGCTTAAGGATCTTGAAGCCGCAGGATGTACTCTTCTTTATACCGATGAAAATGGAAAAAACTGGACACTGGAAACTCTCGTGCCACGCTACGCTGACCACATCAGGGATCACGGTTATGTCCTTTATACTGATTCGGATACAACCGAGCAGATAAATATGGCGTTCAATTACACAACTGTTTTCGGTTGGCTTGCTGTTCCTCAGTCTGTTGAAGAGCGAGTTAAAGCTCTCGGTATGGATAAAAAAGAAGATCTTACAGACAATGTGCTTGACTTTGCCGAACAGCGCGAGTTTTATTCGGAGTATAAGGACGAGTTCTGTAAAGATGCGCTTGTTCATCTTTATGCTGATGCTTCGGGTCTTCGCGACCTTGCAGTTCAGCAGAAAATATTTATTACATTCGTCGAAGACGACGATTATCTTGCACGTACATTCCGTGACCGCTTGTTCAAAGATCTCGAACCTGCTTCGATGATTCTTGGTTGGTGTAAGTTTGAAATCAAGTATACTGAGCACGCGTCGATGTTCGGTCATTATGTAATTCCGTCCGATCACAGCTTTAATGTAAGTGTACTTACCTGTAACAGAATAGCAACAGAACCGATGGCTGAAAAAGCAACGGCACCCGAACTTGATCCTTCCAAGCATTATATTTCAATAGTTTACAGTGACGGTGATAATGCCCAGTGGATTTCTAACGGTTTCCGGGAGTTTTATACCTGGCAGAGCTACAACCTTGATACTCCCGTGACATGGACTTTCGCACCGCAAATGTCTGAGTTTTCAGCGACTGCAGTTAAAAAGGCACTTGACAACAAAGGCAGTTTATCCTTTATTTCAGGTCCTTCGGGTGCGGGTTATGCCAGAATTGACAAAATGTCCGCAAAGAATGTAAGTAAATTTGCGGATAAAACGGCAGCAGTTATGCTTGATTCCGGGATTCGTGTTGTGACGTTGCTCAATGACATACCGCGTACCGCCTACGGACATTGGGTTTATAATAACAAATTAGAGTATTTTGCCCGCTATGATAATATCGACGGCGGAATACTTCAGATGGACGGTGACCGTTATTCAGCGGGTCGCGGCAGAATTTATTTTGCAAATGACAAGCCTTTCTTGTCTGTAAGATTTTCACTCTGGCACCCGTCGGGTGATGCTTCTCAGGTAACGACCGAATGGCTTGATGAACAGGCAGAGGTTGTCAATTCTTATCCCGCGGATATAAACAGCATAAACGGTTATTCGGTAATTAACGTTCATCCGTGGACGGTAGGTCCCGATGATCTTGCATATTTTGTCAGTAAGCTTGACGAGGATGTTGTAGTTCTTCCTGCGGCTGAATTGCTTGCTGCTGTTTCTCAAAATATTGAACACAAAAAAGCAATACCCGATTGATAAAAAAACTTGACTGAATTGGCTGTTTTTGTTATTATCTCAAGAGAAAGGGGACTTGAAAATGAAAAAGATATTATCAGTTATCATTTGTATGACGATCATTCTTTCCTGCTTTGCGCCTTCATTTGCGTCAGAGCCTGAAGAATATCCTACAGTTTATGTAATCGGTGCGCACAAAAATGATATTTATAACGCACAGGGCGAAACAGTATATCCGTTGAATGCTGACCTCGGTGCAATTATAAAAGAAACTCTTGGCCCATGCTTAAAAGAACTGGCAAAGGGTATGATTACGAATGATTACACTTCCTATGCAGAAGAATTCAATGCTTCCTGGTCACCGATTTTCAAGGATCTTATCCTTGATAAAAATGGTGAAGTTACCAACGGAAGCTACACCAGATTCCAGACTGAAACAGATCACCTTGCAGGTAAAACGTCAGGCTTTGGCCCGTGGGACTGCAGATTCTGGTACGATTGGCGTGAATCTCCGATCAAAACCGCACACGAGCTGAAGGCTCATATCGATAAGGTTATGGAGCTCACGGGAAAAGATAAGGTTCAGCTTATCGGCAGATGCTACGGAGCAAATGTTATTACAGCATATCTTGAGCTATATAAGGATCACGCAAAGACATATATTTCCGACATTTCATATTATTCTTCGTCAGTTATGGGCGTTGATTTTATGAGTGCATTGTTCTCAGGTCAGATCAAGATCGAAAACGAAGCCCTTGATTCATTCCTTGATTATTACATCAGCGAGCAGGGACTCATCGGCGACGAGACGTGCGCAACCTTTGCCGTTGCATTGATTGAACTGATGAATCAGGCTAAAATGCTCGGCGTTACGGGCGATGCGTTTATGTCCTTTGTTGAAAACTTCAAGGCTGACTTGTTCCCGTTGATTCTCCGTAATACGTTCGGCGGATGGCTTTCATATTGGGCTATGGTTACTCCTGATCTTTACGAGCAGGCAAGAGACTTTGTGTTCAATACAGAAGAAGTCAGAGCCGAGTATGCAGGATTTATCGCAAAGGCTGATGAGTATTACTACACGGTTCAGGTAAATGCTATCGATACAATGCTTGAAATGAAGGATACAGGTATTAATTTTTACATCTTTGCAAAGTATAATTTCCCCGAGTTCCCGCTGTACGAAGGTGCAACTGCTCAGGGCGACGGAGACACAAGCGTTTACAGACAGTCTTTCGGTGCAACCTGTGCGGACTATGACAAGGTATTGTCCGAAGAGTATCTTTCAACGGTTGCTCCCGAGAATATGAAGTACATTTCACCCGACAAGAAGATCGATGCATCAACTTGTATGTTCCCTGATACAACCTGGTTTGTAAAGGATCTTCATCACAATTACTTTGCACCGCTCGAGGCCCCGTCAGTTGAGATTATGAGATATGACATTACGGTAGACAGCGAGAAGTATCCTCAGTATATGATCAACGTCAACAATGCCTCTCTTGCTCCGTTTGAAGGAACAGACGAGGATTATGACAAGGCGGATGAAAATATTTTCATCGCTACGGTTGATTATATCAAGGCTTTCTTTGATCTTATCATCAAGCTTATAAAAGACGAAGTTAAGTTCTCGTTTAATATCGGTGCTTTGACCTAAACCCCAAAATCGCAGAGTTTCTCTGCGATTTTTCTTTTAAGAAGTGCTTACAAAAAGATTGACACATTTATTGTTGGAGAATATAATTAGGACATAGATTGTTGTTTTGTGGAGGAATCACCATGTTCAATGCAGAAAAAGTTAAGAATGATTGCGTGCAGTGGATACGCGATTTTTTTGAAAAAAACGGTAAGGGTTGCAATGCTGTAGTCGGCATTTCGGGCGGAAAGGACAGCTCGATAGCTGCCGCACTTTGCGTTGAAGCTTTGGGCAAAGACCGAGTTATAGGCGTTCTTATGCCACAGGGTGAGCAGCACGATATTGATATGGCGTATCTGCTTGTTAACCACCTCGGAATCAAACACTATGTTGTAAATATCAAGGACGCTGTTGACAGCATTATGAACAGCATTCCCGACGAGCTTGAACTCACGGCACAGTCAAAGCAGAATCTTCCGCCGAGAATCAGAATGTCGACTCTTTACGCAGTGTCGCAGAGCTGTAACGGTCGTGTCTGCAATACGTGCAACCTTTCAGAGGATTGGGTAGGCTACTCAACACGTTACGGCGACTCGGTCGGAGATTTTTCTCCGATGTCGAATCTTACGGTTACGGAAGTCAAGGAAATCGGACGTCTTCTCGGTTTGCCGAGCGCGCTTGTTGATAAAACTCCTATTGACGGACTCTGCGGAAAAACCGATGAAGAAAACCTCGGCTTTACTTATGCGGAGCTGGACGTATACATCCGTACGGGTGAAATTGCTGATCAGGCTAAAAAAGAGCTTATCGACAGAAAACACGTTATGAACCTCTTTAAGCTTGAACTTATGCCTTCATTTAAACCCGAAATTTAATTTATGCGTAAAAATGCCCCGACTTTTGTCGGGGCATAATTTTTTGATTTATTAGTTTTCTATGTTGATGCCTCTCTGCTTTCTGAGCTGGGCAAGCTCTGTGAAAACAGTTTCCTTTTTCTTGCCTACGAGGTCGTAGAAGAAGAGGGGAACAGCGCAGAGAAGAAGGCTGATACCGGGAACGATTGTAACAAGAGAGAACATCGCAAAGTTCTGAGTCGGAGCGAGGCTGTTGATCGCAGCAACAACTTCGGGACCTGAACCGACATTGAGGTTCTGAACGTCAATGTTGACAAGCATATACATAAGGATGATCATAACTGTTGCAAATGCGTTACCGATCTTGTTTACAAATGACTGGCAGGCAGAGCCGAGACCGTTGTTTCTGAAGCCTGTCTTCCATTCCATAAAGTCGAGACAGTCGCAGACCATCGCGAACGAAACGTTGTTGATAACGCCGAGAGGAATTGAAGAAATAAGCATAAACGGAATACAGATAAGAAGGTTCTTTGTAGTCCAGCCGATAACAAGTGTGAAGCAGCTTGCGATGAAACCGCCGATGCAGGAAACGATCATAATGTGCTTGTATTCAAACTTCTTATAAAGTTTCGGAAGGAATACCATTGCGCCGAACATACCGACAGCAGCACAGACCTGGATAACAAGAGCAACCGTTGAAATGTTTTTGTTGATTTCTTCAACCGTCTGCGGAGCAGATGAGCCGATGTAGAAGCCTGAATAACGTGCAACGTGAGGAGCTGCAGCCTGGAGCATATATCTGCCGAATGAAAGCATACCTGAAAGAACAACAAGCATAAGAGGCTTGCATGTGAAGATTCTCTTAAGTGTTGAGGGTTCGCCCGGAGCTCTCTTCTGTGCGTCGGGAATCTGGATTCTTTCCTTGATCTTGAATGAAGCAAGTGTAAATAACGGCATACCGATAACAGCCATGGAGATTGCCATTATTGCATACTTAAGTATATTCGCTTTTTCAAGGTCCATTCCGCCTACGAAGAAACCGACGATGATCGGAAGAGCAACAGTAACAGCTGAGCCTATACCGCCGACGGTCTTACCGTAAGAAATGATTCTGCCGCGTTCTTTTGCGTTCGGGGTCATAACGTTGGGCATGCTCCAGAACGGAACGTCGCTGACCGTATAAATCATTCCCCAGAGAACGTAAACAACTGCCGTGAAAATATAA
This sequence comes from Clostridia bacterium, assembly GCA_017625835.1. Classification (GTDB taxonomy): domain Bacteria; phylum Bacillota; class Clostridia; order Oscillospirales; family Acutalibacteraceae; genus CAG-488. The sequence continues at coordinate 5,907 of JAGAKF010000102.1, forward strand.
AGCCATACGCTCTGATTTTTGGTATCAAAGCCCGGGTTAACGAACATAAGGATTGTAAGAGCGGCAATGGGAATTGCTGTCAGAACGGGGTACGGCTTCATACGGCCCCATTTGGTGCTCTTTCTGTCCATAATCATACCCATCATCGGGTCGTTGATTGCGTCCCATACTCGTGCAAGAAGCATAAGAAGAATAACGAACATCGGGGTGAGATAAAGAACGTTCATGTAGTAGTCTGTAATGTAACTTGACATACAGCTGTAAACAAGACCCTGTCCGAGAGCGGCTATGGCATAAGCCTGAGACTCTTTCTTAGGAACATAGTTTTTGTTCTTAAGGTTCTTGCTTTTCTTTTCGGTATGTTTGCTTGGTTTAGTACCCATAATAAGCCTCCTAATTTTTACATAAAAGTATTTTATCACGGTTTGACAAATTTTTCAATTAAATAAACTTTTCACAATGTAGAAAAGAAAATTGCTTTTTTGTAATATTTTACAAAATAAGTTGTATGATAACCGGACAGTTGTCAGGCTGAAGTAAAAAATCTGCTCCGTTTTATGTCGGAGCAGATTTGTGCTTATTTTACTGTTACTTTAAAAAGTCTTGCACCGTGGGGATTAACTTTGGCGGAGAATTCGCCGTCAGTTACAGTGTATTCTTCGTGAGCCCACATATCTCTTATGCTGTAGTTTTGTCCGCCGATTGAAATATCGGTAACGTCAAAGGAAATTTCTCTTTCCTCGTCGTCAGTGTTGAAAAGTGCAACGTATTTGCAGTTTTCTCCTGTGGACGTCCAGATGATTTCACCTTTACCGTCTGTTTCTTCGCGTTTGAACTGTCTTGCACCGCTTGAATTTTTAAGCATATCAATAAGTTCTCTGTTCTGAAGAAGAGAAAGTGTAAATTCATCGTTTTCGCGCATTTCGCCGCCCATCATAAGCGGAGAACGGAAAATGCCCCAAAGAGTCATCATTGTTATCTGCTCGTCGTGAGTGAAACGTGTGTATCTGTTTCTGTACTGCTCAAGCTCTTCAGTAATCTGAATTCTGCCGAGTGGGAGCATATCGCAGTCAGGCCATGCACCGGGCTGGACATATTCCTGCCATGCGTAGCAACGCTCAAACATTGCATGAAGCTTACTCCATTCATCCCAGAAATCGCCCGTCATCCGCCACATATTTGCGTTAGCGGCAAGATGCTCGTGTTCGTTTACGGGAGCAGGACCGGGTGAAAGACTGAGAACCATATCTCTGCCACATTTGTCAATGGCTTTTCTGAGCATTTCGATTTCTTTTCTTGCGGAATAAGGATTATGAGGGAATATTTCGGTGTTGGCGATGTCATCGCACTTTATGTAATCCACACCCCAGGAAGCGTAGAGCTCGAAGATAGAATCGTAATATTCCTGAGCGCCCTTTTTGTTGGTGGAAAGTCCGTACATATCAGGGTTCCATGAACAAATCGATGAGGGGTTTGCGATATCTCTTGCCGTGACTCCATCGCACTTGATCTTTGTGTTCTGATGTGCTGCCTGACGCGGAATACCTCTCATAATGTGGATACCGAATTTAAGGCCGAGTGAATGTATGTAATCAGCGATAGGCTTGAATCCTTTTTCGTTTGCGGAAGAGGGAAAACGTTCAACCGAAGGGATCAGACGTGAATATTCATCCATGCAAAGCGGAGCAAAGTAGTGGTAGTAAAAGCTGTTTGCTGTCGGCTCAGACCACTGAATGTCACAGACAATGTATTCCCAACCGTAATCTTTAAGATGCTTTGCCATATAGTCTGCATTTGCAAGCAGCTGTTCTTCATTTACAGCCGCACCGTAGCAGTCCCAACTGTTCCAACCCATCGGGGGAGTAAGAGCTAATTTTTTATGCATATACGTTTACCTCTCTATATTTTTTAATTATTCTATCACTCGTTTACACTAAAAACAAGAGTGTTTTTAGATGATCCCTGTTTTATATGAAATATGCAAAAAGAGTGAGAAGAACGAGACCTGCTATGTTTACTGCAAGGAAGCAGAATATGAATTTTCCTCCTTGCGGTTTTTCGGAGCGAAGATATAACTTTAACGTTATAAGGCTTGCGAGTGAAGCAATCGGTGTGCCGAGACCGCCGATATTTACGCCCTCAAGAAGTTCTTTCCAGTTATCGGTAAAGCCTGAAAGCAACACAGCTGCAGGTACGTTACTTATAATCTGGCTTGCACCGACGGATGTCAGTAGTGTGCTCTTGTTAAGAAGATTCTTTAAAAACAGGTTTACAGCCTCTATTCTGCCGAGGTTTCCCGAAACAATGAAGAAACACACAAAGGTTGCTAAAAGTGCAAAATCGGGTTTCAGGAGTATTTTACGGTCTGTTACAGCAATACATAAAACGACAATTCCGAGCATCACGCCGAAGTGTATAACGTGAAATACCGTAAGCAGGCAGACTACAAACAAAACCGCATATATAATAAGCTTTATCGGATTGTCAATTTTCTCTTCCTGTAGCTTCATTGCAGGGAGTTTACCCGGAAGAACAGGCAGAGAGGATATGCTCAGGGCAATAAGACTCAGTGCCGTAAGAGGAAGGGTTGTGCCGAAAAACTCCGCGCCAGTGAGCGAGTACTCCGAATATAAAAATAAATTCTGTGGATTGCCGACAGGCGTTGCCATACTGCCTAAGTTTGCTGCGACCGTCTGCAGAACAAGGATCGGTATAACGGATTCTGAACATCTCATTTCTGCAAGCAACGCGATTGTGAACGGGACAAAAACGAGCAGAGCCACATCATTTGTCACAAGCATTGAACTGAAAAAGGGGAGAAGTACGAGGATAAGACCGAGCAGCTTTCCGCTTCTGCATCTTCTTAAAAGCTCATATGTAAGGCAACGGAAAACTCCGCACGCCTGAAATCCTGCAACGACTGCCATAAGGCAGAGAAGTAATGATAAAACGTGCAGGTCGATATAACCTATGTACTGTCCGTCGGGCGGAACGAAAAACATTGTAATGACCGCACAGACAAAAGCAATGCAAAGCACAGCTTCTTTTTTGATAAAGGATTTAATAACAGCCAATTCATTTTCCTCCGTAAGAAATCTGCACGTAAAATGATATCACATATCATCCGCACTTTCAACAAAAAACAGCATTGAAACCTTGCGGAATCAATGCTGTTATGTTTATTAAAGAATCTTACCTACTCCGAAAATAATTACGTTTGCTACGTTGTTGAGAAGATATCTGAGTGTTGACCAGATGTACGGGGATTCGAATTCCCATTCATCGGGACTCTCGAGGAAGCTTCCGAGTGAACCGTCATATTCATACGGCTCAAGGAAAGCCTTTGTATGCATTTTCATTATGCAAAGGTTCTTACAGGCCTGACGTAATGCTGTGCCGAAACCGACAGGGTCTCTGTAATATGCCGATGTAACCGAAGCAACGTGAGAAATAACGTTTACAGCCCAGATACCTGTAAGGATTGTGTCGTTACCTCCGTATACTGCAAGAACGGGGCTCATATAGCCTGAACCGGTGAAGTTCCAGGAGTAGTCCGAAACAACAAAACCTTCAAATCCCCATTCGCCGCGAAGAACGTCGTTGAGGAGAGCCGAGCTTGCACCGCACCAATTAAGACCGATACGGTTGAAAGCAGACATAATTCCCTTACAGTCAGCTTCCTTGACCGGAATTTCGAACGCCTTGAGATAAATCTCTCTCATAGTCTGCTCGTCAGCCCATGTGTAAACACCCTCACGGTGTGATTCCTGGTCGTTCATTACGAAGTGCTTGATTGTTACAACAAGGTTCTGTGAATTACAGCCGCGGATAACTGCAGCAGCCATTTTACCTGAAAGAAGGGGATCTTCTGAGTAGTATTCAAAGTTTCTGCCGCCGCGTGGATTTCTGTGGATGTTTGCGCCGGGTGCATACCAGACGTCTGTACCCATATCTTTAGCTTCCTTGCCGACGCCTGTGCCGAACTCTTCTGCAAGCTCAACGTTCCAAGTGCAGGCAAGTGCGGTTGCGCACGGATAAGCTGTACCGCTGTCGTCGTAAACAAGACCGTTCTGTCCCTTTATGCTTGAAGGACCGTCGTTGTCCCATGTATGAGGAATACCGAGGCGGTCAATTCCCTTTGTGTTGTATCCGCCGTCGATAACCATAAGAACCATTTCGTTAACGGTAAGCTGGTCAAGGAACGGATCCCAGAGGCTTTCATCTTCGTAAACGTCCTGAAGAGTAATAACTTCGTCGTATTCTACACCTGTTTTCGGTGCTTCGCCTTCGGTCTGAGGTTCGGGAAGCTTGTCTACGTTCTTTACATCTTCGGTAGCTTCAAGCTCTCTGAAAACAGGGAAGCTGTCTGTTCCTTCTGCCCTTGAAAGGACGGGGAAACCGTTATAAACGTCATCAAATCTGTTTACGATTTCTGTTCCTGTAGCGTCATCGTATTTGATAATTTTATCAGCCTCAACAACATAATCGAAGCTGTCAATGTGTTCTCTGACGTTTTCTCCGAGGATAATCTTGTATGTACCTTTTTCAAGTACCCAGGCCTGATTGTTCTTGTGGTCATAGGAAGCCATAGCGTCAGCTTCGAAAGTTACGGTAAGAGTTTCGCTTTCACCCGGAGCAAGGATATCCGTCTTAGCATAACCGCCAAGGCAGATTGCGCTCTTTTCGATTCCACCGTTGTAGTACGGTGCGCTGTAATAAATCTGTGCGGTTTCCTTACCGCTTATGTCGCCTGTATTTGTTACCTTGACGTCAACTGAAATTACGCCGTCAGATGCACTGTAATCAACTATTTCCTTTTCAAAAGAAGTGTAGGAAAGTCCGTAGCCGAACGGATACTGAACCTTGTCTTTTGCAAAGGTTTCAAAATAACGGTATCCGATGTAAATACCCTCAAGGTATTCAACATAATACTTGGAAAGAGCGCCGCCATATTTATTGTCGCCGAAGCAGACGTTTGAAGGATGGTCGCTGACTTTATATGCAACCGTATCAGCGAGCTTGCCGGAAGGATTAACCTCGCCGTTGAGCATCTGCGCAACTGCAGTCATACCGAACTCACCGGGAATCCAGATGATTGCGGCGGCCTTGATGTGCTCGTATTCTTCAAGCCAACCCATTTCCATAACATTTGCAGTGTTGAAAAGAATAATTATGTTTTCAAAAGTTGCATCAGCTTTTTCAAGAAGAGCAATTTCTTCTTCCTTAAGCTGAAGAACTTCTTCGGTAAGGTCTGTGCCCTCAGCGCTTGTTCTGCTGATGACGATAACCGCTGTGTCCGAATAAGTCTTTGCAGAGCTCATAACTTCGTCTGTGAGCTTGTCGGGATCGAGCTCGTCAAGGGAACTTTTTGCAAACATAAGTGCGAGAAGATTATTGATAACGGTGTTGTCGGTTTTCGGGGTAGCAGATGTGTCGCAGTACTTTTCGTAAAGTGCACGGATGTCAGCATTGTATTCAATACCTGCTTCGTCGAGTGCATCGTAGAAAGTAACGGGATCCTCGGAAATAACGCTTCCCGAGCCTGAACCACCGATGAACGGACATACGGAGCCTGCACCGAAAACATTGAGTTTGTTTCCGGCAAGCGGAAGAACATTATCTTCGTTTTTTAGAAGAACAATGCCTTCAGCTTCAATCTGAATAGCTGTCTGTGAAGTTTCTGCAATGATATCGGGGTCGATGTCACCGCTCATTGCCGATGCGTTAGTAATGACGGATGTGGCCATAACTATTGCAAGAAAAACAGATAAAATCTTTTTAAGCTTAGGGGACATAAAAACACCTCTCCTTAGTTTTCTTAACTACATCATACCGAATTAATCTTTATTCGTCAATAGAATTATTGATACTTGATTATTATGCTGTTATACAGTATTATTAAATTATCAAAAAGAAATGAGGTTTTCGAATGAAATACATCAATACTTTCTCAGAAAATATCAAAGTTTCTCAGGTTGCGCTCGGCTGTATGCGTATTGCGGATATGAGTGCATCGGAGGCGGAAAAGTATATTTCGCAGGCAATTGAGTTTGGTTATAATTATTTCGACCATGCCGATATTTACGGTGGAGGAGAGTGCGAAAAAGTTTTCGGTGCAGGTCTTGCACTTAATAAAAGCCTTCGTGACAAAATCATCATTCAGACCAAATGCGGAATCCGTAAGGGTATGTATGATTTTTCCAAAGAGCATATTATAAATTCGGTTAATAACTCTCTTCGAAATCTCGGTGTTGAGAAAATCGATGTTCTTCTTCTTCACCGCCCGGATCTGCTTATGGAGCCCGAAGAGGTGGCTGAAGCGTTTGATTACCTTGAATCAAGCGGAAAAGTCGGAGCTTTCGGTGTTTCGAACCATAGCGCGTCACAGATTGAACTGCTTAAAACTGCAGTAAAGCAGGATATTAAAATCAATCAGATGCAGTTGAGTATCACTAATGCAACAATGATAAGCAGCGGGGCAAATGTCAATCTTCTGAACAAAGACGGTATAAACTATGACGGCTATTTAAGAGACTATTGCAGACTCAACAAAATCACAATTCAGCCTTGGTCACCGCTTCAGCAGGGCTTCATCGCCGGTACATTCCTCGGAAATCCCGAATATAAAGAGCTTAACGAAAAGCTACGAACTCTTGCCGAAAAATACGGTACAACCGATACAGGTATTGCGATTGCATGGCTTTTGCGCCTTCCCGAAAAGATGCAACCAGTAGTCGGAAGTACAAATACGGCAAGACTTGAAGAAATTTCAAATGCTGCTGATATTGTCCTTTCAAAAGAAGATTGGTATGATATCTACCTCACAGCAGGATATAAATTGCCGTAAATGTAATATATTTGTTCAATACTAATAATAAATTATAAATTTAATAGTCGGAATTAACAAATTTTCAGTAATTAATTTTTATCGGTAGCAAAAAAAACTTATTATGTTATAATACTTTGGTATATAGAATGGGTATGTACTTGTCACAATGTGCATGCTCGAAAATAATTTAAAGGGGTTGAAGTTTTGGCTGACAAAACCAGTTTAGCTCAGAAGGCAGGGGGATTACTTTCCGATCTTAAAGTGTATTGGAAGATTCCTATGCCGGGTCGTTATATGACCTTCAAGGAAATTGCAGCCTATGCCGGCGGCGGTATAGGTGCGTATTTCATCATTTACATGGGTAATGCACTTGTTGTTAACATCAACAATATGATTGTCGGTGGTGCAATCGGTGTTGATCCGACACATATGTACATACTTTATCTTATTGCAACAATTGCAAATATTCCTTTGACAGCTATCAGAGCGAATATGATTGACAACACGAGAAACAAGGCGGGTAAATACCGACCGTATCTTTTGTCTATGGGTATTCCGACAGTTCTGACGGTTCTCGGATATGTTTATTTTCCGTATAAGCTCTTGTACTCATTTTTCCCGAATCATATGTTCGGTCTTGAAGGCGGATATATTGCAAAAATTATAGTTGTTCTTATATTCAACTTGCTGTTGCAGTTCTTCTTCAATTTCTTCAACGACGCTTATACAAATCTTATTCACGTTCTTTCGCCGAATACTCAGGAAAGAACCGATGTTCTTGCAATAAAGAGTGTTGTTTATTCACTTGCTCCGTCAATTGCAAATATTGTTCTTCCTCTTATTGCACAGTTTCTTACCGATGACGACCTCTATGACATCAAGGTTTATCAGGTAGGTTATCCGATTTTTGCAGTTCTCGGTGTTGCTCTTACAGCGATTGTATTTGCAAATACAAAGGAAAAAATTGTTCAGGCAAAGACAAGGGTCGTTCAGGTCAACTTTATGGATTCCTTCCGTTCTGTTGCAAGAAACAAGTATTTCTGGATTATTGCTCTTGCAGGCTGGCTTGGCTTCCTCGAGGGTTCATACAGCAACATTATGTCATGGACATATAACTACGGGCATGCTTGTGAAGGATCAACGATGAGCCTTATCAACACCGTTGTCGGCAATGCTTCAATGTGGGGTATGATTATTGCTCCGTTCTGTATCCGTGCATTCGGTAAGAAAAAAGTACTTATCGGAATCAATACAATGAACATAGTCTGTATCCTTGCAATGGGGCTCAATAAGTCAAGCATCTGGTGGCTTGCAGTCTGTGTTTATTTCAACTGGCTCTTCGGTGCTTTTGAACAGATTACAACTCCTGCCATCCAGGCTGATATCAGAGACTATCATCAGTATAAAACGGGTGAACGTGTTGACGGTATGTTCGGCACGGTTCAGACAATCGGTAACATCGTAACACTTGTAACATCATCGGTTCTTCCTTTTGTTTACAAAAGCTACGGTATTTATGAAGGTAACGGATATAAGGATTCTCCGTTTGACATTCTTGATGTCAACACAGGTAAGCCTGGTCTTCTTGAAGATATCATCGGTGCACTCATTATTATGGCTGCGGTCGGTGCATTCCTTAACCTTGTTCCGTTCTTCTTCTACGACCTTAAGGAAACTCAGCATAAGGCGATTATCCGTATTCTTAAAGTCCGTGCAATGTTCGAAGACTACGGTAACGGCGTAACAAACGACCGTACTCTTGTTGAAGCTATCGATTACATACGCGATGCAGAAGCTCTTGAGAATAAAGAAAAGGTTTCTGTATCAAAGAAAGACAAGCGAGCAGATAAGAAGGCTTACAAAGAAGCACTTAAATACAACGAAGAAATCGAAATTGCAAAGTTGGTTCGTGCTGAAATCGACAAGTTCGCAAGCGAAGAGTACAAAATCAAACTTGAAATCAATGAACCGATTTACAAGGCGGGTCTTGCTGGTCTTTTCAATGCGGACAGAAATGCACTTAAGGCTGAGCTTGAAAATGCAAAGAAAATGCCGAAGACGAACGAGCACGAAAAAGAGCTCCGCAGCTTTGCAATCGAGGTTGCAAGACACAAGCTTGTGTCACGTACAGCTATTGATGCAAACTACAAGTCGATTTCAGACTTTGTGCAGCCTGACTATTCAGTTCTTGAAAGTTACTACGATGCTGAAGATGCTTGTGATGAAAAGCTTCGTGAGCTTTATCAGAAGCAGGATGATGCTAAGAAGGCAAAAGATAAGGCGAAAGCTGAAGAGATTAAGTCTCTTATCAAAGCTGAAAAGGCAAAGAAGGCAGAGTGGCAGAAAAAGTCAAAGGCGGAAATGGAAATTCATGCTGCTTTTGCGCGTGCTGCAAAGCCGTATCTTGATGCTGAGAAGATGCTTAATGAGAAAGAAAACTATACTCATTACGAAGAACTTGCTTCTCTTTATGATGAAGCGAAGGCACGAATCGAGGCTGAGGATGCAGCTGCTCTTGAAGCTCAGAAGAAAGAGGCTGAAGAGAAGAAGGCAGATAAGGCTCGCCGTCTTGCAGAAAAGCAGGCTAAAAAAGCAAAGAAAAAATAAAATGCTATTAAAGAGAACTGTCAATCGGCAGTTCTCTTTTTTCTGAATCAAATCAAAAAAATACGAAATTTTTTGAAAAAAATATTGAAAACTATACTATATAGTGCTATAATCAATAGTCGTAAAAAAAGTGCGCATATACAGATGTGCACAAAGGAGTTGTTCATAATGAGTCGTATGATAGGTACAGTTTCACGTGGTGTCAGAGCCCCGATTATCAAGGAAGGCGACAACATCGTTGAAATCGTAACAAATTCCGTCCTCGAAGCTTCAGAAGATGCAGGTTTTAAGTTCAATGACCGTGATATCGTAGCTATGACAGAGGCTATTGTTGCAAGAGCACAGGGTAACTATGCAACCGTTGATGATATAGCAGCCGATGTAAAGGCTAAATTCGGCGGCGAAACAGTCGGTGTTATTTTCCCGATTCTCAGCCGTAACCGTTTTGCAATCTGCCTTCGCGGTATTGCAAAGGGAGCAAAGAAAGTTGTAATTATGCTTTCATACCCGTCAGATGAAGTTGGCAACCATCTCGTTTCAATGGATGCTATTGATGATAAGGGTGTAGATCCCTATAAGGATGTTCTTTCAACTGCAAAGTACCGTGAGCTTTTCGGTTATGAGAAGCATACATTCACCGGTGTTGACTACGTTGAATATTACGAAAGCCTTGTCCGTGAGTGCGGTGCAGATTGTGAAATCATTTTTGCAAACAATGCAAAAGCAATCCTTGACTATACAAAGAACGTTCTCTGCTGTGATATTCACACAAGAGCACGTACAAAGAGAATCCTCAAGGCAGCAGGTGCAGAAATCGTTTATGGTCTTGATGAAATCCTCAATGCACCGGTAAACGGAAGTGGCTTCAATGCTGATTATGGTCTTCTCGGCTCAAACAAGGCAACTGAAGATAAGGTTAAGCTTTTCCCGCGTGACTGTCAGCCCGTTGTTGACGCTATCCAAAAGAAGCTTTTCGAGGCAACAGGCAAGAATATCGAAGTAATGGTTTACGGCGACGGCGCATTCAAGGATCCCGTAGGTAAAATCTGGGAGCTTGCTGACCCGGTTGTTTCTCCTGCTTACACAAGCGGTCTTGAGGGTACACCGAACGAGCTTAAGCTCAAGTACCTTGCTGACAATGAGTTTGCTGACCTTTCAGGCGACGAACTCAAGGAAGCAATCAAGGGCAAGATTCAGGAGAAGGACGATAACCTTGTCGGTAAGATGGCTTCAGAAGGTACAACTCCGAGAAGACTTACAGACCTTATCGGCTCACTCTGCGACCTTACTTCTGGTTCAGGCGATAAGGGTACACCGATCGTATTCATCCAGGGCTATTTCGACAACTACACAACAGATTAATAAAATTTTAAGTGCCTTATAGTTTTATAAGGCACTTTTTAAATAAGGTGTAATTATGAAAAATAAAGTATACGAATTCTTAAACAGTCAGAATATTAAATACGAAGTGACCGATCACGCACCGGTTTATACAATGGAAGAGATGCAGGCAGAAGGCCTTGATAAACTCGGCACAATTTGTAAGAATCTTTTCATCCGTGACCAGAAGGGCAAAAAGCATTTCCTTATCACCGCAGATAACGATACACGCGTAAATCTTAAGGAAATCGGCACAAAACTTGAAGCAGGCAAGGTAAGCTTCGCTTCTGCAGAAAGGCTTGAAAAGTACCTTGGCGTAACGGCAGGCTGCGTTTCTCCGCTTGGTATCCTTAACGATGCAGAACACGCTGTTACGGTTGTTCTTGATAAAAAGCTTGAAGGTTGCGAAAAGCTTGGTGTTCACCCTAATGAGCACGATGCAACAGTGTGGCTCAGCTTCAATGACCTTGTTAATATAGTCGAATCACAGGGCAACAATCTTATCGTTCTTGATTTTGAAAACTGAAAAATAAAACCTGCCATCGGCAGGTTTTTTCTTTATGCTTCGCTGTCGTATTCAGCTATGTACGGCAGATTTCTGTAATACTCTGCGCAGTCAAGGCCGTAGCCTATTACGAAGAAATCAGGAATTGTGAAAAGTGCCCAGTCGGGCTCGATGTCAACCAGTCTTCTGTCAGGCTTGTCGAGAAGTGTAATCACGTGAAGAGAAATCGGATTGCGGGCCTTAAGAAGTTTTACAACGTCCTTCAATGTTCTTCCTGTATCAATGATATCTTCAACGATAACAACGTGATAGTCCTTAACATCCTGGTCAAGGTCCATTGTGATGTTGATAACACCGGTCGAAACTGTACCCTGATAGTAGCTCTTTGCGCACATGAAACCGATTTCACACGGTACGCTTACAGCTCTGCAAATGTCTGCCAGGAAAACGAAAGCTCCCTTAAGAATGCTTACGAGAAGTATCGGGCGACCGTCGTAAATTTTATCAATTTCTTTGCCGACTTCCTTGATTTTTGCGGCAATTTCTTCTTCTGTTATGATAACTCTTTTTATTTTCTTCTGATATTCAAGCATTTTAATTTCTCCCATCTATGATCTGTGAACATTGTAACACAAAATTCTAACGGTTTCAACATATTATTCGTTATATAAAAAACTATGATACATATCGATTTCTTCTGTGATTTTATAAAGATATTCTTTGCATTCGTCATCTTTTGCAAGAAATTTACCGACTTTTTTCAGTGCCTTGAAAAACTTCTGGTCAAAAAGTATTTCATCGCTGTGGCTGAGCAACGGACAAAGTCTGAATGCACGGTAATCAGGCTCAACAAAGATTTTGCCATTTTCATCAATCGTCGGAAAAAACGGGAAAATTCTGCAGGCGAGGGGACGGTATGATCTGTTGCAGGTTCCGTTGCAGACTGCAAGCTTTTCACCTGATTCGATTTCAGCAACCTTAAGGCAGCTTTCTTCGTGAGGAAAGAGTCTCATCCCTGTCTGCTCGTCTCCCTTGCAGCAGGCTCCGTCACAAAGCACACCGCAGTCAACCTCAAGCGGAGTAAGGTCTCCGAGGGTGTTATATATTTTCTCATACATCTTTTTATAGTCCGTGTTTTTCATTCGTTCAGCCCCTCGACAGTTTTCGACCAATTATAACATAAACACGGCCGCTCGGCAATAAAGTTTAGTGATTGAAATAAAATAAAATATATGTTACAATAGTCGAAAAATGTAAAAGGATGTCAGATTATGAAAATTGCAGTTGTAAACGGCAGTCCGAAAGGAAAATACAGCATCACTCTTCAGACAGTCCGTTATCTTGAAATAAAATATCCTGAACACGAGTTCGAAGTTATTCACGTCGGCCAGAAAATAAAGGCCCTTGAAAAGGACTTTTCAAAAGCAAAAGAAATTCTTGAAAGCTCAGATGCCGTTCTGTTTTCTTATCCTGTTTATACATTCCTGGCTCCGTCACAGCTTCACAGATTTATTGAGCTTGTAAAAGAACACGGAGTCGACCTTAAGGGGAAATTTGCTACGCAGATTTCAACGTCAAAGCATTTTTATGATATAACTGCTCACAAATACATTGAGGAAAACTCGCTCGATCTTGGAATGAAATATGTCAGAGGTTTGTCCGCTGATATGGAAGATCTTCTTGAAGAAAAGGGCAGAACGGATGCGGAGAAATTCTTCGAGCGTTTTCTCTGGTCTGTTGAAGAAGATGTTTATACCTCAGCTCCGCGATTTGCGACCTACTACGAGCAAGTCCCTGCAACATCCGCCGAAAGCTGTGCAAAGTATAAGGGTAAAGATATAATCATCCTTACCGACGAAACTGACAAAAATTCGAATCTCAGTAAAATGATTGAACGCTTCCGTTCAGTTTTCGGTTACGAAACAAGAATTGTAAACATTTCCGAGTATCCGCTTGCAGGCGGTTGTCTGGGTTGTTTCCGCTGTGCTGTCAGCGAAAAGTGTGTTTATAAGGACAAGTTCGATACCTTCCTTCGTGAAAATATTCAGACTGCTGATGCGATTGTTTACGCGTTCACCATTTCCGACCATTCAATGGGTTCACGTTTCAAGATGTACGATGACAGAAACTTCTGCAACGGCCACAGAACGGTAACGGTCGGTATGCCTGTCGGCTATCTGGTTTCCGGACCTTATTCTCAGGAGCAGAATGTAATCAACGTCGTTGAAGCGCGTGCCGATACGGGAGGAAACTTCCTCGCAGGTGTGGCAAGTGACGAATTTGATACAGACAAGAAGATTGACACGCTTGCAAAATCTCTGAAATTTGCCCTTGAAACAAAGCACGTTGTTCCGCAGAGCTTCTGGGGTGTTGGCGGTATGAAGATCTTCCGCGATCTCATTTATCAGATGAGAGATATGATGAAAGCTGACCATAAGTTCTACAAAAAGCAGGGTATTTATGATTTCCCGCAGAAGAATAAGGGCAAGGCAATGCTCATGTATGCAGTCGGTGCAATGCTTTCAAGCGAAAAGATTCTCTCAAAAATGGGCAACAAAATGAACGAGGGTATGCTTATGCCATACGAACAGTTATTCAAGAAAATGGGTGTAACAAACACCGAACAGACCCAAGCAGAAAAAGAAAAAGTAACAAAATAAACCAAAAACTCACGACAGTTTGTCGTGAGTTTTTCTTTTAAAGCAACATATTAAGTTTATTCATCTGCTCTTTTGTCGGTTCAGGAATATCGGAGAGTGGAAAGTCTATCCCCATATTCTGATACTTCGTTTCGCAGATCTTGTGAAATGCGAGAAACTCAACCGAATCAACACAGCGGTGGCTGTCTCTAATTTCCTTAAGCTTCGCGATGTTTTCCTCCGTATCATTAAGCGTCGGAATAATAACTTGCCTCAGTGTTGTCGGAATCGACTGCTTGTCAAGATATCCGAGAAACTCAATCACAGGCTGAATCGCATACCCGACATTTTCTCTGTAACCGTGATCGTTTGTATATTTGATGTCGAGCAAAACTCTGTCTGTTACACTCAGCAGTTTACGTACATCCTCATTCATCACTGCACCTGAAGTGTCAACACACGTGTTTATCCCGTCTTCTTTGCAAAGAGACAAAAGCTCGTACGCTTCCTTTGCCTGAAGCAACGGTTCACCGCCCGAAAGAGTGATGCCACCTGCTGTGCCAAAGTATTCTTTGTATCTCTTTACCTTTTTAAACAGTTCCTCAGGGGACATTTCTTTTCCTGCGCTCATATCCCAGGTGTCGGGATTGTGACAGCACTTGCACCTTAAATGACATCCCTGAAGGAAAACTACGAACCGTACTCCAGGACCGTCAACAGTGCCGAGCGACTGAATTGAATGAACCTTCAGCATTTTATACAGCCTCGTGGAATGTACGGCTGATAACTTCTCTCTGCTGTTCGCGTGAAAGCTTGTTGAAGTTAACTGCGTAGCCAGAAACTCGGATTGTGAGGTTCGGATATTCTTCGGGATTCTCGTAAGCTTTGAGAAGTGTCTCACGGTTCATAACGTTTACGTTGATGTGATGTGCCATCTTTGCAAAGTAACCGTCAAGGATGGAAACAAGATTTCCGTATCTTTCCTCGTCTGTATGTCCGAGAGTATCGGGTGTGATCGAGAATGTATTTGAAATACCGTCACGGCAGTCATCATAGCTGATCTTAGCAACGGAGTTGAGTGATGCGAGTGCACCGTTTTCTTCACGGTTATGCATCGGGTTTGCGCCCGGTGCAAACGGTTCACCGTCGCCTCTGCCGTCAGGAGTAGCAGCAGTGTTTTTGCCGTACATAACGTTTGATGTAATAGTAAGAACCGAAAGGGTATGAACAGCATTACGGTATGTCGGTGTCTTGCGAAGCTCAGTGATAACCTTGTGTGTCATATCCTTTGCGATAAGGTCAACTCTGTCGTCGTCGTTACCGAATTTCGGGAAATCACCGACAGTTTCAAATCCCTCAATATAACCGTTAGTATTGCGGATAGGACGTACCTTAGCGTACTTGATAGCTGAAAGTGAGTCCGCAACAACCGAAAGGCCTGCGACACCAAAAGCCATAAAGCGCTCTACATCTGTATCGTGAAGAGCCATCTGAGTCTTTTCGTATGCATACTTGTCGTGCATATAGTGAATTACGTTCATTGTGTTGACGTAAAGATGCATGAGCCATTCGATATATTTGTCAAATCGCTTCATAACGCTGTCAAAGTCAAGCGATGTGCCTTCGATAACGCTCATCTGCGGTCCGATGTGCATGTCGCTTGAAGTATCATAACCGCCGTTAAGAGCGATAAGAAGAAGCTTTGCAAGGTTGCAACGTGCGCCGAAGAACTGCATCTGCTTGCCGACCTTCATCGCAGAAACGCAGCAGGCAATTGCGTAGTCGTCACCGTAAATCGGGCGCATGAGATCGTCGTTTTCGTACTGGATAGAGTCTGTGTCAACTGATACCTTTGCGCAGAAACGCTTGAAGCCCTCGGGGAGGGAAGTTGACCAGAGAATTGTGATGTTTGGTTCGGGAGAAGATCCGAGAGTGTAAAGAGTGTTGAGAAGTCTGAAACTGTTCTTTGTAACAAGGCTTCTGCCGTCTTCACCCATACCGCCGACAGCTTCCGTAATCCACATCGGATCTCCGCCGAAAAGTTCGTTGTATTCCTGTGTTCTGAGGTGACGTGCGACACGGAGCTTGATAACAAAGTCGTCCATAAGCTCCTGGGCACCTTCTTCGGTAAGAACACCGTTTGCGATATCGCGCTCAATGTAAATGTCGATAAATGTGCTTACTCTGCCGAGTGACATTGCGGCACCGTTCTGCTCCTTAATTGAAGCAAGATAAGCGAAGTAAGTCCACTGAATTGCTTCGCGTGCATCCTTTGCGGGCTCAGAAATGTCGTAGCCGTACATAGCAGCCATCTCTTTCATAAAGCCGAGGAATGTAATCTGTTGGAAAAGCTCCTCTGTCTGACGTGTTGTTTCTGTGTTGAAGTTTCCGCTTGCCATAGCAGCCTTATCAGCTTTTTTAGCTTCAATAAGACGGTTAACGCCGTACAAAGCAACTCGTCTGTAGTCGCCGATGATACGGCCTCTGCCGTAAGCGTCGGGAAGACCTGTAATAACGTGAGAACGTCGTGCGGCACGCATTTCGTCTGTATAAGCTCGGAAAACGCCGTCATTGTGAGTTGTGCGGAACATAAATTCTTGCTCAACCTTGTCGCTGAGCTTGTAACCGTAAGCGGCACAAGCCTGACGAGCCATACGGATACCGCCAAAGGGATTAACGCCACGTTTGAGCGGACTATCCGTCTGCATACCTACAATAATTTCATTTTCCTTGTCAATATATCCGGGAGCATAGCTTGTAAGTGACGAAACTGTTTCAGTATCTATATCAAGAACACCGCCTTTTGCGCGTTCTTGTCTGAAAAGCTCCTGTACCTGTGCCATAAGCTTGTCCGTGCGCTCGGTTGCACCGGAAAGGAAGGACTCGTCTCCGCAGTATTCTTTGTAGTTAGTCTGAATGAAGTCGCGGACGTTGATTTCGTCCTGCCAAACTCCGCTGTTAAATCCGTTCCAATTTTCGTGTCTCATGTGTATCACTCCTAAAAAACAAAAATGGACAAATCAGTATGAACTGACTTGCCCAGACGGTCGGCTGTTTGCCATTTGCATTCCCTTGCGGTAATCCGCTGATCCGTCAGTCATGCAATGGTTTAATTTGTGTCTTTATTGTATTATATTTTGATCGTTTTGTCAACCTGAAACGTGATGGAAAGTTTGACAATAAAACACCTTAAAAATACAAAAATAATATGCAAATTAATGTTTTTCATTTGTTCCGACAAATTCGGGTTTGTCGGGATCTTCAATGTTGCAGATATCAGGCCCCCTTGCCTAAAAGGGGCTGGCACGACGAAGTCGTGACTGGGGGATATTTTTACAAAAAACTATGAAAAATCAAGCTTTTCACGAAGTATCCCTCCGTCTTTTGCTTCGCAAAATCCACCTCCCTTTAGGCAAGGGAGGCTTTGCTCAACTTG
>JAGAKF010000103.1 GCA_017625835.1 Clostridia bacterium
CGATAATTTCGTTGGTAAAAACTCAGTAAGCCAGACGGTTCACTGCGCAGGTGTTGATGGTGTTCAGGAAGGCTTCCAGTCCAATAATCTCGGCGCTTTCTACGGAAACAATATTTATAAAGAGTATAATACATACGGCCTCGAATGGACAGATGAAGAGTACATCTTCTATATAAACGGTGTTGAAACGCGCCGTACATCCTTCGGCAACGGTGTATCGGAAGTTCCCGAAGAGGTTATAGTTTCTCTTGAAATTCCCGCAGAGGAAGAGCTTAATAAGCTTGATAAGGATTCTTACAAAACAGAGTATATTATTGACTACGTAAGAATTTATCAGAAATAATAAAAATGCCGCAGTAGGTTTAAACTTGCTGCGGCATAACTTTTGTTAAAAGCTTTCATAAAAAACGATTTCGTTTTCATCCCTGAATTCATTATGCAGGTGCATTGGTTCGGTATCGTCAGCAGGGTATCCCATAACAAGCAGAGCTACGGGCTCAATCTCTTCGGGAATGTTGAATTCTTTACGCATTGCAAAAGGATCGAAGTGCATAACCCACGTCGAGCCGATTCCGATTTCGGCTGCTTTGAGAATCATATGCGTTGTAACAATGCTCGCATCAACGATTCCGCAGGTTGCACCGTCATATTTTCTCGTCCAGCATTCGTTTTTATTGTAGCAGACAAGCATTGCGGTCGGTGCGTCAAAGTGACACTTGGTACACTTTTTAAGCTTTTCGCAGGATTCATCGGTGTTGATTACAAGGATCCTCTGCGGCTGATAGTTGCATCCCGTAGGCGCAAGGTGACCTGCTTCGAGAATTTTATCAATTATATCTTTTTCAAGATGAATGTTTTTGAATTTACGGACAGAATATCTGTTTTTTGCAAGCTGTGTGAAATCCATAGAACCTTCCTTTCAATATGAATGTTTGCTTCAACTATATTACAGCAAATCCAGTGTTTTAGCAAGAGATTTATTGACTTTGACCACGCTAAATGTTATATTTTACCTGTTAAGATTTTTCGCAAAGGAGCGTTAATTATGTACGAAAATAATTGGGAATCTCTTAATTCCCGTAAAGTGCCCGAATGGTTTGAGGATGCAAAATTCGGTATCTTCATTCATTGGGGTTTATATTCTGTCCCTGCATACACTAAGAAGGGCGATTATGCCGAATGGTATATGCGTCAGATCGAGGATGAAAATTTTGAAACCCATGCTTTCCATAAGCGTGTATACGGAGAAAATGCAAAATATGAAGATTTTGTAAGCGGCTTCAAGGCTGAGCTTTTTGATGCTAAGAAGTGGGCAGATCTTTTCCAGAAAAGCGGTGCTAAGTATATGAACATCGTTTCAAAGCACCACGACGGTTATTGCCTTTACAAGTCGGATTATGCTTGGAACTGGAATTCTGTTGACGTAGGTCCTCACCGAGATTTCCTTCAGGAGCTCAAAGACGCTCTTGCGGATACTGATGTACGTTTCGGTGTTTATCATTCTGTTTATGAATGGTTCCATCCTCTTTACCTTAAGAATCCCGAAGAGTATGCAACCGAGCACCTTATACCGATGCTTAAGGAACTTATCGAAAAATATCAGCCGAACACTCTATTCACAGACGGTGAATGGGAGCACACTTCGGATGTATGGCACTCAACAGAGTTCTTACAGTGGCTTTATAATGAATCCAGCGTAAAGGATTTTATCGTTCCCAATGACCGTTGGGGCAAGGAGACAAGAGGACGCCTCGGCGGTAACTTTACTACTGAGTACGGCTACATCGAAGCTGGACGTAAGATTGAAGACGTCGAGCTTGACAGACCGTTTGAGGAGTGCCGCGGTATCGGCCGTTCATTCGGCTTTAACCGTAACGAAGACCTTGCTGATTATCTCAGTGCAAAAGAGCTTCTTGAAATGCTTTGCGACCTTGTTTCAAAGGGAGGAAACTTCCTCCTCAATATCGGTCCTGCCGCTGACGGAACGATCCCTGTTATTATGGAAGAAAGACTTCTTCAGATGGGTGATTGGCTCCGTGTGAACGGTGATGCAATTTACGGCACACGCCTTTACTCAAAGGCTCAGCAGGAGGGCGTTTACTATACGAAGAAGGGTGACGATGTTTATGCAATTATAAACCGTTTCCCGTTCGGCTCGCAGGTGCTTGAGCTTGTTGATTATGATGCCGACCTCAAGGCTTCGCTCCTCGGCAGTGATGCTGAGCTTGAAATCGTTGATAACAACGGCAAGGCTGAAGTCAAATTCCCTGCAATCAATCCCGATACTGTTGACAGTAACTGGCTTTATACAATAAAGATTTCTAAATAAAACAAAGCCTCTGACCTTTTGTCGGAGGCTTACTTGAAAGGAGAACGGTTATGAGAAAGAATTTCGGCTCAAAACCTATGACATATCCGCAGCCGGTTTTCATCGTTGCAGCTTATGATGAAAACGGAATCCCGAACGCGATGAATGCTGCCTGGGGCGGTATTGCGGAATCTGATTGTATTACAATGTGTCTTTCTGCAGGACACAAAACCGTAAAGAACATCCTTGCAACAGGAGCTTTTACGGTAAGTATGGCGGATGCAAAGCACGTCGTTGAATGTGATTATCTCGGCGTTGAATCGGGCAATAAAGTTCCCGATAAGCTCGAAAAGGCAGGACTTCACACATTTAAAAGCGAGTTTGTAAACGCACCGCTTATTGAAGAATTACCGATGGCACTTGAGTGCAAGCTCATAAGCTTCGACAAGGAAACGGATTGCCTCATCGGCGAAATCGTCAATGTCAGCGCAGATGAAAGCATCCTTGACGATGCAGGAAATATTGATTATAAAAAGCTTGATCCGATAACTTTCGACCCGATGTATCACACGTACATCACTCTCGGCGAAAGAGTAGGAAAGGCATTCAACGACGGAAATTCCCTGAAATGAAGGTGAAACAATGCTTTTTTACAATACCGTTAAAAAGATATATAACAAACTGATTTTTGCACGTTGTGACGATACGGGAGTTGCACGTTATTTCTCTGCAAAAGATTTTGAGGGGATAAAATGCGAGCCTTATGCTTTCAAGGGCTCAAAAGGTCATAAACTGCAGGGATATTTTTATTCCTACGACGGTGCAGAAAAAGACAGAATTATCGTCTTTGATCACGGAATGGGCGGCGGACATCTTTCTTATATGAAAGAAATTGAAATGCTTGCCCGTCACGGATATACTGTCTTTGCTTACGACCATACGGGTTGCATGGAATCGGAGGGTGAGTCAACAGTCGGTTTTACTCAATCTCTCTGCGACCTCGACTGTTGTCTGAAAATTCTGAAAGCAGACGAAAGCTTTAAAGACAAAAAATTTGCTGTTATAGGGCACAGCTGGGGTGGATACGCGAGCCTTAATATCTCATCATTTCACCCTGATTTAACGCACGTTGTCGTATTGTCAGGGTTTGTGTCGGTTGCGAAGATTGCCGAACGCTTCGGTGCTTTGAAAAAGTATATTTACTCGATAGAAAAAGAAGCGAATCCGAAATATGTTGACTGTGATGCGGTGAAATCGCTTAACAATTCAAAAGCAAAGGTTCTGCTTGTTTATTCAGATAACGATGCAATGGTAAACAAAGAACAGAATTTTGATTATCTTAAGTCATCACTTTCGGGAAGAAAGGATACGTTTTTTGTACTCGAAAGCGGTAAATCGCACAATCCGAATTACACATCCGATGCTGTGGCTTTCCTGAATGATTATCTTGCAAAGCTTAACAAAACGAAAAAGTCTTTGAAGACAGCGGAGAAGAAGAAAGCGTTTGTCAACAGCTTCGATTGGGACAGAATGACACAGCAGGACGATAAAGTCTGGAACCGGATTTTTGAAATTTTTGATAATTAAGCCAAAGCCTTGAGAATTTTCTCAGGGCTTTTATCTTTTACAAATACAATTTTTGTGTTATAATGTCTGCGTTTTAAGAAAAGAGATGTTGAATTTATGCAAAAAACGCAAATCAAAGATTTCACAAAAGGCGGAATAACAAAACCGCTTCTTGTCTTTGTCTGGCCGCTGTTTTTGTCCAATCTTCTGCAGGTTGTCTACAATATGGTGGATATGATTGTCGTCGGCAATGTGCTCGGCAAAGAGGGTATATCAGCAGTTTCGGTCGGCGGCGATGTCACGCATCTGCTTACCTTCATTGCTATGGGTTTTTCAAATGCGGGTCAGGTGCTTATCGCGCGGTACATAGGAGCAGGCGAAAGACAAAAAATCGGCAGATTCGTGGGTACAATGTGCGGATTCCTGTTCTCGTGTGCGGTGTTGCTGAGCGTAGTCGGTATCGGTCTTCAGGACGTGATGCTGAAACTTATGAACACTCCCGAAGAAGCGATGCAGGGTGCAGTAAGCTATTCCACTGTATGTATGATCGGTCTTGTTTTTATTTACGGTTATAATATGTCCAGCGCTATTCTGCGCGGAATGGGCGATTCAAAGCATCCGTTTGTGTTTATCAGCATTGCTGCTGTGCTTAATCTGATACTGGACCTTATTTTTGTTATCGGATTCAGATGGAAGGAAACAGGTGCCGCGCTTGCAACGATAATAAGTCAGGCGATCAGTTTCATTTCCTGCGCATTTTTTCTGGCGAAAAACAAACAACGCTTTGAACTCGATATCAGGGTGAAAGACTTTTTAAAATGGGATAAAGAGATGCTTGGTGCGCTCGTAAAACTCGGCACGCCTATGGCGATTAAAACAGCATCAATTCAGGTTTCAAAGCTGTTTGTCAATTCGTGGATCAATTCCTACGGTGTTGCGGTTTCTGCCTTCGCGGGTATTGCGAATAAAGTCTCAAGCATAAGTAACCTTGTCTCTGCCGCGATGAATACAGGCGGTTCGACAATGGTAGGGCAGAATCTTGCTGCACGAGAATTTGGCAGAGTTAAGTCAATTCTTAAAAATCTTGCAGTTATCACTCTGTCGGTTGCAACATTTTTCTCCGTGCTGATAATTGCTTTCCCGACTCAGATTTTCGGTATATTCACGCAAGAGCCTTCCGTTCTTGAAATCTCGGGGAAATATGTACCGATCGCGGTATTGCTGTTCTTCGGCGGTGCGATGAGAGCAATAATGAATGCATTGCTTAACGGAAGCGGAAACTATAAAATCAACTTCGTTACGGCAATTCTTGACGGAATAGTGATGCGTATCGGACTTGCAATTCTCTTCGGTCTTGCACTTCAGATGAAGCATTACGGCTTCTGGCTCGGCGATGCTATTGCAGGCTTTACTCCGTTCTTCATCGGCGTTGTATACTACGCAACGGGAAAATGGAAAAAAGACCAACAAACCAACCGTAACGGTAAATAATAACATAAAACGACCGGTCACGAATCAGTGACCGGTCGTGCTTTTGTATCTCAAAATCTTCCTCCGCCACCGCCGTGGCTTCTGCCTGAGGAACCTATACGGACTCCTCCGCCTTTTGAAGAGGACTGTGTCTGTTTCGGGGTTCGCGAAACGTGCTGATAGAGGAACATTTCGCTTTGGTGAGTTATATGCATACTGTCGGGAACCTGATAGTCCTGCGCCGCAGACTTTCTGCGTACTGTCTTAAGCTGACTTCGGAAACCGAGCATTATCAAAAATGAAATTCCCATTCCGATAAGGATTGATCCGGGAATCCACATAAGGCTGAGCTTTTCGCGCGGCAATGTACTGTTGGTATAAGCTTCTCCGTTTTCTGCCTGAACGAGGAAATCGTCACAAAGAACAATGAATGTTTCAAAAGCCCTGTAATAATTACCGTCGCCGAGTATCGGTTCAATCTGCTTTCCGATGTATTGCCAGCCGTCGTCATTGAATGCGGTCATACCGTATCCGCTTGTTGAGATAAACCATTCGCGGCCGTCCATATCAACGAGAAGAAGAATGCCGTCGCCCTTATCGCCGAAGCCGAAGTTGTTGTAATCATAGAGGTCATCGGCAAATTCCGCAATCGTCATTCCCGAACCGTTAAGCGTTTCAACCGTGACGATAACAACGTCAAAACTGTGTTTTTCGCTTACGGTATCAAGGTTCTGCAAAAGCTCTGCTTCCTCGCTGTCTGTAAGGATATCTGCACCGTCAACAAGTCGTGGCATAATTTCTTCACCAAGCGCAAAAGACGACACCATAAACGCAAGGCAGAGAAGAACGGCTGTAATTAAACAAGAAATTTTCTTAATCATATAACCGCCTCCTCTCAGGTCAATAGGAGCCAGGCGAGGGCGTATACTGCCGCGCTGAGTCCTGCTCCGACACCGATAACACTTTTCCAAAAAGCCTTTTTATCAACAGGCAGGTCGCCGATAAACTTACCTGTCTGCCCGTTCATTGCAAAAGTAAACTTTTCTCCCTGCCACGTTGTGTTAAGAATCCAGACAGGGTAGAGGGCATATTTTGCCGTTCCGTTTTCAAGCTGAACGGAGCTGTTTTCGGTTATAACGCTGTTGTAACCCGTAACGGTCTGAGCAAAAAGCTGTTCCGTACTTGTTTTGATTCGCTCGTTGGCGCGTTCAATGCTGTCTTCGGGACTTACGTCGTATTTATCAGCAAGATAGCCTGCGAGATATGCTGTCCGGAAATCAACAGCATCCTTGAAATCGAAAGGTTCAATGGATTCCATAAGGTCATCTGCCATTTTTGAAGATCCGTCAACAGGCACGTGCTCAAAAGCAACATTTCCGCTTCTTCTTACTCTGTATGTGCTTGTGCGTGTGTAGTTGTACTTTGTATCACTCCACATCTGAACACGTGTTGCTTTGTAATTAATATTTGCATTGGAGTTTGCATCAAAAAGCCAGAAGGGGACATAAATTCCCTTGATTTCATTTATGCGGTTTTCATCTTTGAATGTTTTAGGGATAAACTTTTTACCTGAAACGTGCTTTTTGAGTGCAGCTTTTGCTTCCTCTTTGCTGACCTTGAACGGAATTACAAGGTCGGGCTTAAGCGTTCCCGAAACCTTGCCTGAAATAACGACCGGGTTGTCGCAGTAAGGGCAGGAGGTTGCCGCAGTGTTTTCATCAGCGACGATTTCACCACCGCAGGATTGGCAGACGTAGCTTCTGAATGTGTCTTCTTCACCGTCCTGCCACTGTGTGCCTGCGGATGTGTCCCACGTCATATTGTCGGGCACGGAATTCTGATCTTCTTCATGAAGAGTTTTGATAACATCCATCTCAAATTCACTGTCACAGTAAGGACACTTCATCTTCTGGACGGAGCTGTTGAATTCTATCGCACCGCCACAGGACGGACATTTATATTCTAAGGTTGTTGACATGAAATCACCTCGTTGAAAAGAGATTTATTTAACGTCGTTTTCGTCAAATCTGTCACCGCATTCGGGGCAGAACTTCGGAGGATTGTGCGGATCTTCAGGTTTCCAACCGCATTTGTCGCACTGATAAAGAGGTGCTCCTGCAGGCTTCGGTGAGCCACAGTTTGAGCAGAACTTACCTTTATTCACAGCTCCGCAAGAGCAGTTCCAGCCTTCTTCTGTCGGCTTCTTTGCTCCGCATTCTGTGCAGAAGTTTCCGCTGACCGTTGCACCGCAGGTACACTTCCAACCGTTTGCAGGTGCAGTGGGTGCTGCTGCCTGCTGCTGTGCAAACTGCTGTTGCTGCTGCATTCCTGCCTGATACATCTGCTGTGCGTTGAATCCGCCGTTTGCTCCCATTGCCATATTCATTCCCATAAAGCCCATCATTGCTCCGTTTTCGTTTGCGGCGGCTGTCTCCATTGCACTTGCCTGTGCATCTGTCATTCTGCCTGCCATCATAAACGGATTTGAACCCATTGTTGCGGCATCTTCCATCTGTGTAATCTTCTTCATATCCTCTTCTGTGAGGGTAATCGGATTAAGGGCAATAGACTCAACAGATATACCTCGTCTGTCTGTCCATTCAACCTTGAGTGCCGCGTTCATTGCATCTTTCAATTCAGTGGTATGTGCGGGAATCTGTGCAGGACGAAGCTCAAACTCTGTAAGTCTTGCAAATGCAGGCTGAAGAGCTGAGATGAACTCAGTCTTGAGCTGAGAGTCGATATCTTCTCTTGTATATTCATCGCTTACGTTACCTGCAATCTTTGTGTAGAAGAGCATCGGATCTGTGATTCTGTAAGAATAAACACCGTTACATCTTACCTGAACTGTTCTTGACATACCGATACGCTTATTTACAACCTCAAACATAAACGGATTCGGTGTGCCGAACTTGTTGTCCATTATTTCTTTTGTGTTGAAATAATAAACTCTCTGATCCTTACCTGTATCTCCGCCGTAAGTAAATCTCTTGCCTACTGTTCTGAAAGTCTCCTTGATTGTGTCACCGAGCTTGCCTGTAAAGATACTCGGCTCTGTTGATGAATCGTAAGTGAATTCACCGGGCTCAGCGCAGAATTCTACAACCTTGCCCTGTTCAACGATAATCATACACTGACCGTCAGCAACAGCAATGCCTGAACCGTTTGAAATGATATTATCGTTTCCCTTTGTGTTTGATGAACGGCCGCCGACTCTCTTTGAGCCTTTGGTCATTAATACATCATTTTCAAGTGAATCGCAGTAGAAAAACTCCTTCCACTGGTCAGCCAGAGTACCGCCCAATGCTCCGATTCCTGCTTTAATAAGTCCCATATTAATAACTCCTTTCGGTATAAAAACAAAATGGGAGCACACAGATGTCATATAAGCCGCAAAACATCCGCAATACTCCCACCTCACTATTATAATTTAATTCATTGTATCATATTCCGACAAATTAATCAATATAATCAAGGCATAATGTCAGAACATTCCTTGCGCTTCGCTGTATTTCGCCAAGTGTGATTCCGTTTGGTTTGTCAAGATTTTCCAGAAGCGTCGGGTCAGGATGCTTCGTTGAACCGAAACGTCCGTTAACCCCGGGCATAAGAACGTCAACCTGTGCGCGAACACGGTAAGCATTGTCACGAAGACCGGGGAATTCAGGGCTCTTTGTGTGCTTTGTCCACCAGTCTGTCATAACGTTACCGTTGTAACCCCATTCACCGCGAAGCACTGTTGTTACCATATCGTAATTGTTGTAGCTGTAAACAGAATTTACCTTATTGTAAGAAGTCATAATGTTCTTTGGCTGAGACTCCTTGACAACGATTTCGAACGGTTTAAGATAAATTTCGCGCAGTGCTTTTTCGCTTACTCTTGAATCGTTTTTGTTTCTGTTGACTTCCTGATTGTTGCAGGCGAAATGCTTCGGACACGCACTTGCACCCTGGGACTGAACACCCCTTACAACAGCAGCGGCGCATTTACCGCTGGCTACGGGATCCTCGGAGAAGTATTCAAAGTTTCTTCCGCACAACGGATTTCTGTGAATGTTCATTCCGGGAGCAAGTAAAATGTCGGAACCGCATTCTTTCATTTCCTCTGCGACGAAAGAATAAACCTTTTCGATAAGCTCGGTGTTCCACGAAGCCGCCATACAAGCACCTGTCGGAAGAAGTGAACGCTTCTTTGTAACTCTTATTCCTGCAGGGCCGTCGGTTGTGCTGAGCGGAGGAATACCCTTATTCCTCAGAGAGGAGAGAACACCGCCGAATACGCCTGCGTTACCGCTTGTGCCGAGCGGACTGTGCATAGTGTAGTCACCTCGTGTTATCGCCTCAAGCTCTGTGAGTGTAAGCTGTGAAACAAACTCATCCATCGAAACTTTTCCGCTCTTTACATCGGAAAGCTTATATCCCTCGTCAAGAGAGTGGGGGAGAGCTTTCGGTATGTTTTTAAGAACGCGGTCTTTAAGATCAACGTTATTCATCGGAACAGTCTCTTTAGCCATTTTGCCGTCTGTTGATCGTGTCATTCTCTCAAAGCCGTTTTTAACGGCACAGACAGCTTCAAGCTTTTCAAGGCAACGGTTTTCGCTGTTACTGTAAATGCCTGCTTCGATTCCTCCACGTACACAGTCTGAAACAAAGAATCTGTAATCACCTTTGAGAAGAACATAGGAGTTTTTGAAGCCTGTGTCTCCCTTGTCGTCATATGAGCTGACACTGTAAAGAGGGACATTGAAATTCAACACACAGCTTTCACCTGCTTCGAGCAATTTTGTCTTTGCAAAATTGCAGAGCACTCTCTTGGCAGTTGCAGTTTTTCCTGCAGGAAGATCACAATAAATCTGAACGATTTCCTTGCCGCTTATTGCGCCAGTATTTGTAACCCTAACAGAAAGCGATGCCGCAGTGCCGTCACAGCTGAAGTTTTCAATTTCTGTTCTGAACGATGTATAGCTGAGACCGAAGCCGAAAGGATAGAGCACTTTTTCGGGCGCAAATGTCTCGAAATATCTGTATCCTACGAAAATATCTTCTGTGTAATTGTTGAAATCTTTACCGCCGAAGTTTTCTGCACTCGGATAGTCGCAGTAATCATAAGCGATTGTATCAGTCAGCTTTGCGCACGGATTAACCTTGCCTGATAGAACATCATAAAGTGCTTTTCCGCTTTCCATACCGCCCTGAAAAGCGTAGAGAATTGCAGAAACCTTGTCACCGTATGAAGCGATTTTCTCCATATCAATTATGTTACCGCAATCAAGGACAACAACCGTTTGCTTGAAATTACCCGTAACGGTATCGAGAAGTTTGATCTCGTCGTCTGTAAGGTAATAACTTCCCTTTGTGAGCTTGTTTTCTCTGTCTTCACCTGCGGCACGACCGATTACAATAACCGCAACGTCAGATTCGGAAGCTGCAGATTTAACAAGATTTTTTTCGGGAATGAATTCAGGAAAATTGAACGGCCAGTGTCCCCAAAAGCCTTCATCGGGAGGATTTTTTTCGGACATTTCTCGGTAAAACTTGTCGATATCCTTGTTTATGATTATTTCATTCCGGTTATGTAATGCCTCGGCAAGACTTACCTTGTAAGGGATGTTTACGTCGCCACCGCTGCCGTATCCGCAGTAGAAATAATCGTACTGACAACGACCGAAAACAGCAACCTTCTTGCCTGAGAGGGGAAGTGTATTTTCATTTTTAAGCATAACAATGCCCTCAGCGGCAAGCTGACGCAGATCTTTTCTTGCAGATTCGGGCACATCGTAGGCTTCTTCTGCCCATTTTGCCTGCTCCTGCGAAAGACCTCCTTCAAAGATACCTATTGCTTTTCTGATTATTTTATTCAAAACATTAGCCATAAAATCACTCCTATAATGTCATTTTACAATTTAAGATTGTCAAAGTCAATGCACAGTGTAAAAATCCTTCTGTGTCTATTGAAAATAAGAGCAATTTGTGATACCATTTTAACAACGGAGGTGCAGATTATGATAAATGTAACAGTATGGAACGAACATATACAGGATAAAACCGACGAAAATGTTATTAAGGTTTATCCCAACGGAATCAATGCCTGTATCGTGGGTTTCCTCGGAAGAGATGAAGAACTCAACATAAGATGTGCAACCCAGGATGAGCCTGAGTGCGGTCTTCCCGATGAAGTTCTTGACAACACGGATGTACTCATCTGGTGGGCACATTGCGGCCACGCTGATGTACCCGATGAGCTCGTTTCAAAAATTCAGGACAGAGTTCTAAGAGGTATGGGTATAATTCTTCTTCACTCTGCACACTATTCGAAGATTTTCCAGCGACTTATGGGAACAACTTGTTCGCTTAAATGGCGTGAGGGCGACAGAGAACGTATCTGGAACATTAACCCGAATCATCCGATCGCAAAAGGCATCGGAGAATTCATTTACCTTGACGTTGAAGAAATGTACGGCGAGCGTTTTGATATCCCAGAACCCGACGAGCTTATCTTCCTGGGTTGGTTCGGCGGCGGAGAAGTTTTCCGTTCGGGTTGCTGTTGGAACAGGGGTCTCGGAAAGGTGTTTTATTTCCAGCCAGGTCACGAGACAAGCCCGACTTTCCACAACAGCGATATTCAGAGAGTTATAACAAATGCTGTTCACTGGGTAGCTCCTGAAAAAATAAAGGCTGAGCCGATTGATGCTCCGTGGAGCGAGTCTCCCGAAAAACTCCTCAATGCATAAAATTACTGACCTCCCGGAAAACCGGGAGGTTTATTCAAGTGGTGATACTTAATGAAAGTAAATTTCAGATGTCCCGTCTGCGGCAACATTCTCAATGAGGACGGTAAAACGTACCGTTGTGAAAATAACCATTGTTTCGATAAAGCAAAGCAGGGCTATGTAAATCTTCTTCAGTCTCAGAAGTCTTCGAAAAAGCGTCACGGTGACGACACACTTATGGTAAAGGCAAGGCAGGATTTCCTCGAAAAAGGTTATTATCAGAACCTTTGTGACGAGCTGATAAATGCCGTTATTAAAACCGAATCCGACGAACCTGTGCTGGTGGACTTAGGTTGCGGCGAATGCTGGTACACGGCGCAGTTTTACGAAAGCCTTGTGGCTGAAGGGAAACATCCTGCAGTTTTCGGAATAGATATTTCAAAGCAGGCTCTGATAACGGGCTCAAGGCGCTTCAAGGATCTGAAGCTTGCCGTTGCAAGCACATCGGATATTCCTTTACCCGACGAAAGCTGTGATATTGTGGTATGTGTCTTCGCTCCTTATTCGGAATCGGAAGTGCTTCGCGTGCTTAGAAGCGGGGGAGTGTTCATAAAAGCATTTCCGCTTGAAAATCACCTCATGGGGCTCAAAAGTGCGATTTATGACAAACCGTACAAAAACGAAGTAAGCTGTGAGATCTGTGACGGATTTGAAGAAACAGATTTTGTAAAGACGTACAATAAAATCACGCTTGAGACCAATGAGGACATAATCAATCTTTTCAAAATGACACCGTATTATTATAAAACAGGCAGAAATGACCAGATAAAGATCGAAAATCTTTCGTTCCTTCAGACGGAAACAGAATTTGGGATCATTACTTACAAAAAAGTGTAAAAAACAGTTGTTTTTATTGTGCGGATAATGTATAATACTTACGTACGTATTGTGAATACGTGCGGGCTGCTTCGGCAGGTACAACTCATTTACTTTTAAAGTTTTTGAAATAAAATCAAAGGAGATACCGAATTGAGTTATTACATTGGTGTTGACGGCGGCGGAACAAAAACCGCTTATGCCCTTTTTGATGAGGACAAAAAAATTGTTGCTATGGTCAAAGGACCCGGCAGCAACCACGAAAATATGGAAGGTAGCTTTGATGAGGCGGCAGATATCATCTGGGACGGTCTTAAAAAGCTTGTAAAGGAAGCAGGCATTTCTCTTAAAGAGGTTTCTTTTACCCTTATGGGACTTGCAGGTATCGACCACCAGTATCAGCACGACGAGATGACAAAGCGTCTTCTTGACTACGGCCTTGAAAACTTTGAAATCTACAACGACGGTTTTATCGTTGTTAAGGCAGGCTCAACTGGCCCTGCAGCAATCGGCTTCAACTGCGGTACAGGTACTTGCTGTAACGCAATTGACTCTGACGGAAAAATGCTTCAGCTTGCAGGTCTTTCAGAGTATTCGGGCGACGTAGGCAACGGTCATTGGATCGCATCGCAGACATATAAGATCGTTTACGATGATGTTTATCTCGGACTCAGAAAAACTGCAGTTACAAAGATGGTATTTGACGAGTATTCAATCTCTTCAAAAGAGGAGTTCCTTTCACTCGTTTCAAAGTTTGAGGAAGAGGATGCAGATACATTTATCATGCGCCTTATCGACTTCTTCTTTGATGCAGCTAAGCTTGGCGACAAGGTAGTTCTTGATATCATCGACGAAATGGCAGAAAGAGGAGCAGCACTTATTACTGCACATCTTAATACACTTAATTTCAAGGATGAGGTTGTTGAAGTTGTTCTTTCAGGATCAATTCATACAAAGCTTCCGTCAGAAATTTACCTTAAGGCTCTTATGGATAAGGCAGTTAAGGCAAGCGGCAGAAAGCTTAACTTCATCAAGCTTACTCAGCCTCCCGTTACAGGTTGCGTAAACTGGATTTTCCAGCAGTATAAATAAGAAAGGGTTTTTCAGATGAAAGAAATTACAGTTGCCGTTATCGGCTCAGGTAGTACATATTGTCCCGAGCTTGTGGACGGTTTCCTCAAGGCACAGGATACTCTTAAGCTCAAGAAGATTTCTTTTATGGATATCGACGAGAGAAAACGCAATATAGTAGGTAATCTTTGCATCCGTATGCTTGAAAAAGCAGGCGTTGACTGCGAAGTTGTTATAACAGACGACGTTGATACAGCTCTTCAGGGCGCAGATTTCGTTGTTACACAGATCCGTGTAGGTAAGCTTCCTGCTCGTCACCTTGACGAAAGCATTCCGAAGAAGTACGGTCTCATCGGTCAGGAAACAACAGGTATCGGCGGTATGTTCAAGGCTCTTCGTACAATCCCTGTTATCAAGCACATCTGCGAAAGAATCGAAGCAATCTGCCCCGATGCATGGCTTATCAACTTCACTAACCCCTCAGGTATCATCACAGAGTTTGTTCTTAACCACACAAACGTAAAGAACATCGGTCTTTGCAACGTGCCGATCGATATGCTTGACGACGTTAAGGAAATCACAGGCGAAGATGTTGATATTGAATACGTTGGTCTTAACCACCTCAGCTGGATTACTTCAGTTAAGAAGAACGGCGAAGAGCTTCTTCCGGGTCTTATTGAGTCAGGCTTCTCACCGAAGGTTATGGCAAATATCAAGGACGACGGATTTGACCTTGAATGCCTCAAGGCTGTACAGGGCCTTCCCTCATCTTATCTCCAGTATTATTACTGCAGAGAGGCTAAGCTTGAGCATCAGAGAACTGACGACAAGACAAGAGCTGAAGTTTGTATGGAAATCGAAGAACAGCTTCTTGAAATGTACAACGATGAGGAGCTTTGCATTAAGCCTGCTCTTCTCGATAAGCGTGGCGGTCACAAGTATTCACTTGCTGCTGTGTCGCTCATCAACTCACTTGCAAACGATGTAAACGACATTCAGGTTGTTAACGTTAAGAATAACGGCACACTTGATTTCCTCGATGACGATGCAATTATCGAGGCTCCGTCAGTAATCGGTGCAGACGGCGCAAAACCCGTCAAGGTTGAAAACTTCAATAATCAGCACATTATCGCTCTTATGAGAGTTGTTAAGGCTTACGAAAAGTTTACCGTTGAAGCTGCAACAACAGGCTCAGACGAGGCTGCTATCAAAGGCTTGCTTGTTCATCCGCTTGTCGGCGACTGGGAAAAGGCAACAAAGTGCTATGCAGAAATGAAGGAAGCTCATAAGGATTATCTTCCCGAGTTTGAGTTTTAATAATTAAAAATTTAAACGCAGGTTTCGCTTTTTGAAACCTGCGTTTTTTGTTATTCATTTTCCGCTTTTGGCGGATTGCCTTTTGCAATATCGAACCAGAACTCAACACCGCCGTTAGTGTTGTTAACGCCGCATTGCTGCGAATGTGCATCCTGCACAGCCTTGACAATTGAAAGACCGAGACCGAAATGTCCTTCGGAACGAAGTCTGGCGGCATCTCTGCGGTAGAAGCTGTCCCAGAGCTTCTGTACGTCTTCCTGAGGAACGGGATCACCTGTGTTGAATACGTAAATCCTGTAACACGTTTCCGTTTCTTCAAGGTGTATTTCAATTACTCTTTCTTCACCGCCGATATATGAAACAGCATTTGAAATAAGGTTATTGAAAACAAATTGAAGTCTTGAAACATCAGCATATCCGTAAAACTTATCTTTGATACTGTTTATGGCATAAATTCCGTTTTTCTCGAAGATTTTAGTGTGAAGCTTCATTCGTTCATCAATGAAATCATTTATAAGGAAATTTCTGAGTTCAAGCTTGCCCGTGTGCTGTATGTTTGAAAGGCTCATCATATCAACAACAAGATCGGTCATTCTGCCGCATTCTTCAATGATTGTATCGCAGTATTCAGATGTAGCTTCCTTGTCATCGAGGACGTATTTTATACCCTCTGCATAGCCCTGGATAATAGAAATCGGGGTTTTAAGCTCGTGCGAAGTGTCTGCAATAAACTTGGCTCGCGACTTCTGCTCGATATCTTTTTCTTCAAGCTGTGCGGCGAGAACCTCCGATTTTTCGAGAAGCCTTTCCTGCGTAAGCATAAGTGATTCGTAAAGAGTGTTAATATTTACAATAGCATCTTCTGTTTCTATTCGGAAAACACTTTTTCTTACAGGGATACGGATATTCTTATCCTTTTCTTCCGCCATAATTTTTGTGCCGTAAACGATGTCATCAAGCGGTTTAGTGATTCGGGAAATATAAAAATAAACAGCGATTGAAACCGCGATGAATATGATTATTGCAATAATTACTGAAGCTCGCGAAATTGATTTAACCATAGAATCGATCAACGAGTAATCGACAGCGGTTACGTAAATATATTCACCGTTATCCGACGGAGAAACAAAGACGAAAAAGCTTTTTTCATAAACGTCTTTCCTAAGAATACCTGAAAAAGAGTTGTCGTCATATTCATAAAAAAGCTCAAAATCAGAGGCAGAATACCCGACTACAGGATTGAAATCTTCTTTGATTTCATAGTCATTGGTGGAGTTGAATATGATACCGTGGTAGCTTTTTGAATAAACGCTGTCAGTGTATTCATCTGTTACTGGGTTTTTAGAATATATTTCGACCATAACATCGTGGTCGATTTCAACTTCAAAGATTCTTTCCAGAACATCGTCAGCCAAAAGATCAATATCCTTCAAATTTTTACAGGCTTCCTGCAACTGCAATATCTGTGATCCTTCAATTATATGCACATAAAATGAGCCTGAGGAGAAAAGGGTGACAGCTATTACAAGGAAGAAAATCAGAATAAACTGAACGAAAACCTGAATATGGATTTTTGGAAAAATTCTGGAAATTTTTCGTCTGTGAAAACTCAAGGTCAGCTCACCTCGATTTTGTAACCGATACCGTAAATAGTCTTAAGGTGTGTCACACCCCAGTTGCCTAACTTTCCGCGCAGACGGGCAACGTGGGAGTCAACGTTACGTGCATCACCGACGTAATCATAACCCCAGATGTCGTCAAGAAGTTGCTCTCGTGTGTAAACTCTGCCACGACTGGAGATAAGCTTCAACAGAATGTTATATTCTTTAAGAGTAAGCTCGACAGGTGCACCGTCAATGGTAACCTGATGCGCTTCGTTGTTCATAACAAGACCGTCAAGAGTGATGATATCCTTGTCGTTTTTTATTACTCTTGCATTAACGCGCCTGAGAAGAGCGTCAATTCTTTTCATAAGAACTGTGGGGCTGAAAGGCTTTGTAACGTAATCGTCAGCGCCCGCATCAAAACCTGTGATTTCATCAAACTCTGCACTTCTTGCAGTCAGAAGAATAATCGGAACGGAAGATGATTTTCGGATCTGTCGGCAAAGCTCCCAACCGTCGATTTCGGGGATCATAATGTCAAGAAGACAAAGTTCGATTTTAGGATCTGCGTTGAAAATGTCCAGAGCTTCCTTTCCGGTGGAAGCTTCAACGGGTTCGTGACCTGAACGACGTAAAAAGTCACATACAAGGCGTCTGAGCTTGCTTTCGTCGTCAGCAATAAGTACTCGTGCCATAAAAAATACTCCTTATCTTTAAAACTATGCCAACTATTTTACCATATTTTATGATTTAAGACAAGCATAAAATAAAACCGCGGCAGAACCGCGGCTTTAAAATGAAAGATTTACTTTTTAAGTGTTTCCGTAATTCCTGCGGCAAGACCTGCAGCGCCCTGAATCTCTGACGGAATAATGATTTTGGTTGCCTGGCCGTCAGCGGCTTTTTCAAACGCTTCAAGCTTTCTGAGTGTAAGATAACCCTCACCCGGCTGTGCCTGATTGATATAATCAATTGCCTGTGCTTCTGCCTGCTGTATTGTGCGGATTGCTTCTGCTTCACCCTCAGCCTCGCGGATTTTAGACTCCTTAACAGCTTCTGCGTGAAGAATAGCGGCGCGCTTATCAGCTTCGGCAGCGAGAATAAGCGATTCTTTCTTACCCTCGGCAACGAGAATCTGGCTGGCCTTTTCGCCTTCGGCACGGAGAATGGACTCTCGTCTTTCTCTTTCAGCCTTCATCTGCTTTTCCATAGCGTCCTGAATTTCGCGGGGAGGAAGAATGTTTTTAAGCTCAACTCGGTTTACCTTAATGCCCCACGGGTCAGTTGCTTCGTCAAGTATTCCTCTGATTTTTGCGTTGATAGTGTCTCTTGAAGTAAGAGTATGGTCAAGTTCAAGCTCACCGATGATGTTACGGAGAGTTGTTGCCGTAAGGTTTTCGATCGCTGAAATCGGGTTTTCAACGCCGTATGCATAAAGCTTCGGATCAGTTATCTGGAAAAACACAACCGTGTCAATCTGCATGGTAACGTTATCTTTTGTAATAACCGGCTGGGGAGGGAAGTCGACAACCTGCTCTTTGAGTGAAACATTTCTTGCAATTCTTTCAAAGAAAGGAATTTTAACGTGAAGACCTGTCTGCCATGTTGTCTGATAAGCACCGAGACGTTCAAGAACATAAGCTCTTGACTGAGGAACGATCTTGATATTTGAAATAACAAGAATCATAACTATAGCCACAAGAAAAACAATAATTAAAATACCGATTAACTCCATAAATTACACTCCTTTTATTTTACTTTAACAATAAGCTTTGCGCCTTCAATCGCTTCGACGGTCACAATTTCGTCTTTTTCGATTACCGTACCGTCAGTCGTGCGGGCTGTCCATTCCAGACCGGCAATTTTAACGGCTCCTTTTGAATGTATATTATCGATGGGTTCAACGACAATTGCATTCTTACCGATGTAACGGTCAGCATTCATAGGTTCTTTTCGAGAACCTGTAAACCGTTTGACAAACGGCCTTGTCGCCAAAAGCGTGATAGCTGACACTGCAACAAAGACCAGAACCTGGATCCATATGTCAAGATTTAATGCACTGGCAATAAGACCGCCGATTGAGCCGACTGCAAACCATATAGTCACAAGTTGTACTGTTACAGCTTCAATTACCACAAAAGCGACAATAAGCGCTATCCATAACCACAGCACGCTATCACCTCCATTTGTTATTCACCGTAACTGCGATGTTATAGAAATTATAACATCTTTATTCGGAAAAAGCAATGAATAAAGTGTGAATTTCGGAAGATGTCGTGCTCATAAAAGGATGGTATACAATATATAGTGTTTATTGTGCGCGATTATACACGGACTTGTATAAGAGTGTCAGAAAATATTTTTAACGTCAGGTCTTTCGGTTTCCTTTAAGTGTTCAAGCTGATTGATACACTCGTTAAGGGTTTTTATATATTCCTCGGTTATTCCTTGGTCCATATAATTTTCAAGGCACCTTATGCCGATTTCAACCTCTTCAAGCTCATAATGTGTAAGCATCGAAACAAGAAAAACTTCGTGTCTGTTCCATTTTTTCAGAATGTTTTCAGTACGCGCAGGTTCGATTTTTCCCTCTGATACAGTTATTTCACGATCGTTTTTCATAAGTGTGATTACAGAGTCGATCCGATTGCATATTGCAAAATATCCGGAAACCGAAAAAATTACGGTAAAAACTAAAATGCATAAGGCAATTATTAATCTTTTCAAAGGTGCTTCTCCTTCCTGACGATAGTATAATTTCCTTCAGTGTCCGCTAGCATAAAAAGTATTTCGCCGAGCTTTACTTTGTTGTTCTTCAGAATGTTTCGGAGCTTTTTTTCGTCCATATTACAGTCGCGGAAGGCTTTTTTCAGTATTCTGCCGTCGTTTATAACCATAGCCTGAAAGCTCTTGTTCTTTGCTTTGGAATCAAGGACTTCGGGAGTTACGGGCTGTTTTTCGTCTTTGAGCATAACGCTTAGCTGACCGTTTGTTTCGACGATAGCGAATTTTACATCGTTTATGTCAAAAACATCTTTCTGGCGCAGCTGTTCAACGAGATCCGTAACTGAAAAGCGAAGTTGTTTCAATGTCTTTTGTTCAACGACTCCGTTGCGGATGACAATCATAGGGTTGCCCTCAATGACGGTCCTGATCCGTGTGCTTTTAAGACAGATGGCAGAATTTATAATTTCCAACGAAACAAGCAGAAGTACTGCGAAAACGGAATTGACAAGCGGTACGCCGTTATCCTGAATGGGGATTGATGCGATTTCCGAAAGCAGTATTGTAATAACAAGCTCGGTCGGCTGCAATTCGCCGAGCTGCCGTTTGCCCATCAGCCTCATGCAGATTATGATGAAAACATAAAGAATTGTTACACGGATTAATGTTATAAGCATAGCGATCACCTATGAATATTTTGGTCCGTTTTCTTTAAAAGATACGGCCGCACTAATAAAGCTTTGTTTGACATCAGATAGAGTAAATGGTATAATAACTTGATAAAATGCGCTAGTTTCGTCTGCGGAGGTGATTGTGTTGGAAAAGAAAAAAATATACCTTGTGCAAGCTAATTATACTTATTCGGGAAGTGCACATCTTCCTTATGCCGTAGGTATGCTTCAGGCTTTCTCTATGAAAGATGAAAGAATAAACAATATCTATTCTTTTGAACAGATTATTTTCGAACGCAAGTCACCTGAAGATATAATGTCTGTGATTTCGGATCCTGCAGTTATCGGCTTTTCCTGCTATGTGTGGAACTATGAATTCAACAAGAAAATTGCTTCAATGGTAAAGGAAAAATACCCCGAATGTAAAATAATCTTCGGCGGTCATCACGTGCGTGACGGTCATAGTCAGCTTGAAAAATACAGCTTTATCGATGTGCTTATTCACGGTGAGGGTGAGGAAGCCTTCCGTGATGTACTGCTTTGTTTTGCAGGTGAAAAGGATTTAAACGAGGTCAGAAATATTTCGTACAGAGACGGCGACAGCTTTGTTGATACACCGAAGGCTCCGTTCCTACTTCGTGATTATCCGTCGCCGTACATTGAGGGAGTTTTTGATTCGATAATTGCCGACCATCCGCAGTATGAATTTATTGCTTTGCTTGAAACCAACCGAGGATGTCCCTATTCCTGCGCTTACTGCGATTGGGGTTGCCTTGCTTCAAAATTACGTCTTTTCCCGATGGAGAGAATCCAAAAAGAGATTGACTGGCTTTGCGACAACAAAATTGTCGGCTGCGGTGGTACGGATTCCAATTTCGGTATCATTGAGCGCGATGAAGAGATAACCGATATGCTCGTTGAAGCAAGAATGAAGAGGGGATACCCGAAAAAGTTTCAGACTTCGTATGCTAAAAACAGCAACGACCGTGTATTCAGAATCGGCAAGAAATTTGAAGACAGCGGTATGAGCAAGGGCGTTACGATTTCCTATCAGACTATGTCACCGATTGCGGCAGAAAATGTTCTTCGTAAAAATATTCCCGTAGAAACATTTTCTCAGCTTATGAATAAATACAACGAGTGCGGAATACCGACCTATACCGAGCTTATTCTCGGCTTGCCCGGTGAGACCGTCGAAAGCCTGAAGTCAGGTATTGATGAGTTGTTAAGAGCAGGTCAGCACTATTCTCTGTATATCCATAACTGTGAGCTCCTCCCTTGCTCAACTATGGCTGATCCCGATTATATGAAAAAATTCGGAATTTCCGCAACGAAGCTTCCGCTTAACGAACCTCATCGCGAAGCAGGGGCGGATGACGGGGTGGCTGAATTTTCACACCTTGTAACGAAAACTTATTCAATGACGAATACGGACTGGATTGAGATGAATGTTTTTTCATATTTTGTCCAGAGTTTTCATCATCTCGGACTTTTGCGATTCGTTGCACTTTATTTATACAATTCTCTTTCAGTAAGCTACAAGGATTTTTATTCTTCTCTTATAGATTTCTTTAATAATAACCCCGAAACCGTTGCAGGAAAAGCGATGAAGCTTGTGGAAGAAAAGCTTCACGGTGTGATTGAAAAAAGCGTTTCGATTACTCAGGCGGATTATCGCTTCGGCAGTGTCGAATGGCCGTTGGAGGAGCTTGTTTTCCTTATGACGGTTTATGAGCGAGACCGTTTCTACGAAGAGATAAAGCCTTTAGTGTACAGCTTTATCAGCGATAAAGTCTTTGCGGACGAGCTTCTGGAATATCAGAAATTCCTGATAAAATATCCCGAGATCTCCTGCGAAGAGAAATGTTTCAATTATGATTTCCCTTCGTACTTTGAAACTGTGCTTAATTCCGATAACGCAGATTTGGAAGAAAAGGAAATCAAGCTTGTTTTGGACAAGAAAGGCTTTCCACTCTCGTGGGAAGACTATGCTCGTTTCGTAGTGTGGTACGGCAGAAAATCAGGAAGCAATTTTTATAAATTCAGAAAGGAAGTAAAGCTGTGAAAAACGTCTATTTTGTCCAGACAAACTCTGTTTTCGGCTCCGGTGTGAAGTCGGCTTATCTTCCTTATTCAATCGGTACGATTGCCGCATATGCGTGGGCAGATGAGAGGATCAGAAGTGAATACTGCCTTAAGAAGTTTATCTTTATGCGTGAAGATCCGCAGAAAATTGTCGACGGTATGGAAAATCCGTATCTCGTCGGGCTTTCCTGCTATGTATGGAGTATGGAGTTCAATAAGGTTCTTGCGCAGAAGATTAAAGAGAAATATCCCGAGTGCTTCATTTTAATGGGCGGACACAGTATTTCACCCGATGCTGCAGAAATGGAGAAATATCCTTATATAGATTTCCTTACTCACGGCGAGGGTGAAGTGCCGACGAAAGAACTGTTGCTTGCGCTTTGTGAAGACTCTCCTCTTGAAAATGTAAACGGACTTTCTTTCAGAAAAAACGGTGAGGTTATAACTACTTCACCTGCACCCGTATGCGATATTTCGGATTTTCCGTCACCGTATCTTGAAGGATATTTCGACGAAATCCTTGAAGACACAAGTATAAAATATTC
This sequence comes from Clostridia bacterium, assembly GCA_017625835.1. Taxonomy (GTDB): domain Bacteria; phylum Bacillota; class Clostridia; order Oscillospirales; family Acutalibacteraceae; genus CAG-488. The sequence continues at coordinate 22,948 of JAGAKF010000103.1, forward strand.
GGTTATCTGGGAAACAAACCGCGGTTGTCCGAACCGCTGTGCTTACTGTGACTGGGGTGTGCTCAAGTCAAAAGTACGAATGTTTCCGATGGAAAGGCTGAAAGCCGAAATCGAATGGATGGCAAAGAACAAAATCGAATACATCTACTGCAGTGATGCGAACTTTGCACTTTTTGACCGTGATGAGGAGATAACAGACCTTATGATAGAGTCAAAAAGAAAGACGGGTTATCCCGAAAAGTTCAAAACGAATTTCACAAAAAACAGAGATGAATTCGTTTTCAAACTCAGCTGTAAAATGTTTGACGAGGGCTTGGGAAAATCACCGACGCTTTCGTTCCAGACGATGTCACCGGAGGCTCTTAAAAATATCGGCAGAACAAATATGAGCCTTGAACATTTCAAGAATCTTATGCAGATGTATACGAACAGGGGAATAATGGCTTATTCCGAGCTGATTCTCGGTCTGCCGGGCGAAACTTATGAAAGCTTTTCCCAAGGAATTGCAACTCTTTTTGAGTGCGGACAGCATAAGAGCGTAATTGTTTACCCGTGCGAACTTCTTCCGAATTCTCAGCTCGGAAGCAGGGAGTCGGTTGAAAAATACAAAATTGAAGTATGCCGTACTGAATTCAGACAGCACCATTCCGCTGTGGATAACAACGCCGTCAGGGAGTACAGCGACAATATTATTTCAACTTACTCAATGAATCTTGAGGACTGGAAAAAGTCTTATATCTTCGCGCTTTATGCGCAGGGACTGCACACAATGTGCCTTACGATGATGATTGCAGTTTATCTGTATAACGAAAAAGGTGTGGGATATAAAGATTTCTATGAGGGACTTATTGAATGGAGCAAGAATAATCCCGATACGTTGTGCGGTGAGCTTTACAGCGAGTGTGTGAAGTTTGTTGACGACGTAATTGACGGCGAGGATTCATTCAAAAGTGTGTTCGACGGTTTCGGTAAAACTACATGGGGATTTGACGAATATCTCTTTATGAAAGGTGCCGTAAACCCCGAAAAGTTTTATTCTGAAATCAGAGAATATATCAAGCTCTATTCTTCAGACAGCGAGATAACAGATAATCTTATCAGATACCAAAGCGGTATAATTAAGAAGATGAATATGACAAAGCTTGATATTGAGCTTGAATACGACTTTGAATCGTATTTTGATGCGATTCTTAATAACAACTATATTCCTCTTGAAAAACGCAGAAACACCGTCACGGTCACGGAGGAAAAACCTGTTGCTACGATTGATGAGTATGCAAGAGAGTACGTCTGGTACGGCAGACGTGATGATGCACCCGTTTATTCCGCAAAGAGGAACAATCTTAAAGTAACTTATTAAAAAAGGAGGATGTGCCGTGAAAAAGATATATTTTGTTCAGGCAGGGTTTGCTTTTGATAAATCTGTTTATCTGCCGTATGCAACAGGTTGCCTTGCGGCATATTCGTTACAGTTTGAAGATTTCAGGTCACAGTATGAACTCGGCGGATTCTTCTATAAAAGGGAGAAAACGGACGATATTCTCAACCGTATGAAAAATCCTGCTGTAGTAGCTTTTTCAAACTATGCCTGGAATGTTGAGTTCAATAAAGCCCTTGCCCGTAAGGTGAAAGAAAAATATCCTGAATGTATAATTGTTTACGGTGGACACAGTGTAAGAAATGACAGCGCTGAGCTTCTTGAAGAATGCGGTTTTATTGATTATCTTATCTTCGGTGAGGGTGAAGAGCCTTTTTACAATCTTCTTATGGCTCTTGCGAACTCAACTGATTTAGAAGAAGTTGAAAATATTGCCTACCGCAAAAACGGTGCGGTAGTGTGTACAAACAGAAGCACCTGCAAGGATATATCAGAGTATCCTTCGCCTTATCTTACAGGTCTTTTCGATCCGATCGTTAAAACTGAAACAGTAGAGCTTCTTTCAGTAATCGAAACGAACAGAGGCTGCCCGTATAAATGCGCTTATTGCGATTGGAGTGCCAAGAGTAAGGTGCGTTTCTTCCCGATGGAAAAAATCAAGGGCGAGCTTAAATGGCTTTCGGACAACAAGATTGAATACTGCTTCTGTGCTGATGCCAATTTCGGTATGTTCAAGCGCGACATCGAGGTAGCCGATTACTGCATAGAACTCAAAAAATCAACAGGTTATCCGGATGTATTCCGTCCTTGTTACGCTAAAGAAAACGACGAGAATGTCTTTGAAATCTGTTCAAAATTCAATGAATACCATATCGACAAGGGTGCAACGATGGCATATCAGAGCCTGTGCGAAGATGCCCTTTCGAATGTAAACAGAAGCAATCTGACAATGGAACATTTTGCTGATATTGTAAAAAAATATAATCAGGCTAAAATTCCGACTTATTCCGAGCTTATTCTTGGTCTGCCGGGCGAGACTTATGATTCGTTCTGCGACGGACTTTGCAAGCTGCTTGAAGCAGGTCAGCATAATTCAGTGAGCGTTTATCACTGCGAAGTTTTGCCGAACTCTATAATGGGAAGTAAGGAATACATCGAAAAGTATTCAATAAAATCAAATAAAGTAAAGTTCAATCATATTCACAGTGCGGAGACACAGGAGGAAGTGTCCGAGTATTCTGAAATTGTAATGGGTACAAGCACTATGACGAAGGAGATGTGGATTAAATCAAATCTCTTTTCTGTTACTCTCCAGTGTTTCCACAGCCTCGGTCTTTTAAGATGCTTTGCGCTTTATGCGCACTACGAAAAGGGTATGAGCTACCGCGAATTTTACGATAAACTGTTCAAATTCGTGATCAGTAATCCCGAGACAGTATTCGGCAAGGTTCTGGCACGGTATGAGGATAGGCTGACTCATTCGCTTGAGGGGGATTGGAACTATCATAACCCTGTTTTCGGAAATATTGTCTGGTTTTTCGAAGAGGGAATGTTCCTCGAGTGTATGTATAACGATGAAAAGTTTGATGAGGAAATTTTACCGTTCCTTGTTTCTCTTGATATTGAACCCGAAATCTTTAACGAACTGAAAAAATATCAGAAAGCCGTTCTTCGCCGTCCGAATAAAAACGGAGAACAGCTTGAACTTAACTATAATTTTACGGAATATTTTGATTCAATCTATGCAGGTGAATATAAACCGCTTGAAAAATGCCCTGTAAACCTTGATTTTGCCGAAAACCGCGTTTTTGAAGATTGGTACTCCTTTGCTAAAAACATCGTCTGGTTCGGCAGAAGAAAGGGTGCTACGATGTATACCTCTGATAAATCAATGTACAGCATTGAGAAAAAGGAGGAGGCCACTTATGAATCGTAAACTTCGCATAGCCTTGCTTGTGTTTTTTGATTTAATGGCAATGTGGTTTATTATTCCGGTTGCTTTCAGCAGAATTGTGAATATCGGCAATATAACGGGTATAGTGTTGTTCGAATCTTTGTTTTTGTTGACTTATTTTTCGGAGAAGGTTCTGAATTTTATCAAGAAAATGCGCACAAAAAAGTCCGGAAAGATTATCACAAATTTAGCTTGTATTGCATTGGTTGCTGTGTTCCTTCTTGCAACGACTGAAACAGCTTTGATGGTTGGTGCTGCAGCAAAAGATCCTGAACCGTCCGCGACTGTGGTTGTGTTGGGCTGCCGTGTTTATGGTGAAAGACCGAGCAGAATGATGGTTGCTAGACTTAAGGCGGCGCAGAAGTATCTGGAAGAAAATCCTGAATCAGCCTGCATACTTTCAGGTGGTCAGGGCGAGGATGAGGATATATCCGAAGCAGAATGTATGTACAGATATCTTGTTGCAAACGGTATCTCACCCGACAGGCTTTATAAAGAGGACAAGTCGACATCAACCCGGGAAAACCTTCTTTTCTCCAAAGAGATAATCGAGAGAGAAGGATTGAACAAAAGTATTGCCATTGCAACAAATGAATTCCACGAATACAGAGCGCAGAGAATTGCCTCGTCTCTTGGATTTGAAAGCGGTGCAGTTTCGGGCAAGACAGAAATATGGGTAGTTCCTACATATCACATCAGGGAGCTCTACGGCATTCTTTACGAATGGATAGTATAAAAAACGGAGATACTTCAGTCAAGAAGTATCTCCATATTTTTTAGCTTTTATATGCCCAGAATTTATTAACAGCAAAGTTAATCGGTGTAAGTATCAATACCGTAATAACAGAAGCAATCGGTTCCGCAATCCATTCGTAAACGGGTGTGTTATTTCCTTTTGCAATAAGGCTGTTTTCAATCGCAGGGATGATTCCTGTAAGGTTCAACGCCTCAATCCAGGATTCTGTAAATCTCGAAAGTTTTACGACATCAAGGAAAAACCAGAGAAGTAAACCTGAAAGAAGTACGCCCGTAATTGCATAAACGAAGTACAGTTTAAGGAAAACTTTCCACCATACTCTTTGTTCATTTTCTTCCTTCCTGAAAATAACTGTTCCGTTAATAATGTAAGAAGAAACAACGCTCGCGGAAAAAGCAATAAAGTTGCAAAGTATGGTGTTTAATCCGAATGAAGAGCAGAAAGTGAAAACTACCTGCCTTAAAAGAAAGTTCAGCGCACCGACCGTAAAAAAGAGGATGAACTGAACTGAAGTTTTGTTGTTTGATTTTTTATTAGTCATATGAAAATCCTTAAGCAAAAAGTCCGAAAGAAATTCCGCCGACGATAAGCCCTGCGATAAGAACACCTAAAGTGATTGCAGGCATTGCACGGCGCATACGAAGGTCCATAAGTGCGGCAACAAGAGCACCTGTCCATCCGCCTGTACCGGGAAGGGGAACTGCAACAAGAACAAGAAGACCCCAGAATCCGTATTTTTCTATTTTTCCGCGATGCTTTTCTGCCTTGGCTTCCATTTTTGCGACAATTCTTGCGGTGTGCTTCCATTTTCTCATCCAGTCGAAAATCTTGCGGATGAAAAGAAGAATAAACGGCATCGGAAGCATGTTTCCGACAAAGCAGAAAAAGAAAGCGCTCCATACATTCATTTCAAGCAAACGGGCGGCAATCAGACCGCCGCGAAGCTCAAGTATCGGCAAAACTGAGATAACAAAAACCGTGAGCTCTTTCGGAATTGTAGTTCCGAATAAAGTGACAAGAAAATCAACTATACTGTCGACCATATTTTTTACTCCGTAATAACTTTATTTTTCACGAGATAATTGTAGGATTTTGTGAGAATTGTTTTGTCGTTATCAAAACGTAATTTTGTCAGGGCTTTTTCGTAGCCGAGCCAGATATAATCTTCTATTTCTTCTTTCTGGATTATAGTCTGTGTGTCCTCGGTAGAGGCGAGGTAAATCGTGACGTTTTTCTCGACCTTGCCCTGAATGGTATATTGGCTCTTTGTGATGAAATCAGGATGAATATTAATATGTATTCCTGTTTCTTCAAGTACCTCACGGTAGGCTGTCTGACTGTCACTTTCGCCAAGCTCAACGTGACCCTTAGGGAATCCCCAGTGTGCGCTGCGACGGTTTTTGATAAGAAGAAAACGAATCATTCCGCCGATATTTCTGTAAACGACTGCACCGCATGAACGTTCATAAAGGCAGTCAAGTGTGTGTTCGCGGTCTCTTACCGCGAAGTCAATTGCATTGATGACATCAATGTTGATAAATCTTGTACTCTTCGGTGCTACAATCCAATCAATTTCCGCGCAATCTTTGTAATGTACAATTCCGATTACTCTGCCGTCAAAGCTGCGAACAGGGTGATTGATACCCATAATGAATGCGCCCTTTACGGGTGCATTATACTGCTTTGCGCCCTCAACTTCACCGTAGTTGAGCTCATAAGTAAAACCTTGCTCGTTGCTGTAAGAATGAATTGGATGAGTCACCTTGATACGAACATATTTTCCAAGCATGTTCCTAACTCCTCCACCGCACCTTCAGTGCGGATTTACAGCAGACGTTACCAACAAAATACATTGTTTTATATGTCTGCATTCTTTTTACCATAGTATTATACATACTATTCAAAAAAAATACAATAGTAAATTTCGAATTTAACGTTCTATTTTGACATATAATTCACCGAGGTGAGACTTTTGAGGTGTTTTATACTGCACAAAAGAAGGATTTTTTTGTTTTTATACGTCATTATCGCTTTGTCTGTTGCTGTTTTTTCGGGAATCGGTGCTCTTGCGTACGGTCTGAGCAACAGCGAATATCGTATGCCGATAACGTCGGTTAAAACTGAAGACAAAGTAATTGCATTGAGTGTGAATGTTTATGAATATACCGACACAAATGTTTTGATAAAAAATCTTGGCAAAAATAAAGCTACTTTTTTCATTAGCGAAGCTTTTCAGGAAATGTTTTCCGATAAAGTCAGGTCAATTATTCAGGCAGGGCACTCAATAGGAATTCTTGAAGATGAGCCCGAAAATTTTTCCAAAAACGAACTCTATGACAGACTCGCAGTCCGCATTGAGCGGATGGCAAGGCTTACGGGGAAGAACACGGACTTAATACGTTTTGATACGGAGAATGCAGATGAGGCTCTTGTAAAAACTGTTTATTCTTTGGGCTTGTTTCCGATACAATGGAATGATCCGGAACAGTTGTCTGCCGGTAATATAGTATTGATAGACGAGAAAACAGCAGAAGAGTTTACTAAAAAATCAGCCACCGACGGACTTAAAACAGTAACCGTTGACGAGTTGATTTTGAAAAACGGATTCAAAGTAGATTTCAGCGGGGTTCAGTCAGCCTTATGATTTTTCCTGAGAGGTGAACAATCTGCCCGTAAAACGGAAGCATAGTGAAAGTTGAAAAAATATTGAAAGCCGTATGAAAGTTTGCGATCAAAGTACGGGTGGCGGGTATATCTGAAGTACTGTCAGGCAATAGGAAGAAAAACAAGCCGACGATTATGCACCCTGAAACACTTACAATAAGATCCGAAAGCATAACTGTTCTTGTTTGTTTACTCATGCTCAACGAAGCAATGAATTCAGGCAGACATTTGCCGACGTTCATTCCGAGTATTATCGGTACGGCAGACGAAAAGCTGAGCAAACCTGTTGTTGAAACGGTTTGAAGAATGCCGACAGAAACCGAGGAACTTTGCAGAACGGCAGTTAAAACAATTCCGCTGATAAACAGTATAAACGGGTTGTCAAAGCGCAGTAAGGTATTATGAAAGTATTCGGAATTGCCGAGTGGGCGTAAGTTTATTTCCATTTGTTCAATGCCGTAAAAAAGAATACCAGCACCAAGAAAAAGAGAGGCTGACTGTAAAGCTTCTCTTTTTTTTGAAAACATTTTCTGAACTGCACCGATAAGTATAAAAAACGGTGAAAGTGAGGATGGCTTAAGCACAGAAAGAAGAAAGTTTGAGGAGTCAATATCAGCGAGCCTTATGATTTGTGCCGTTACGGTTGTGCCTATATTCGCGCCCATAATTACGGGAACGGCTTGATAAATCCCCATAAGACCTGACTCAACAAACCCCAGGGTCATGAGCGTTGTTGCAGTTGAGCTCTGTATAATTCCCGTTACGCCTGCCCCCAAGACAACGGATTTCATCGGTTTATCCGTAGCTTTACTAAGCAACGTAGCGGCTTTTGTTTCTGCCGATTCTTTCAACGAATCGGAAAGCAATTTCATACCGAAAAGAAAAAATCCGAGACTGCTCAGAAAACTTAAAAAAGAAGAAAGCGACATTTTAAACCCCTCCGTTTTAATATACGGGTAAAATGTCGCTTTTATATCAGTATTAATTTATTTTATTTTCTCAAAATCAGAGGCACCGTGCTTGCAAAGGGGACAGATGAAGTCGTCAGGCAATTCACCCTCGTGAACATAACCGCAGATTTTGCATCTGTATGCACTCTCTGCCTTAACTTCAACGGTCTGCGGCTTCGGCTTGATGTTCTGATGATAGTAGTTGTATGTTACGGGTTCATCTTCGTTGAGAATTTCGCCGTCAACAACGTTTGCGATAAACATTGTGTGTGTGCCGAGGTCAACGCACGAATAAACCGTTGCGCTTAAAAACGCACAGCTTCCCTGCGTGATATAGGCAATGTTATTTTCACTGTTCTCGGTTGCATCGAAGTCTGCAAATTTATTAACTGTCTTTCCGCTTTGGAAGCCAAAGTGCCTGAACAGGTCAAAAGGCGCATTGACCGAAAGAACGGAAACGTTGAATTTTCCCGAATCAACAATCATATCGTGAGTCTTGTTGGCTTTATTTACGGTAACGGCAATTCGGTTCGGAGTTGTTGTTACCTGGATTACTGTATTGACGATACAGCCGTTTTTGCTGCCGTTTACATTTGTTGTAATGACGTAAAGTCCGTATCCGAGCTTGAACATAGCATTGTTATTCATAGCAATTCTCCTGAAATTTTATTTTTACTTATTATATCTTATTTTTTTACAGAAAAAAAGATTGAAATGAAAAATTTTTTATATTATTATATCATTAATATATAAAACCCAGGAGGTCAATATGAAAGATTTCAGATTCAGACAGGTTCATCTTGATTTTCACACTTCACCTGCAATTCCGGGTGTAGGCGAAAAATTTGATAAAGAGGAATGGCAAAAAATTATAAAGCTCGGTCACGTTGACTCAATAACAGTTTTCTCAAAGTGCCATCACGGTTATTCATTCCATCCGTCAAAGGTAAATGAGATGCATCCGACTTTAAAGTTTGATTTGCTTAAGGCCCAGCTTGATGCCTGTGCTGAAATCGGAGTAAAGGCACCTGTATATATATCGGCAGGCTATGACGAAAAGGACGCTGTTGCGCATCCCGAATGGCTTCACAGAAGAAAAGAGGACTATAACGAAACGGGAGATTTCTTCAGAGCTACATTCCATCTTATGTGCCTGAACACAGCATATCTTGATAAGCTCCTTGCCGAGATTGAGGAGGTTATGCAGGTGTATAATCCCTGCGAAATTTTCCTTGATATCGTTGGTGAAAGAACTTGCTACTGTGCAAAATGCCGTGCAGATATGGCAAAGGAAGGCCTCAGCTATCTTAACGAGGATGATGCACGTGCTTTCGGCAAGAAAGTTTACAGACATTACCTTGACGAGGTTGAACGCGTTGTAAGAAAGTACAGCGACACAACCGTTATTTTCCAGAATTCAGGCCATCTTACAAAGGGCAGACGTGACCTTGTGGATACAATGTCTCATCTTGAGCTTGAAAGCCTCCCGACAGGCGGCTGGAGCTACGATCATTTCCCGATGTCTGCTTCGTATGCAAGAACGCTCCGCGAAGATTACCTTGGTATGACGGGCAAGTTCCATAAATCCTGGGGCGAATTCGGCGGATTCAAGCACCCGAATGCTTTAAGATATGAAGCTGCTCTTTCTCTTGCAGTCGGCGCAGGTTGCTCAATCGGCGACCAGATGCACCCGAACGGACAGCTCAACGCTTCGACGTTCGGACTCATCGGTGCTGCATATGCAGAGGTAGAAGAAAAAGAACCCTGGTGTAAGGGCGCAAAAGCTGTTACAGATATCGCAGTTCTTTCAACTGAGGTTAAGGGCGGAAGCTGGTTCAGCGACAGCGTTAAGCCTGATGTCGGCGCAAACAGAATCCTTTTTGAAACACACCGTCTTTATAATTTCATTGACCTTGAAGAGGACTTCAATAAGTATAAATTGCTTATTCTTCCCGATTCATGGAGATTTGACGATAACCTTAAACAGAAGGTTGATGCTTTCCTTGCTAATGGCGGTAAGCTCCTTCTCTCGGGTGTATCGGGACTTGATGCAGACAATAATTTCTGCGTTGATACAGGCATAAAATATAAGGGCAAAAATGAATTCAACCCGACTTATTATATACCTGATTTTGAAACAGTAAACGGTACGACAGAATACCTTATGCGTACTCCGTCACATCTTTTCGAAAATGTTGATGCAACGGTTGTTGCCTACGGTCAGGATCCGTATTTCAACAGAACTCCTGACAGATTCTGCTCGCATCAGCACTCACCGAATAATGACGATTATTCTTATCCCACAGCAGTAATCAAGGGCAATATCGCATACATTGGCTGGGATGTATTTGCAGGTTACGGCAAGTACGGCGACTTCCACCAGAAGGAAATGGTAAATCATATCATCAATATTCTTGTGGGTGATGAGCTTACACTTGAAACATCAATGCCGGACCGCGGTGTCGCAACTCTTATGCAGCAGGAAGGCAGAAAAATTGTTCATCTTCTCTTTGCTCATACAACAAACAGGGGAGACAACACTGAGGTTATCGAGGATATAGTTCCTCTTTACAATATCAGCGTTTCTGTTAAGTGCGACAAGCCTTCAAAGGTAGTGCTTGTACCGCAGAATGAAGAAATAGACTTTGCTTATGATGACGGAAAAGTATCGTTCAACGTTCCGAAAGTAAATGTTCATCAGATGGTAAGTATAGAGGTGTAAAAATGGAATTTATTAAAGAAATACTTGCTTCAAATATCCCGGCAAGTGTGGCGGTTATCTGCCTTATAGGTTATTTCTGGGGTATGGCAGTTGTTTTTATCTCAAGTCCGTTGAAAAACGCAGAGTCGTTTTCAATCAAACCGGTTGACAATGCAGGCAAGACTGAAATCAGAGTTTATTACGGAGGAATTTCGTTTGCTCTGGGTGCATTTCTTCTTTATCTCACACTTGCACTTAAAACTCCGGTGTACTCACTTGTCGGCGGTCTGTTCTTCGCAACGACAGTTTTTGTGACGCGTTCAATTTTCCTTTGTGTTGATAAGGGATGGAAATGTCCGTACACAAAGCTTGCAATTCCCGCAGAAGGATTTTTCGTAATCGCGCTCTGGACTTGCTTCATACTTTCAAAAGTTTTATACTAAAAGAAAACGGTGCGTTTAACGCACCGTTTTTTAGTCTTCAGTTATTTGTGTAATAATCGGTTTTCCGTTTTTATCAAGCAGGGGAGTAAGACCGCCCGAGTAACCGGAAGAATGGTAAAATAATTAATACCTGTTTCCTTGTCTACCCATATTTCATTTCCGCTGGTTCCGCCTTGTGAATAAGTCTTTACAAATCTTTTTTCTTTTTTATTCATATCCTTTTACCTGCTTTCAGCAAAGCTTGTTTTTTATGCTTTGTATTTCTTCGTCAGTAAGACCGAGACTTTTGATATAAGATAACACTGAGCCGTACTTTTGATTTATCATATCAATAACATTTTCTATCGTTTCGGGAAGAGAGAAATGCTTCTCGCTGTTTTTGTCCCAAAGGATGTCAGCGTTAGCCTTGATATAACTTTTAACGTAAGTATATGTCTGCTGATAGTCCGCAATAATATCATCTTCTGAAACTCCTGCGATGCTCAGAAGAAGCATTGTGAGAATGCCAGTTCTGTCCTTTCCAAAGAAGCAGTTGTACATTATAACTCCGTCTTTTGCTTCTGCGATAGTCCTGAGTACCTTAAGTATATGCTCTTGCTGCGTGTTGATAATCATATCGTAGATCTTATCAAGCGGAAGATCCATTCCTTCCTTGGTTGCAACGTTGAACTCATAAAGCGGCAGATTGTAAACGTCAGCATCGGGGATTCTGTCAAGATGAAGCGGAGTAAGCTCGGATTCATAGATTCCTCTGAGGTCGATGACCGTTTTCACGTTAAGCTCGGCTAGTTTTTCAATCTCCCAGTCTTCGGGAGTTTTGACAATACCGCAACGGATAAATCTGCCGAATTTTGTTGAACCGTTTTCTGTCGGGTATCCGCCTATATCGCGGCAGTTCAGAATGTTTTTAAAAACATATCGTCTGAGAATATCCATAATGAATTACCTTCCGACAAAATAAGCAATAAGAACGATTGCACCGAGAATAATTCTGTAAATTCCGAAAATGTTGAAGTTGTGCTTCTTGATAAAGTTCATAAGAAATCTTATGCAAAGCAACGAAACGGTAAACGCAACGATCATTCCGTTGATAAGGATAACGAATTCCATAACGGAAAAATTGAATCCGAATTTAAGAAGCTTGAGTGCTGATGCACCGAGCATAGCGGGTACGGCAAGGAAGAATGTGAATTCAGAAGCAACAGTTCTTGAAGTGCCGATTGAAATACCGCCGAGGATTGTTGATCCTGAACGCGATGTGCCGGGGATAAGCGAAAGGGCTTGGAAAAGACCGATAAGAAACGCATCTTTATAAGTAAGCTCTGTGAGTTTTTTTACTCTGGGACGTCTTTTTTTGTTAAAGTGTTCAATAACAATGAAGAGCACACCGTAAATGATGAGAGTTATAGCAACAGTGATGTGATTGTAAAGGTATTTATCAAGAAGATCATCAAAGATAAGGCCGAGCACACCTGCCGGAATTGAGCCGACAAGGACCTTAAGCCAGAGGTTAATGCTTATCATACGAACCTTGATTACTTTCTGAGTGTCAGAAACAGCAACGCGTCTGAACGGCCAGAGCTTGTTCCAGAACATAACGATGACTGCCATAATCGCACCAAGCTGGATAACAACAAGGAACATTTCAAAAAATTCGGGTTTGACTTCCTTGAATTGGCATATTTTTTCAAGAAGAATCATATGTCCGGTACTGCTGATCGGCAACCATTCCGTAATGCCTTCAATGATTCCGAAAAGAATAGATTTAAGAACGTTAAGAATATACATAAAAAGCCTCCCTATGAGTTTCTATATTTATACGTCGATTACTAAGAGTATACAACAACAAACAGTATTTTTCAATCGTTTTACAAAAGAAAAAGAGCGACGTTCTCGCGTCGCTCTTAAATAGTTTAATTAACTTACCACTTGATTTCGTAGATTGACTTTGAACCGAGAGGAATAACAGCGCCCATCTTGTCAAAGTTGATTGTCCACTTGAGGTCGTAGTTAGCTGTAAGAACATTACCTGTTGCAGCATCAACTGTGATAACGATTGTTGATGAAGGATATGCCATTGAAGCTTTACCAACAAGGCTTACTGCAGGACCGGGGATGTTGTCGTTAACAACGCCGGGAAGGATAACGTTGTGAGCCTTCGGGTTGTGACCTGTGCCGTGCTTGTGAGATTCTGACTTAGCGTCATCAAGTGTTACGATTGTGATTGTGTAGATACCGTCTTTCTCTGTGCATGTAGCTGACTTAACGTCTGACGGTGTAAGCTTACTTGCGTAGCTTTCACCTTCAACAGGGAACTTAGCCTTGATGTCAGCGCCTGTGTATGTAGCTGCACCCTGGGAATTCTTCTTGAGTGTATCATCCAACCAGCCGTCGCCGCCGAGCATCTTATAAATGCCGTTAAGAGCACTGGGGATTGTGGGAGTTGAAGCAAGGTAGTTTGTAACTGACTTCTGGTTAACTGACTTAGCACCTGTCTTTACTTTGTTAACAGCTGTGTTGAAGTAGTTGAGTGTTTCAACACCGTCAGCGGGCTTGCCACCCTTGTTAGCTGTGTCAGCGGGTTTGCTTGTGTCTGTTGTACCTGCATCGCCTGCGTTTGCATCGGGTGTTGTGTCTGTTGCACCAGCGTCAGGAGTTGTGTCTGTTGCGCCTGCGTCGGGAGTTGTATCAGCAAGGCTGTCACCGCCGAGACCTGAGTCAAGACCTGCATCGAGGCCTGCACCTGAGCCTGAAGATGAACCTGTTGAAACAACAGTTGATTCAGTAGCTTTGATCATCTCAGCAATCTTATCGAAAGCTGAAGAAATATTAAAGAAGAAAAGAACTGCGCAAAGGATAGCTGCGATGCACTTGATAGCAAGTGTTCTGTTAGCTGCCTTGATTTCCGGATTCTTTCTGTCTTCTTTTCTCTGTGCTTTTCTGGCAGCCTTCTTCTCAGCTTTTTCAGCCTTGATGGTTGCCTTATCTTTCTTTACTTTAGGAGCTTTTTCCTTTTTACTCATAAGTAGTACGCCCTTTCCATAATTTTTTGCTATTATACTACATAAAAAGATATTTTGCAATAGAATGTTTACATTTTGTTAAAATTATTTGCAGAAATACAAAATATTGGTTTGATATAAAGTTATCGTTTATACGTAAACCCAATATTGTAAGTAAAGAACTTTTACTAAAAATCTTGACAGTGATACTAAAAGTATTATAATAAACATTGTTGAATATCCAACATTGTCGGAGGGATGATTTTGAAAAAAGACAATGATAAATTTGTAAGCACGCAGTTGCGCGGACTGTCGCACAGGATCCACCGTTTTCTTGAAAACAGTCCTAATAAAAAAACCATTGATTCAATAACAGGTACCCACGGCTGGATAATCGCCTTTTTGTCCTGCCACAGGGACGTTGATGTTTTTCAGAAAGATATTGAAAAGGAATTTGATGTAACGCGTTCAACAGCATCAAAGGTTATTGATCTTATGGAGCAGAAGGGGCTCGTAAGAAGGGAAAAGGTTGCCTGCGATGCACGTTTGAGAAAGCTTGTGCTGACTGAGGAAGCGGAAGCTCTTTCGAAGCTGTTTGAGCACGACAGAATCCATCTTGAAGAAACACTCACCCGTGGTTTTACGAAAGAAGAAAAAGAAACATTAAATAATTTTATTTCAAGAATGAAAAACAATCTTGAAAAAGAGAATGATAGGGAGGAAAATGAATGAATGTGATAAAAACACTTATGAAGTGCATAAGAGAGTATAAGCTTCAGACAATACTCAGCCCTCTTTTTATTGCACTTGAAGTTCTTATCGAAGTAATGATACCTTTTGTTACGGCTCAGTTGATTGACTGCATTGAAGCACAGTCCGAAATTTCCGTAATAGCGAAATACGGCGGTGTTCTTGTACTCCTGGCTGTTCTTTCGCTTACGTGCGGAGCTTTGTCCGGTCATTTCTGCGCGGTAGCATCAAGCGGATTTGCAAAAAATCTCCGCCACGATCTTTTTTACAAGGTTCAGAGCTACTCTTTCTCAAATATCGATAAATTCTCAACCTCAAGCCTTGTTACACGTCTTACCACGGACGTTACAAACGTGCAGAACTCATTTATGATGATAATAAGAACGGCAATCCGAAGCCCGATGATGCTTGCGTTTTCCGTCATAATGACGATGAGAATAAGCAAAAAGCTTACTCTTATTTTCCTTACTGCAGTTCCGTTTCTTATAATCGGTGTTACCTTTATGCTTAAAAAGGTATTGCCGCTGTTCAGAAGCATATTTAAAAAATATGATGCTCTTAATAACTCAGTTCAGGAAAATATCAGCGGAATCCGTGCTGTTAAATCTTTCGTAAGAGAAGACTATGAAAAGCAGAAGTTTGCAAAAGCATCGGACGATGTCTGCGACAACTTCACAAAAGCTGAAAAGCTTATGGCTCTTGCAAGTCCTCTTGTGCAGATGGCGATTTATGTTGTTATGCTCCTTATCTGTTATATTGGCGCAAAGCTTATAATTACAAGCAATAACACCGAGCTCACCGTCGGCGGACTGTCTTCAGTTATGACCTATGGTATGCAGGTTCTTATGAGCCTTATGATGTTTACCATGATTTTTGTTATGATAACAATGTCTATGGCATCTGCTAACCGAATTGTTGAAGTACTCAACGAGGAAAGCTCAATTCAGAATCCTGAAAACCCTGTTATGCAGGTGAAAGACGGCAGTGTTAAATTTGATAATGTAAGCTTTTCTTATTCTTCGAAAGCAGAGCGAAAGACTCTTGAAAATATCAGCCTGGAAATTAAATCGGGCGAAACCGTCGGAATAATCGGTGCAACGGGAAGCAGTAAAACTTCTCTGATTCAGCTTATTTCAAGGCTTTATGACGTTAACGAAGGTTCGGTAAGTGTCGGCGGTATTGACGTCAGAAAATATGACGTAAAAATACTCCGAGATGCAGTTTCGGTAGTGTTGCAGAAAAATATTCTCTTCTCTGGAACGGTCAGCGAAAATCTTTGCTGGGGTAATAAGGATGCAACGGACGAAGAAATCCGTCGTGCCTGTGTGCTTGCTCAGGCTGATGAATTTGTTTCTGCAATGCCCGACGGATATAACACAATGATCGAGCGCGGCGGAACCAACGTTTCAGGCGGTCAGAAGCAGCGTCTGTGCATCGCACGAGCTTTGCTTAAAAAGCCGAAGATCCTGATTCTTGACGACTCCACGAGCGCAGTTGATACAAAGACCGATGCTCTTATAAGAAAAGCATTCAGGGATGAAATCCCCGATACAACAAAAATTATCATCGCACAGCGAATTTCTTCAGTCCAGGATGCCGATAAGATTATCGTACTTGATAACGGTACAATAAACGGATTCGGTACACACGACGAGCTTATTCAGACAAACGAAATCTATCGTGAAGTGTTTGAAACACAGACAAAGGCAGGTGACTTTGATGACTAAACCGAATAAAAAGCAACCTCCGATGCCTCACGGTAAAAGACCTAAGCCGAAGAAAGGCACGCTCAAAAGAATTTTGAAAATGCTCTTTGCGGAGTATAAGGTAATGCTCATAATAGCGATTATCTGTGTTTTATTCTCAACGCTTGCATCAACGTCAGCCAGCCTTTTCCTCAATCAGATTGTTGCACGTATTGAGGAAGGTCTTAAAATCGGCTGGAATAATGGTGCGTCTCAGAGTATCGTGTCCTTGATTGCGATTATGTGCGGCATTTATGTCCTTGGTATTATTGCCAGCTTCACTCAGGCGCGCATTATGGCGGTTGTTACTCAGGGCTTCCTTAACAGCACGAGAAAAAAGATGTTTTCGAAGATGCAGAATCTTCCCATAAAGTATTTTGATACTCATCCCCACGGCGACACGATGTCCTATTATACAAACGATATCGATACCTTGCGTCAGCTCGTTTCTCAGGCTGTGCCGTCATTGATAATGTCAGCTTTGACGATTACGGTGCTTGTGGCATATATGTTCTACCTGAGCATATGGATGACACTCGTTGTTTTCGGCGCAGTTGTTATTATGATGTTTGTTGTAAAGCACGTCGGCGGAAATTCGTCAAAATACTTCCTCCGTCAGCAGAAAGCGATCGGTGAGACCGAAGGCTTTATTGAAGAAATGATGAGTGGTCAGAAAGTTGTTCAGGTCTTCAATCACGAGGAAGAATGCTGTAAAGACTTTGACGAAATCAACAACAGACTTTTCTCAGAAGCTTCGAAGGCACACAGCTTTGCGAATATCCTTATGCCGATTATGGGTAATATAGGAAACATCCTTTATGTTTTCATTGCTTTCATCGGCGGTGTGCTTATCCTTACACCGGGTGTTACAAACGTATCCCTTTCGGGTCAGGCTCTCGGTCTTGCAGTTGTCATTCCGTTTATCAATATGACAAGGCAGTTTACAAATAACATTACTCAGATTTCACAGCATTTCAACCATATCATTATGGCTCTTGCAGGTGCTGAAAGAATATTTGAACTTATGGATGAAGAACCCGAAGTTGATGAAGGTTACGTTACTCTCGTCAACGCAAGGGAAGTCAACGGTGAGATTGTTGAATGTAAGGAAAGAACGGGTATGTGGGCATGGAAGCACCCCCACGAGGACGGCACAACGACCTACACAAAGCTCATGGGCGACGTAAGAATGGAGAATATGGACTTCGGTTATACACCCGAAAAGCTCGTTCTTCACGACGTTACGCTCTATGCTGAACCCGGTCAGAAAGTCGCTTTCGTCGGTGCAACGGGTGCAGGCAAAACAACGGTTACAAACCTTATCAACCGTTTCTACGACGTTGCAGACGGCAAGATCAGATACGACGGTATCAATATAAACAAAATTAAAAAGGACGATCTTCGCCATTCTCTCGGAATCGTTCTTCAGGAAACAAACCTCTTCACGGGTACTGTAATGGAAAACATCCGTTACGGTAAACTCGATGCAACAGATGAAGAGTGTATTGCGGCGGCTAAGCTTGCAAATGCGCACGATTTTATCACACGACTTCCGGAAGGTTACGACACTATGCTTACTTCAAACGGTTCAAACCTTTCGCAGGGTCAGCGTCAGCTTCTCTCAATCGCACGTTGTGCGGTCGCAGACCCGCCTGTAATGATCCTTGACGAAGCAACTTCATCGATCGATACACGTACAGAAGTCATCGTGTCCAAGGGTATGGATGCGCTTATGAAGGGCAGAACGGTATTCGTTATTGCGCACAGACTGTCTACAATTCAGAATTCCGATGTTATTATGGTTCTTGAAAACGGCAGAATAATCGAGCGCGGAAACCACGATAAGCTGATCGAAGAACAGGGTAAGTATTATCAGCTTTATACGGGAAATTTCGCGAAATAAGTAAAAATCCGATGCATTTGAGTTGAATTTTTCAGATGCATCGGATATAATACTTTCCGACAAATAATTTATGGAGAATTTTGGCTATGCTACAGTTATATTGGTCAATAGCGGCGATTATTGACGCATTGATTGTCTGTAAATTTGATCTGGTAAATACAGCGTGGGATTTCTGGATTCCGTTGTTGTTACATATCGGCATTCTTGCTCTGATCTGCGGAATTCATTTCCTTTTTATAATTGTATATTCTTTTGTGGTTGATAAGAATAAAGAGGTAACGAATATCCACAACACGCACAGACTGGTTCTTCTTTACTCTTTGAAGCTGTATTTTCAGCTGGCGCAGGTTACAATACGCGTAACAGGTGCGGAAAAAGTGCCGGACGACGGAAAATTCCTTTTCGTCGGAAATCACATTTCGAGCTACGACCCGATGGTAGCTCTTTGGACACTCAGGAAAAAGAACCTCGCATTTGTCTCGAAAAAAGAAAACCTGGATATAAAATTCGGCGGAAAATACATTCATAAATCAGGTTGTATCGGCCTTGACCGAGACAATGCCCGTGAGGCTGTAAAAACGATCAACGAAGCCGCAAGACGAATCACCGACGGCATAAGCGCTATGGGCATTTATCCCGAAGGCTGGGTTAATAAAACGGGCGAGGGACTTCTTCCGTTCAGAAACGGCTCTTTCAAAATTGCGAAAAAAGCAAAAGTTCCTATTGTTATCGGCGTAGTGAATAACACGCGTTCAATTGATAAAAACAGATTCAGAAGAAGAACTGAAATCAGGTTCAATATCGTTGATGCTATTCCGTATGAAGAAATCGCAGACCTTAAAACAAATCAGATCAGCGAAATTGTATATGAGAAAATATACAATGCTTTGGAAAAGAAATAAAAGGTGATATTATGTACAATCCGAAAACAGTTGCAGAAGAATTGAAAAAAATTTATCCTTGCAGAATAGAACTTCACGCTCACTCTTCACCTGCAAGCGGATGCTCTGAAGTGCCCGCTGACGAGCTTGTTCGTGTTTTCCATGAGGCTGGATATGACGGAATTGCAATAACAAATCATTTTATCTCTGACGAAGAACATTCTGCTTCAAAAGAGCAGGCGATCGAAAAGTTTAAGAAGGATATGTACCTCGCTTACGAAACAGGTGATAAGCTCGGAATCAAGGTTTACACAGGCGCGGAGCTCAGATTTTATAAACACAGCGATAATGATTACCTCTTCTACGGTTTTTCTTTCGACGAGCTTCCCGATATCTATGATTATCTTAATACAAACCTTGAAACGTTTGTAAAAGAGTATAAGAAAGACAGCTCACTTCTCCTTCAGGCTCATCCGTTCAGAAACGGAATGATAAGAATGGATTCTGATTTGCTGGATGCGATCGAAGCTTTTAACGTTCATCAGAACCATAACAGCAGAGTAGCTGTTGCGGCAAAATACGCGGCAGAGCAGGGTAAGGTTATGACAGTCGGTTCGGATTATCATCATCCGACATTTGAAGGCATTTCGGCTACAAGAACGAAAGTGCTTCCGAAAGACGAATCCGAACTCATATCAATCATCAAAAACGAAGATTTCTTAATAGAAATCGGCGGAAGAATAATGTTATAAAATAAAAACCACGGAGCAATCCGTGGTTTATTTTATATCAGATTAATAAGATCTTCTATATCGAAATTTCTGTACAAAGCCTCATCCAGCAGATCCATATTTACGTCTGAATATTCAACCTCTTTTGAATAACTGTACATAATTTTAACCCTTTTTTCAAAATCGGGGTTCCCGAAGTGCGCGTAAATTCTGCTGATAACGATGCAGGCGAAAACACCGTATTTTACGGGAGTAACAACATCGTAATCATATCCGCAGGCAAGAAAATACCTGAAAAAATAATATTTCATCAGCTTTTCAAAATCGCTTCTGTAAAGATTCAATGCGTTTTTGGAAAGCTTTTCATTTTTCAGCGAAGATACAAAATCCTTGCGTTCGGGTCTGATGTATTCCATTTTTTCAAGGATTTCAATGCATTCGTCAAAGCCTTTAAACTCTGAACGGGTGCCATTGTAAGCCTCTGCGTCAATCTCTTCCTGAAGAGCTGTTACAAGCTTAAATATGCTTTTAATCTTATTTCTGAAGCTCAGGTCACCATCTTCAAGGACGGTAAAAATTTCTGCCCTCAGTTCAATAAGCACCGAAAGAAAATCTTCGTCGATGTCTTCAACTTCGTCAACGCACTCTTCATAGAAGCAGAGTGAAAAAGGCTCGTCATCCTCCAGCATTATTCTTGCCGCTTCAGGACATCCGAATCCGAGACCCATTTCGCGTATCTTTCCGAAATCCTCAAAAAAACGCGGGAAAAGGGAACAAGTATTGCTCAGGAATTCTTCGCCGTGTGTCGCCTGAATGTCGCAAAGATTGCAACTGTTCAGAAAAGGACACCTGCCGTTTTCGCAAAGGGCAAAAATATCGCAATCGGCTTCGTCTTTCGCAAGGCTCTGTTTTATCCTTTCACCGAGCTCACCGTCGATAGTTTTATATTTTTCAATTATCTCACCGTCAAGGTCAGCTTCCCAACCTGCGCAGCACGTGTCGGGACACTTGTCAGCAATACATCTGAATTTATCAAAATATGTAGGAACAAAGGTTTTAATAATAATCACCGCCTGAATGAATTATATCATTTATGACGGGTTATTTCAATACAATCCCGAAACGGGCACAGTCCCCAAAACCGTACTCTGCTAAAATTTGCCGTTGAAGCAGAATCTGCTTTGTGCTATATTCGTTTCAGGGGAAAGTAAATGATACACTAAAATTAAAGGAGGTGCTGCAAATGGAAGAAGTATTTATTACGATTACAGGTATTGACTACTATCTCGGCAAGAAACCTTTTAAGGTCGGACGTAAAGTTCGCTTGGTAAAAGAGGAAGAAAACGAGTATGATGCCGAGGCTATCCGTGTTGAATTGCCATACATAGACACGGTAGGTTACGTTGCGAACAGTACACATACGGTCTATGACGGCACACTGAGTGCAGGCAGAATATACGAGAAAATTGGCGAAAAAGCCGTTGCACAGGTTATGTTTATCACTCATTCTGCCGTTATCGCCAAGGTGTTGTCAGAAAATTCGGAAAAGGTTTTCGAGAACGAAGAACTTTGATTTTTCTTTGGCTTAATCCGTCGTTTGCACAATGACGGTGGGCAGAGAAACAGGGTGTTGCACAGCTCTGTTTTGTTCTGCCAAGCATATTTGAACCCTCTCGGGCATATCAATTTTGTGATATGTATTCCGGGAGGGTTGTTTTTTGAACGATTTGACTCAGTTGAGAGCTGTTGAAATAGGTGAGTATATTGTAAAAAATCAGACTACGGTAAGAGTTGCCGCCAAGGCCTTCGGTATATCAAAATCAACTGTACATATGGACGTTACAGATAAACTTGAAAAAATAAATCCCATCCTGTTCAGGCAGGTAAGGAGCGTGCTGGATGTCAACAAAGCGCAAAGGCATATAAGAGGGGGACTCGCGACAAGAGAAAAATACAGAAAAAATTCAACGAGGTGATATTATGTGCGGAATTTGCGGACAGATATCTTTTTGCAGAAATCTCAATGATTATACTGAGTATTTTTACAATATGCAGAATAAACTCATTTCCCGAGGCCCCGATCAGCACGGTGAGTATTTTTCGCCCGATGCTGTACTGATGCATCGAAGACTTGCTGTCATTGATATAGATCGCGGACGGCAGCCGATGACGTATGCAGTCGGTGATGAAGTTTTTACAATCTGCTATAACGGTGAGCTTTACAATACCCTTGAAATTCGGAACAGGCTCGAAAGCAGGGGCTACAACTTTTTCAGCCATTCCGACACTGAGGTAGTTCTGAAAGCGTACTGCGAGTACAGGGAAGAATGTGTAGAGCTTCTGAACGGCATTTTTGCATTCGGTGTCTGGGAACACAGCAGTAAGCAGTTGTTTCTTGCACGGGACAGAATGGGAGTAAAACCCTTGTTCTATTCGCAGACGGAAAGCGGACTTGTGTTTGCCTCGGAGATAAAGGCCTTACTAGAACATCCTGAAATCAACGCGCAGATGGATATAAATTCCCTTGCTGAAATTATGCTTATCGGTCCGGGCCGTACTCCGGGTTGCGGTGTATTCAAGGGTATAAACGAGATTAAGCCTGCGTGCTGTGCAGTATTTGACCAAAGCGGTCTGAATATAACACAATATTGGAATCTTACGGCGCAGGAGCATACGGACGACTTTGAAACGACCGTTGAAAAGGTGCATTTCCTCGTAACGGATTCGATAAAACGTCAGCTTGTTTCCGATGTCCCTTTGGGTACTTTCCTTTCAGGCGGTCTGGATTCAAGCATCATTTCATCCGTTGCCGACAGTATTTATAAAGAAAACGGAAAGACGCTTCACACATTTTCCGTTGACTACGAAGACAATGACAAATACTTTAAAGAAAGTAAATTCCAGCCTAATTCAGACTCAGGTTTTATCGAGGTAATGAAAGATTATCTCGAATCAAAGCATCATAGGTTGGTGATAGGAACAGAAGAGCTGAAGGACGCTCTGTTCTTTGCGGTCGATGCCAGAGATCTGCCCGGTATGGCGGATGTGGATTCCTCGATGCTTCTGCTGTGTAAGTTTATAAAAGAACATGTAACCGTTGCGTTGTCGGGCGAATGTGCGGATGAAATCTTTGGAGGATACCCGTGGTACAGGGACAAAACAATACGTATGATCGACGGCTTCCCGTGGGCGCAGTCAACAGCTTACAGGCATTCTTTCCTGAAAGATGAATTTGCCTCGCAGATAAATGCGGAAGAATACGTCTATTCGCGTTATAAGGAAACGGTCGAAAGCACTCCGAAATTTGACGGTATCGGTGAGGAAGAAAGCCGTATGGCGGAGATGATGAAGCTTAATACAGACTGGTTTATGCAGACTCTTCTGGACAGAAAGGACAGGATGAGTATGTACTCGTCGCTTGAAGTTAGGGTTCCTTTCTGTGACCACAGAATTGTCGAATACCTTTTCAATGTTCCGTGGAAAATGAAAGATCATAATAATTCTGAAAAGGGGCTTTTACGCTGTGCTATGAAAGATTATCTTCCCGATGAAGTACTGTGGCGAAAGAAAAGTCCGTATCCTAAAACCCATAATCCTGCTTACAGAAATGCAGTTTCGTCTTTGTTGCGTGATATTATAGCAGATGACAGCTCACCGCTTCTTCAGTTCGTAAAAAAGGATGAACTCGAAAAGCTTCTGCAAACAGAAAAAAGCCAGCCGTGGTACGGCCAGCTTATGACAACTCCGCAAACAATAGCCTACTTCATTCAGTTCAATTATTGGCTCAGTAAGTATAACGTCATCTTCAGATAAAATACTCTGCCGAATTTATCTGTTGAAATATCAACAATTCAATTTATCAACTTTTGTTTTCTTAATGCATCTCGTATATGCCTTTTATTAATTTCGCTCGTATCGTTAAGCGGCAGGCGGTAAACTCCGCTGTCAAGCTCCATAACCTTCATTGCATACTTCACGGGAATCGGGTTTACGTCGCAGAAAAGCACGTTCGCGAGGTCGAGAAGTTCTGTCTGTTTTGCAACGCTTTCTGCTGTCTTACCCCCAAGCGCAAGCGAAGCTAACCCGTGCATTCGGTTCGGAATAATGTTAGCAAGCACGGAGATAACACCCTTTGCTCCCATAGCCATAAATGCTGCGGTCTGGTCGTCGTTCCCGCAGTATATGTCAAGTTCGTCTTTGCAAAGGCTTATTGTTTTCATAAGTGCCGAAATATTGCCGTTTGCTTCCTTGGTTGCAACCACGTTTCTGATTTTGCTCAGTTCCTTGTATGTCTCGGGTTTGATGTCGACTCCCGTTCTTGCAGGGACGTTATAAACGATAACGGGCAGGGAAGTGCGCTCGCTGATGTAATCGTAATGCTCAATCAGCCCTGCCTGGGAGCATTTGTTGTAATAAGGTGTAACGATAAGCAATGCATCTGCACCGACGCTTTCTGCCGAACACGACCGTCTGACTGCGCTTTCGGTGGAGTTGCTTCCCGTTCCTGCGATGACAGGAACGCGTTTCTCAACGTATTTAACAACTGACTTAATAACCTGACGGTGTTCACGTGTGTTGAGCACGGAGCTTTCGCCCGTAGTGCCACAGACAACAATGGCATCCGTTCCGTTTTCAATCTGAAATTCAACCTGTTTTTTCAGCTTCCTGTAATCTACTTTTCCGTCGGAATCGAACGGTGTGATGATTGCACACGCCGAACCCGTAAAAACAGTCTGATTCATAAAAAACCACCTTGAATAAAAATAAGCCGTATCAGACTTTTTACGTCGATACGGCTTTAAACATTGTTTTAAAATTTATCAGTCCATGTAACCCTTAGCAGCAAGAAGCTCAGCAAGAAGAACTGCACCGCCTGCAGCACCGCGGAGAGTGTTGTGTGAAAGGCATACGAACTTGTAGTCGTACTGTGTGTCCTCACGGAGTCTGCCGATGCTTACAGCCATACCGCCTTCGAGGTCACGGTGAAGCTTTGTCTGCGGCATATTATCTTCAACAAAGTAGTTGAGGAATTTCTTCGGTGCGCTCGGGAGTGCAAGCTCCTGCGGAACACCCTTGAAGTTTTCCCATACGTTGAGGATTTCTTCCTTTGAAGGTGCCTTGTCTGCAAACTTCATAAATACAGCACCGAGGTGACCGTTTGAAACGGGAACGCGGATGCACTGTGCTGTAAAGTGAGGCTCAACAGCGTTAACGATTTCGTCGCCTTCAACCTTACCCCAGATCTTAAGCGGCTCCTGCTCGCTCTTTTCCTCTTCACCGCCGATGAAGGGGATTACGTTGTCAACCATTTCAGGCCATGTTTCAAATGTCTTACCTGCACCTGAGATTGCCTGATATGTGCAAACGAGAACGTCGTCTACTTTATAGCCTGCCTTATCAAGCGGATAAACAGCAGGAACATAGCTCTGAAGAGAGCAGTTTGACTTAACAGCGATGAAACCGCGGCTTGTGCCGAGACGCTTCTTCTGTGAAGCGATAACTTCGATGTGGTCAGCGTTAAGCTCAGGAACAACCATCGGAACGTCAGGTGTACCTCTGTGAGCGCTGTTGTTTGAAACAACGGGACACTCAGCCTTAGCATATCTTTCCTCAAGAGCCTTGATTTCGTCTTTCTTCATGTCAACTGCGCAGAATACGAAGTCAACAAGCTTTGCGATTTTTTCAACGTCAGCAGTTGCATCGTAAACAACAAGGTCTGCCATGCTCTCCGGCATCGGAGTGTCCATGCACCAACGGCTGCCTACAGCTTCCTTATATGTTTTGCCTGCTGAACGGGGGCTTGCTGCAACAAGAACAACCTCAAACCAGGGATGATTCTCAAGAAGAGAAGCAAATCTCTGGCCAACCATACCTGTTGCGCCGATAATACCAACTTTGTAAGTTTTCATACTGAATCACCTGTAAATAAAAATTAAAAATGTATTGCGCATTCAAGTTTTATGTAATATAATACAAATATGAACACGAATATTTGGTGAATATGATACCATTATAAATATTTAAAGTCAATACCAATGTTCAGGAAACATTAAAAATTTTGAGGTTTTATAATGAAAAAAAGCGACTTTTTTTACGATTTACCCGAAGAACTTATTGCACAGCACCCTATAGAGCCGAGAGATGCTTCTCGTTTGCTCGTTCTTGACAAGAAAACAGGGGACATTGAGCACAAACATTTCTACGATATCCTCGATTATCTTAAAGAGGGCGATTGCCTTGTTCTTAATAATACGAGAGTTTTGCCGGCAAGAATGTACGGCGTAAAAGTCGGCACGGGAGCTGTAGTTGAATTCCTTCTGCTCAACCAGCACGATGCCCTTGAATGGGAAGTTCTTGCAGGACCCGGCAAAAAGGCGAGAGAGGGCTCTGAATTCATCTTCGGCGACGGTCTTATGAAAGCAACTGTTCTTTCTGTTATGGAAAACGGTAACCGTGTTGTAAGATTTGATTATGAAGGCAATTTCTATAATGTAATCGATGAAATCGGTGAAATGCCGCTTCCTCATTATATAAAGGAACGTCTTGAAGACAGCGAGAGATACCAGACTGTTTATTCAAAAGAACTAGGTTCGGCAGCCGCTCCGACGGCAGGACTTCATTTTACCCCCGAAATCCTTGAAAAAATCAAGGCAAAGGGCATCGAAGTCGGCTTTGTTACGCTTCATGTCGGAATCGGTACTTTCAGACCAGTAAAGACGGAAAATATTGAAGAGCATCAGATGCACTCCGAGCATTATTCGATTCCTGCAGAAACTGCGGAAATTATTAACCGCACGAAGAAAAACGGCGGACGTGTTATCGCGGTCGGAACGACTTGCTGCAGAACACTTGAATCTGTCTGTCAGGCAAAGGGCGAGGTATGCGAATACGACGACTGGACAAGTATATTTATCTACCCGGGATATGAGTTTAAATGTATTGATGCGCTTCTTACAAATTTCCACCTTCCGGAAAGCACACTCATTATGCTTGTAAGTGCTTTCTGCGGATATGAAAACACGATGAATGCATACAAAATTGCAGTGGAAGAAAAATACAGATTTTTCAGTTTTGGCGATGCAATGTTTATCCTCGACAGGATGGACAAAAATTTTGATGATACCAAAAGGTAATTATGATGTGTAAAAATTACTGAAAAGTACACATCCTGCGTCCCGTGATAAACGGGGATGCAATGTTTATAGCAAATAAATAAGGAGAAAAATATGGCTTCTTTTAAAATAATAAAACAGCAGGGTAAAGCACGTCTCGGAGAATTCACAACGGTTCACGGTACCGTTAAGACACCAGCTTTTCAGAATGTTGCAACCTGCGGAGCAATAAAAGGTGCACTTGATGCTTACGATCTTAAGGATGTCGGCGCTCAGGTTCAGCTTTGCAACACCTATCATCTTCACGTAAGACCCGGTGACGAGCTTGTAAAGGAGCTCGGCGGTCTTCATAAGTTCACTGGTTGGGACGGACCGATTCTTACTGACAGCGGCGGATTCCAGGTGTTCTCCCTTGCAAAGCTTCGCCAGATCAAAGAAGAAGGTGTTACCTTCGCATCGCATATTGACGGTAAAAGAATCTTTATGGGACCGGAAGAAAGTATGCGGATTCAGTCAAACCTCGGCTCAACTATAGCTATGGCTTTTGACGAGTGCGTTGCCAATCCGTCTACACACGATTATTCCGAAAAATCCTGCGAAAGAACAACGCGCTGGCTTATCCGCTGTAAAGAGGAAATGGAAAGGCTCAATGCTTTGCACGATACAATCAATAAAGATCAGCTTCTTTTCGGAATCAATCAGGGCTGTGTATACGATGACCTTCGTATAGAGCATATGCAGCGAATCGCAGAACTTGACCTCGACGGTTATGCGATCGGTGGACTTGCCGTCGGCGAGCCGAAAGAGGATATGTACAGAATTATTTCGGCAGTTGAACCGTATGCACCGAAAGACAAAATCCGTTATCTTATGGGTGTCGGCACTCCGGGCAATATCATCGAAGGTGTAAGCAGAGGCGTTGACCTTTTCGACTGTGTAATGCCGAGCCGTAATGCACGTCACGGCCACCTGTTTACGATGAACGGAATAATCAACATCAACAATGCCAAGTATATGAAGGACGATACTCCGATTGACCCCGAGTGTAATTGTCCGACCTGCCAAAAGCATTCAAAGGCGTATATCCGCCATTTGTTCAAGGCGAAAGAGATGCTTGCGATGCGACTTTGCGTAACGCATAATCTCTACTTCTATAATACGCTGATGGAGAAAATCCGTGATGCTCTGGACAACGGAACTTTTGACGAATTCAAGGAAAAATACGTGAATTTGCTTGATACAAGAATTTAAGAAAATTTAGCTTGCAAATTCATTTAAAGTACTGTATAATATTGACATTGTTTTTAAGGAGGAAGAAAACATGGGAAATATGTTTGGCGATCCTAAAATGCTCATTATGTTAGGCGCAATGCTTGCATTAATGTATTTTATGATGATCAGACCGCAGAAGAAAAAGCAGAAGGAAGAGCAGTCAATGCGCGACAACCTTCAGAGCGGTGACGAAATCACAACAATCGGCGGTATCATCGGCAGAATTGTTACTGTTAAGGACGACACAATCGTTATCGAAACAGGTGCAGACAGAAACCACATCAAAATCACACGTTGGGCTGTCAGCCAGAACAACACTGCTAACGAAAAGCTTGCAGCTGAAAGAGCAGCAGCAAAGGAAGCTGCAGACAAAGAAAAAGCAGCTCGTCTGGAAGCTAAAGGCAAGGCAGACAAAAAGAAGAAAAAAGAAAAGTTTTAATTTTTTACAACCTGCTTCACGGCAGGTTGTTTTTTTATCTAAAAGTAAAACCGCGAGCTGTTATAAAACAGTCCGCGGTTGAATTTTTATTTAAAATCAATATCAGCAATAACAGGGCAGTGGTCAGACGGGAAAGCTCCGTCGATCTTATCCTGAATTACGTGATAAACAGCGGCATCAAAACCGTCATTGATAAAGACGAAGTCGATAACGCTTCTCTCACCGTTGTGGTGGAAAAATTCGTGGAACGTGAAAGTGTCTTCCGTAACGGGAGCAACATATTTCGTATCTCTGAAAACACCGTAACCTATCATATCAGGATAACAGTCGGTCTTTTCGGGGATGTTGAAGTCTCCTGTAATAACAACGGGACAGTCAAGCTTCTTTGCAAATTCATTGATAAGTCGAACACCGTTTTTACGTGCCTCAACGCTTACGTGGTCAAGGTGAGTATTCATTGCAATGAATTCCTTGCCGCTTGCTTTGTCGCGGAGCTTTGCATAGGAGCATACACGTGTGCAGGCCGTTTCCCAGGATCTTGAAGGTACATCGGGAGTCTCACTTATCCAGAAGGTATTGCCTTCAATGAAGTCGAACTTGTTCTTTTTATAGAAAACGGGAGAAAATTCACCGTCTTCCTTACCGTCGTCACGGCCTACGCCGACGTAACCGTATTCGGGCATATTGTTCCAGAACGCCTTCATCCAATCAAGATGAGCTTCCTGAAGACCGAAAATATCCGGCATATAGTTTCGTACCGTTGAGATAACATCATCCTGACGGTCGAACCAGTCGTGTCCTTCGCAGCCGTGGCAAAGAACGTTAAAAGTCATAACCTTCATTATTCAACACCACCGTTATTTGTAATGTGATAGCTCAGTGTCATAAGGCTGTCGTTGAGATGTACGTTTTCAACATTAGCCTGCGGATATGCTGAGTTGATATCGTAATGGCTGAAGTTCCAGAAATTTGTGATACCGAGATTAATGAGTCTGTCAACGATGTCGGGTGTTGCAACTGTCGGCGTACAAAGCACTGCAACAACAGGCTCGACCTCTTTACAGTAAATCTCCAGTTCCTCAATAGGGGAGATGGAAATACCCTTGATTCTTACGTCCTGCATCTCATCAGCTCTCTTGTCGAAAATGCCGACAAGCTCAAAGCCTCTGTCCTCAAAAGCCATATGAGAAGCGATAGCCTTACCGAGGTTACCGCAACCGATAATGATTGTTTTAAAATCGTTGTCCACGCCGAGGATTGAACCGATTTCGGTGCGAAGCTGGTCAACGTTATATCCGTAACCCTGCTGACCGAAGCCGCCGAAACAGTTTAGATCCTGTCGTATCTGTGATGCCGTGAATCCCATCATCTGTGAAAGCTCACGGGATGATATTCTTGAAACATTTTTCTTTTTAAGCTCACCGAGAAAACGGTAGTATCTCGGAAGACGCTTTATTACGGACATCGAAATGTCTTTTTTTTCTTTTGGCATAAATTTATCTCACTTTCGTTAAGATTATGCGCGAAGCTTTTTAACAGTTTCCATTACGTAGTCGCCGAATTCTTCACAGGTACAGCCTGTGTCGCGGCCTGTAATCTGGAGCTTCTTTTCTTCATACATACAGATGTCGAGAGCTCTTTCAAGAAGGTCTGCACTTTCCTGCTCACCGATGTGAGAAAGAAGCATAACTGAAGCACGGAGCATTGAGCAAGGATCAGCGTACTGACCTCTGCCTTCGCGCATCATACGGGGAGCAGAACCGTGGATAGCTTCGAACATTGCGTATCTCTTACCGATATTTGCGCTGCCTGCAGTACCTACGCCACCCTGGAATTCAGCAGCCTCGTCTGTGATGATGTCACCGTAAAGGTTGGGAAGAACGAAAACCTTGAAATCCTTACGACGCTTGGGGTCGATAAGCTTTGCAGTAGTGATATCGATGTACCATTCATCTGTTGTGATTTCGGGATAATCCTTACCGATGTTTTTGCAAAGGTTGAGGAATTTACCGTCAGTTGTCTTAATGATGTTTGCTTTTGTGATGATTGAAACTCTGTCTTTCTTGTTTCTTCTTGCATAGTCATAAGCAAGCTTTGCAATTCTTTCTGTACCCTCAGTTGTTGTAACAACGAAGTCAACAGCGAGGTCGTCAGTAACGTTGAAGCCCTTTGAACCGACAGCATATGCACCCTCTGTGTTCTCGCGGAAGAATGTCCAGTCGATGCCCTCATCGGGAACCTTAACGGGACGAAGGTTAGCAAAAAGGTCGAGTGCCTTTCTCATTGCAACGTTTGCGCTTTCGATGTTCGGCCACGGATCGCCTGCCTGAGGTGTTGTTGTTGGTCCCTTAAGGATAACGTGACAAGTCTTGAGCTCTTCAAGAACATCGTCGGGAATAGCCTTGTTTGCAGCAACACGGTTTTCAATTGTAAGTCCGTCGATAACCTTGAATTCTACCTTGCCTGCCTTAACCTTGTCAGCAAGCATATATTCAAGAACGCGTGCGCTTTCCTTTGTAATAACAGGACCGATACCGTCACCGCCGCAAACGCCGATGATGATTGTGTCGAGCTTGTCGTAATCAACGAAATCGCCCTGTGCCTTTATTTTGTCTGAACGGTCACTCTGCTCACGCATAAGTGCTTCAAACTTTTCCAATGCATTTTTAATCTGTAATTCAGTCATGATAGTTCTCCTTATGAATTTTCTCTTGTGTAGTCAAGAAGGCTGCCTGCAAGAATTATTTCTCTCTGACGCTCTGAAAGCTGATAATCAAGAGCATATTCTTCGCCTGTTGTAAGGTTCTTGAGTGTAACCTCGCTGCCGTTTGCGATTGCATCGCGGATTGCAGGGAGGCAGAGCTCATCGTTTACGCTGATTTTATCGTAGTCAGCCTCGTTTTTGAATGTGAACGGAATGATACCTGCATTAACAAGGTTTGCACAGTGAATACGTGCAAAGGATTTTGTAACAACAGCCTTGATGCCGAGGTAGAGAGGAACAAGAGCAGCGTGCTCTCTTGATGAACCCTGACCGTAGTTGGCACCGCCGATGATGATTCCCTTGCCAGCTTCTTTACAATGCTCTGCAAACTTCTCGTCGCACTGCTTGAAGCAGAAGTTTGAAAGGAACGGGATGTTTGAACGGTAGGGGAGAATCTTCGCACCTGCAGGCATAATGTGGTCAGTTGTGATGTTATCGCCAACCTTGAGAACTGCCTTTGCAGTGATTTCTTCGGGAAGAGCCTCTGTCTTCGGGAAGGGCTTTATGTTCGGACCGTACATGATTTCAACGCTGTCTGCATCTTCGATGGCTGCAGGCATTGCGATCATATTGTCGTTAATGATGAATTCGTCAGGCATTTCGATCTCGGGCATTTCGCCGAGCTTGCGAGGATCTGTAAGAACGCCTGTGAGAGCTGATGCAGCAGCAACTTCGGGGCTTACAAGGTAGATACCTGCATCCGCAGTGCCTGAACGGCCTTCAAAGTTACGGTTGAATGTACGAAGTGACACACCTGCTGAGTTGGGTGACTGACCCATACCGATACACGGACCGCAAGCAGATTCGAGGATTCTTGCACCTGCGTCAATCATATCGGAGAGTGCACCGCTGAGAGCGAGCATATTGAGAACCTGCTTTGAACCCGGAGCGATTGAAAGGCTGACCGACGGACAAACTGTCTTTCCTTTAAGAATAGCTGCAACCTTGAGCATATCCATAAGTGAAGAGTTTGTGCATGAACCGATACAAACCTGATCAACCTTGATTTCACCGATTTCTTCAACCTTCTTTACATTGTCGGGCATATGAGGCATAGCTGCAAGGGGAGCGAGAGTTGAGAGATCGATTTCGATAACCTCGTCGTATTCCGCACCTTCATCGGCTGAAAGCTCGATCCAATCCTTTTCACGGCCCTGAGCCTTAAGGAATTCGCGTGTGATATCGTCAGACGGGAAAATTGATGTAGTAGCACCGAGCTCAGCACCCATATTTGTGATTGTAGCTCTTTCGGGAACGGAAAGTGTCTTTACGCCTTCTCCGCCGTATTCAACAATCTTGCCTACGCCACCCTTAACGGACATAATGCGAAGAACTTCGAGAATGATATCCTTTGCAGCAACCCACGGTGAAAGCTTACCTGTAAGGTTGACTCGTACCATTTTAGGCATAGTAATATAGTATGCGCCGCCCCCCATAGCAACAGCGACGTCAAGTCCGCCTGCGCCCATTGCGAGCATACCGATACCGCCGCCTGTGGGGGTATGTGAGTCGGAACCGATGAGTGTCTTGCCGGGAGCACCGAAACGCTCTAGATGTACCTGATGGCAGATACCGTTACCGGGACGTGAGAAACGAAGACCTCTCTTCTTTGCAACGCTCTGGATAAAGCGATGGTCGTCAGCGTTCTCAAAGCCTGTCTGAAGTGTGTTATGGTCAATGTATGCAACTGAAAGCTCAGTCTTTACTCTTTCAATTCCCATAGCCTCAAACTCAAGGTAAGCCATTGTACCCGTAGCGTCCTGAGTAAGAGTCTGGTCGATTCTGAGTCCGATTTCACTTCCAACTGTCATATCACCTGAAAGCAGGTGGTTTTTAATGATTTTTTGTGCAATAGTGTAGTTCATAAAATAAGTGGAACCTCCGACTTGTTTAATTTTTTAACAAAGTTTATTTTATTCCAATAAAGGACCTTTGTCAATATTTTGACGATACTTTTTGACAATTATTTTATATCATTAATATCACATACAACCACAAATACAATACAGTTGCCTGATGTAACGGATATGATATAAGAATTGTCAAATTCGGGTTTGTAGAGCAAAGGCGATGCCTTTGCAATGATGCATCCGCTGTGCGGATATGATGAATGATGTTCGCTACGCGAATGATGTGTTTGCATTGCAAACATTAAGGGTCTGCGACGCTAAAATATAACACCTC
>JAGAKF010000011.1 GCA_017625835.1 Clostridia bacterium
GATATTAAGAAGAAAAAAGTCTTGTTTGTACACAAGGCTTTTTCTGTTTTATATAATTGTTTGTAACGAATTGGCGTCTTGAAATTATTGATATATATAGGTTTTATAGGACTAAACAAATAATCTTTATGCAATCTTAATACAGATTTCAAAACTCTAACACCTTCTTAAAACGGTTTCAAATATAATAAAGCTGAAACATAATATCGAATAAGGTGTTTGTTATGGGTGAAATTAAACACAAAAACCGAAGACTTACTTCGTTTCAAACAATAATACTCGGGTTTGCAGGCGTTATTTTATTGGGAGCTTTGATTCTTATGCTGCCCGTTTCTTCAAAAAGCAGGGAATTCACGCCTTTTGGTGATGCGCTGTTTACCGCAACATCAGCTGTCTGTGTGACAGGTCTTGTTGTGCAGGACACGGCAACATATTGGTCAATATTCGGGCAGTCGGTCATACTGATTCTTATTCAGGTTGGAGGACTGGGTGTTGTTACGGTTGCGGCTTCTTTTGCATTGCTTTCCGGCAGAAAAATCTCGCTTATGCAGCGCAGCACCATTCAGGAAGC
Organism: Clostridia bacterium; assembly: GCA_017625835.1. Lineage (GTDB taxonomy): Bacteria > Bacillota > Clostridia > Oscillospirales > Acutalibacteraceae > CAG-488. Next base: position 572 of record JAGAKF010000011.1, read on the forward strand.
CATTGCCGCGCCAAAGGTTGGCGGAATAGTAAGGCTGACGGGGTTTATTCTTAAAGCAACGCTGATATTTGAGCTGACCGGTGCCCTTCTGATGATGCCTGTTTTTTGTCGGGATTTCGGTTTGAAAGGCATATGGATGGCTGTTTTTCATTCTGTTTCAGCATTCTGCAATGCAGGCTTTGACATAATGGGCAGCGCAGATTCTCTTTATCCGTCATTAACGGCATACGCTGCAAGCCCCGTTATCAACATAACTGTCATGCTGCTTATAATAATCGGCGGTATCGGCTTTCTGACCTGGGAGGATATATACTCAAACAAGCGCAGATTTCATCGCTACAGACTTCAAAGCAAAATTATTCTTGTAGCAACAGCTTTATTGATAGCTGTGCCCGCCGTTTTCTTTTTTCTGGTTGATTTTGGCGATATGCCGTTCGGCAAAAGGATACTTGCATCGCTTTTTCAATCGGTAACGCCGAGAACGGCAGGCTTCAACACGGTTAACCTGACCGCAATGAGCGAAGCCTCACAGATGATAATTATTGTTCTTATGCTTATCGGCGGTTCTCCAGGTTCAACGGCAGGCGGCATGAAAACAACCACCTTCGCCGTTCTGCTTGCTAATCTTTTCTCTGTATTCCGCCGCAAAGAAAACGCAGAGGCATTCGGTCGAAGGATTGATGTTTCGGCAATTAAAAATGCTTCAACGGTACTTATTATGTATATAGTTCTTTTCTTTTCGGGTGCGGTTATTATAAGTGCAACAGAAGGGCTGCCTATGAACACCTGCCTTTATGAAACGGCATCTGCAGTGGGTACGGTAGGATTGACATTAGGTATAACCCCTCAGCTCGGAACGCTGTCAAGATTTGTGTTGACGGTGCTTATGTTTTTGGGAAGAGTCGGCGGGTTAACTTTGATTTATGCAACCATTTCAGAAAAAAGAAAAAAGCTTTCCATGCTTCCGCAGGAAAGAATTACTGTAGGTTAAAGGAGAAGGTATAAATGGTAAAATCGGTATTGCTTATTGGTTTGGGAAGATTCGGCAAGCATATAGCCTTACAGCTTGACACACTTGGTCACGAGGTTATGGCGGTTGACCATAATGAGGACAGGGTAAATGATGCACTTCCGTTTGTTACGAATGCGCAGATAGGCGACAGCACAAATGCTGAATTTTTAGCTTCTCTGGGCATAGGCAACTATGACCTTTGCATCGTTGCGATAGGCAATGACTTCCAAAGCTCTCTTGAAACAAC
>JAGAKF010000012.1 GCA_017625835.1 Clostridia bacterium
AGGGATACTTCGTGAAAAGCTTGATTTTTCATAGTTTTTTGTAAAAATATCCCCCAGTCACGACTTCGTCGTGCCAGCCCCCTTTAGGCAAGGGGGCCTGATATCTGCAACATTGAAGATCCCGACAAACCCGAATTTGTCTTTCATCAGTGAAAAAGAGAGTTGCCGAAACAACTCTCTTTTGAAATATTATTCTCTATGCCACTTAACGCCCTGAGCTGTGTCTTCAAGCACGATACCCATAGCCTTAAGCTCGTCACGGATTCTGTCAGCTTCCGCCCAGTTCTTGTTCTTTCTTGCCTCTGTACGCTGTGCGATGAGAGCCTCAACCTCGCTGTCGAGATCCTCTTTCTTTCTGTCGTAAACAAGACCGAGAACGTCGCAAAGCTCGTCGAAAAGTTTTGCTGCAGCTTCGCAGTTGCCCTTTACGGGTGCGTCTGTGATAACGTTTGTATTGATATCACGTACAAGCTCAAAAACAGCTGAGATAGCATCTGCTGTGTTAAGGTCATCGTTAAGAGCTGCAATAAACTGCTCGCGACGTTTGTCAAGCATTGCTGTGATTTCTTCGCTTACTTCACCGTCAACAGCATTTGAAAGCGCAAAATCAAGGTTGTCACGGCAAGTGTAGAGTCTTGTAAGTGAAGCCTTGCACTGCTCGATAACGTCTGTGCTGTAGTTGATGGGACTTCTGTAATGAGAAGAAATCATAAGGTATCTGATAGGCTCATAACCGTAAGCTTCAGCAACGTCGCGTACTGTAAAGAAGTTGCCGAGAGATTTTGACATCTTAACGTTGTCAACGTTGATGTATCCGTTGTGCATCCAATAGTTTGCGAACGGTGCACCGTTACAGCATTCGCTCTGTGCAATTTCGTTTTCATGGTGGGGGAAGATAAGGTCCTGACCACCGCAGTGAATGTCGATTGTGTTGCCGAGGTAACGTCTTACCATAGCTGAGCACTCAATGTGCCAACCCGGTCTGCCGTGTCCCCACGGTGACTCCCAGTACGGCTCGCCCGGCTTTGCACTCTTCCAAAGAGCAAAGTCCATCGGCTCTTTCTTAACTTCACCGACCATAATTCTTGCGCCTGCTTCGAGGTCTTCAAGGGGCTGATGCGAAAGCTTGCCGTATTCGTCAAATTTTTTGGGGCTGAAGTAAACGTCACCGTTAACTTCGTAAGCAAATCCTTTTTCAATAAGGCTTGAAACGATCGCGATAATCTCGTCGATGTTTTCGGTTGCCTTCGGGTGAACAGTTGCCTCGCGGATGTTCATTCCCTTAACGTCTTTCCAGAATTCCTCAATATACTTTTCGCTTACTTCTTTGTAAGTAAGGTTTTCTTCATTTGCGCGTTTGATGATCTTGTCGTCAATATCGGTAAAGTTCTGAACGAAACGAACGTCATAGCCTACGTATTCAAGGAAACGGCGAAGCACGTCAAAAACGCAGAGCGGTCTGGCATTACCGATGTGGATAAAGTTATAAACCGTCGGTCCGCAAGCGTAGATTTTCACCTTGCCTTCTTCGATCGTCTTAAGTTCTTCTTTCTGTCTTGTGAGTGTATTAAATACTTTCATTATTCTCAGCCTCCACTTTCTTTTTTAGTTTGTCTATTTCAGCACGTAATTTGCAAAGTTCCTGCGAAATCGGGTCGGGGATATGCACCTGGTCAAGATCCTGAACGCGTTTTCCGTTACGGCGCACAACTCTTGCAGGCACACCGACGGCTGTCGAATTTTCGGGGATTTTGTCAAGCACAACTGCACCTGCAGCAATGTTGGTGTTGTCGCCCACGGTTACGGGACCGAGGATTTTAGAACCTGCACCGATGAGAACGTTGTTGCCGATTGTCGGATGGCGTTTGCCGACGTCTTTACCTGTACCGCCGAGCGTTACACCCTGATAGATAGTAACGTCGTCACCGATTACCGTCGTTTCACCGATAACAATTCCTGTTCCGTGGTCGATGAAAAATCTTCTGCCGATCTCGGCACCGGGATGGATTTCAATACCCGTTCTTTTTACGTTGCGCTGTGAAATCATTCTTGCGATAAAGAACATCTTGCGGTTATAAAACCAATGAGCCTTTCTGTGGCTGCGTATTGCTTTGAACCCGGGATAGAGAAGCATAACTTCTACTGCCGAATGTGCGGCAGGGTCGCGGTCAAGGACGCAACGGATGTCCTCTCTCATTCTTTCAAACATAAAATCAACTCTCTTTCAAAAGCAGCCGAAGACAACGGAAAATAAAAAAGCCCCATCGCCCGAAAGCGACGGAGGCGGTTATCCGCGGTTCCACTCCGACTTATTACTTTTTAGCCCTTTAACGGTGGCGTCCGCACAGGGATACTGAGAAAACTTTTCCCCCTGCGTGCTGGCGGGTGCATTTCACAAAAGACGGAACAAGAAGCTTTCACCGTAATGCTTCATTCTCTGCTGAACCGAACAAGAGTTACTTCTCCCGATAATCGCATTTAGTTGGTTCATTATACTACTATTCTAATTAAAAATCAAGATGCTTGTTACCAAATTAATTTGTGACGGAGGATATCTTTTTGCATAGAATGTAATAGGCGCAGGCAAAACTGAGCCGAGCAAACAAAAAGGAGCTAATCAAGTTGAATAATTCACAGTATACTCATCATCACGTTAAGCCGACAGGTTACTATAAACCGCGCTTCAGTGATGATTGCGGTTGCAGAACAACGGCTTTGCCCGAAAATCCGCAGGTCGCAATGATGTACGTTCCTTTTCAGACGGATATGACTACTTTTGACGAAATGACAGCCCTCAGATGCGGAACACTTTTTCCCGTGCTGAGCAAGCCTTTCCTCGGAAGTGGTAACAGATGACAAGAGGAATGATTCTTCAGCGGCTTGATGCAGTGCAGTTTGCAATGTGGGAATTGCACCTTTATATGGATACGCATCCCGACGACCTTGCAGCACTTTCACTTTACAAAAAATATGAAGAAATGAACGAAAAACTCGTGTGCGAATACGAGGAACAGTTCGGCCCGCTTTACGGAAACTCCGACCCCGGTGCGTCGTGGCTTAAAAATCCGTGGCCGTGGGACTTAGGAGGCAGTTGCTGATGTTTGTTTATGAAAAGAAATTACAGTATCCCGTAAAAATCACAAATCCGAACCCGAAATATGCACAGATTATTATTTCACAGTATGGCGGACCCGACGGCGAGCTTGGCGCGTCGCTTCGTTACCTCAGCCAGCGTTATTCAATGCCGTTCCCTGAATTAAAGGGTCTTCTTACTGACGTCGGCGTGGAAGAACTCGGCCACCTCGAGATGATCGGTGCGATTGTTTACCAGCTTACGAGAAACCTCACACCCGAGGAAATCAAACGCAGCGGATTTGATACTTACTTTGTTGACCATACAACAGGTGTTTATCCGACGGCGGCAAGCGGTATGCCGTGGACAGCTGCAAGCATGCAGTCAAAGGGTGATCTTATCACAGACCTTTCCGAAAATATGGCGGCTGAACAGAAAGCACGTACAACTTACGACAACATTCTCCGCCTTGTGGATGATCCCGATGTCCGCGAACCGATTAAATTCCTGCGTGAAAGAGAGATTGTACACTTCCAGCGTTTCGGTGAAGGCTTGCGACTTGCAACGGATAAAATGGACTGCAAAAACTTCTACGCTTTCAACCCGAGCTTTGATAAATAAAAGAAAGACCTTCTGCGGAAGGTCTTTCTGATTTTATAACACATATCCTGTTACAATACCGAGCACTGCGGCAAGGATGATAATTATAATCGGATGAACTTTTTTGAATGCAAGCACCGTGCACAGAACAAAAATTGCGAGGTAGCAATAGAATGTAACGTCCTTTATCGAAGACATCAGGCTTGCAACCGAAACTCCTGCAGGTAAAAATACCGTAAGAGCTACGGAAATAATTGCTGAACCGATAAGTCCGACAACTGCAGGCTTGAGACCTGTCATACAGCCTTTTACAACAAAGCTGTTCTTGAATCGTTCGAAGCACTTAGCAACAATAAGGATAACAACAAAAGACGGAACAACAACACCGAGCGTTGCGCAGAATGAGCCGAAAACAGAGCCTAAAACTCCGTATGCACCGCCGACTTCCGAACCGACATATGTTGCCATATTTATTGCAAACGGTCCGGGTGTACTTTCGCTGACGGCAATGAAGTTAACGACGTCGGAAAGCTCCATCCACTTGTGCGCAAGAACTTCTTCCTGCATCAGCGGAAGCATAGCGTATCCGCCGCCGAAGGTGAATGCACCGATTTTGAAAAAAGTGAGGAAAAGATCAAGGAAAATATTCATTTCTCAGCCCTCCTTTTTGCGATTACGGAGGTGACAAGACCGAACACTGCACAGCCGATAATAACGAAAAGTACGTTGATGTCAAAGAATGCTGTAATGATAAACGAAGCCGCGATAACAATGTACGAAACAACGTTTTTCGGAGCTTTTTTGTACATTCCGACAAGTGCCTTGATGAGAAGTGCAAGCACACCTGCGCGGATTCCGTTGAACGCGTACTGGACAGCCTTGATGGACTGGAACTCTCTTAAAACAAAAGAAATCAGAAGAATGATAACAAAAGAGGGGAGAACAACACCGAGCGTTGCAAAGAATGCACCGAAGAAACCTGCAACACGGTAGCCGACAAATGTTGCGGAGTTGATTGCAATCGGGCCGGGGGTCGATTCGGCAATTGCAATAATTTCAAGGATATCGTCGTCAGTTATCCATTTTCTTTTTTCTACAATTTCTCTTTGAATAATCGGGATCATTGCGTATCCGCCACCGAAGGTGAATGCACCTATCTTAAAAAAGGTGACGAAAAGCAGCAACGCTTTTGAAAATTTACTCATCGTAGTTTTTACTCCTCTTTTTCTTCATTATTGAAATCACCAGGTACAGCAAGGATATCCCAGGGTTTATCTTTTTCTGTTCTCATATCGTCGCGGATGAGCTTGTAAACAGTTGCGGCAACGGGAACTGCGACGAGCATACCGATGATTCCCGAAACTGAACCGCCGATTGTAACTGCGGCAAGCACCCAGAGTCCGGGCAATCCCGTTGAACTGCCGACAACCTTCGGGTAAATAAGATTACCTTCGATCTGCTGAAGGATGATAACGAAAACTATGAACATCAGAGCTTTGATCGGTGAATCCATAAGGATAAGAAATGCGCCGACACCTGCACCGATAAGTCCGCCAAAAATCGGAATAAGAGCGGTGAATCCCATAAGAGCGCCGATCATCGGAGCGTAGGGGATGCGAAGGATGAACATACCGATTGTGCAGAGAGTGCCGAGGATAACTGCCTCAAGGCACTGACCGACAATGAATTTGTGGAAAGATTCGTTGAGAACATATGTCACGTGGTAAAGCTTTTTGAAAACTTTTTCGGGAAGGTAATGCGAAGCGATTTTCTTTACCTGACGCATAAGCTTGTCTCGTTCAATCAGAACGTAGAGAGAAATAATGATTGTGATAACAACGTTTGCGATGGTCGTGAAAACTGAAGAAATAGCGGTAAATGCAGCTTCAAATGTGCTTCCGATGCCTGCAGCGATTTTTTCTGTCATATCGGCAAGCTTTGTTTTCCAGTCGAATTCCGTGAGTGCACCGACAACATTTTTAGAAAGAAATTCGTTTTCGTTGAATTTTTCGATTACGAAGTCGATCGCAGGGGGAATCTTCGCAAAGAGCATTTTGATACAAGCCACGAACTGCGGAGCAACAAGAACAACGACCATAGCGACAACGCCGATGATTGAAATAACAGCCGCAATCAGGCATACCGGCTTGCGAAGCTTGATTACAGCCTCTTTGTTGCTTTTCGGGAAGAAGTGTCTTTCATAAAACGCCATAAGAATATTTATGGGATAGGCAACAACAAATCCGAAGATAATCGGTGTTGCGGCAGAGAGAACCGAACCGAGCACGCTTGCGATATTCGGCCAGTAACGCGTAGCAAGGTAAACGGCAATAATTGCCGCAGCAACGCTTGTGACAATTTTTAAATCAAGTTTTTTCAAGGAATCCACCTCTTTTATAGGATTACACAAAAATGTATACATAACAAAAATGATAAAGTATTATATCACATAACAAATAAACAATCAATATTTATGTTGTGATATCAAGGTATAAAGCAAAATGTTGAAAAGACAGAAACCAAGTGGATTTTTTGCTTTTAAAAAGAAAAACCTGACGTCAGCAAACGTCAGGTTAAACATCTTTAATTTTAATGAACAGTTTGTTTTTGCTTTTCTTCCGATATGGTTTTGCTTTCTTTTTTGTCAAAGAAAGAAGTGAAGTTTATGATGAACAACAATGCGTATGCAACCCACATAGGAAGATTTTCAATGAATGCACTCTTACCGACTGTTACGAGAAGTACGAGCATAAGAATGAGCACCGCGCAGAAAACGATTGTTGCGACCATATACTTTTTGTCTTTCTGTCTGAATTTATGCAACAAAAAGATAATTACTCCTGCCGCGCCTAAAAAGGCAAAGATGAGGGCTGTCGCCCAATGGGAAAGGCATCTTGCGGTCATAACAAGGTCGAGGCCTGCTGACGGAACGTTGATTGTAACGTAAATTGCTGCGCAACCGAGTGAAGTTACGATAACACCTGCTTTACCTTTGTAGTTGTTCTTGCGGTACATATACAGTGTGTTCGTGAAAATTGAAAGCGAAGCCAGAACACCCCAAATTTTGAAATACCAGGGGTATCGCAGACCGAGCATACTTGCAGTAACATCGGTAAGGATATTTCCAAATTGAGCAGGGAAGCTTAAAAATCCGTACCATGTGATGAAAGCAAAACCTGCAATCAGATTAACTGCGCAAAAAACGGTTGTTGTTTTTGTAATTTTGTCAGCAAAGAGAATCTTTTTGATGAACAAAGCGTACATAAAAAGAACTGCAGTTGAGAAAATTACCCACAGCCAGTAAACCGTAGCGTTGGCGTACAGCGGTTCATAAAGCATACCGTCGAATTTTGCAACAAATTCTTCTGCCGGTAAACGCATATCGGCATCTGTCGGGATTATGTACGGGTATTGATCCCAACGCATAAACAGTGACATCCATAAGCCGTATACGGCAGCGATTATTCCGCAGACAGCCATATAAGTTTTCTGCATTTTATTTTCTTGCATATTACCACCCCTTTTTTCTATTTTAGCACTGCCTTGCATTAAATGCAAGCAGAATAATTGTGTCAGATTTATATTGTTTTAATGACAAAATGGGTTGTATGAATAAGTATGTTTGATTTGTCTTTTATTTTGTGTTATTCTATAAAAAATCTTGACCGCAGTTAAAAGAAAGGAGAAAACTATGAAGGTCGTTATTGCTTGTCTTAATTCGAAATATGTCCACGCTTCGCTTTCTCCTTGGTGCTTGCTTGCGGGAGTACGTGAATTCGCAAAATCTTCTCATGACACTACGGTTATGGAAAGCACGATTAACGGCGATATAATATCATTTGCCGAAAAGATCATAAATGAAAAACCTGATGTTGTGGCTTTTTCCTGCTATATCTGGAATATTACGAAAACGCTTGAAATCTGCAGTGTTTTAAAAAGAACCCACGGCTGCAAAATTGTTCTTGGGGGTCCCGAGGTTGCGTACCGACCGAAAGATGTTCTTGAAAAATACAGTTTTGTTGATTTTGTTCTTTCGGGAGAAGGGGAGTGGTCATTTCCTGATTTCCTTGATAATATGAACGGAGATTTTGCGACAGTTTTTGGTCTTACGTACAGAAAAAACGATGAAATAATCACGACACCTGAAAGAGAGTATATGGATAGTCCACCATCACCGTATAGTGACGAATTTTTCGAAAATCTCAACGGCAGAATTTCTTATATTGAAACTGCACGCGGATGTCCTTACCGCTGTGCTTTCTGCCTTTCGGGAAGATGTTCACCGCTTCGCTTTTTCAATATTGAGCGGGTGAAAAATGATATAATCAGACTTGCTCAAAGCGGAACGCAGACGGTAAAATTCGTTGACCGAACTTTCAATGCAAACTCAGAACGGGCTAACGAAATTTTGCTTTTCATCAAAGAGAATTACGGCAAAGAGATTCCTGAAACTGTGTGCTTCCATTTTGAAATCGCGGGTGATATTTTAAAGGAAAGTACACTTGAAATTCTGTCTTCAATGCCCTACGGTGCAGTTCAGCTCGAAGTAGGTATGCAGTCATTTAATGAGGAAACGTTAAAGATAATTAACCGAAAGACCAACACAAAGAAGCTTGTTGATAACATAAGGAAACTTATATCATTCAATAATATGCACATCCATATCGACCTCATCGCAGGACTTACGGGTGAAGACCTTGAAAGCTTCAGAAACAGTTTTAATATTGGTTATTCACTCAAAGCTCATATGCTTCAGATGGGGTTTTTAAAGCTTCTCTATGGTGCGGATATGAGAGAAAACAGTGAAAAATATCCCTGCACGTTTGCCGATGAGCCGCCATATGAGGTTACGTCAACACCGTGGCTTTCGTCAGATGAAATTAAAATGCTGAAGAATTGTGAAGATGCCGTTGACCGACTTTACAACAGTGGACGGTTTTTATTTACTCTTGAATATCTTACGGATGAAGTCGGCCTTTCTCCGTTTGATGTTTTCAATGATTTCGGAAATTCTGTAAACGGTAATAAAATGCGATTGAGTGACTATGCAGAAAGTCTTTACAATTTCTTCTGTTGCAAGTGTAACAAGGAGATTTTAAGAGAGAAAATTCTTTGCGATTTGCTCTGTTGTTCGTCGTCGGTGCAGATTCCTGAAGTTCTGAAAATCAAAGATCCGCTTTATAAGCAAGTGAAGAAATATTTTATTGAAAATATCGACAAAAGTATAAAAACAGCGATTCTTTATTCAACGAATCAGGTTTTTGCAGTCAATCAGAGTAAAGAAAAAAATCTTTACAACAGATATGAGTATGAAATCTATGGTTTTGATAAAAACGAGTTGCTTCGGAAGGCGGATTTATAAAGTCAGCAGAGAAATTTAAAGTATATAAAAACACCTTTGCGTTTGTAAATCGACACAAGGGTGTTTTTTTCTTGAGCTTTTATTGAAATACTTTTTGGCTATTTTCGTTTCATTATTTCAGCACGGAAGCCCGAGGGTGTTTTTCCTGTTTTTTGTTTAAACAGCTTTGAAAAATAATGAACATCCATAATTCCGCAGTGAAGTGAAACTGTCTGGATCTGAAGAGAAGTAGTCTGCAGTAAATGCTTCGCATAGGAAATCCGTTTGTCATTTATATATTCCGTAACTGTTTTACCTGTTTCTTTTTTGAATATTGCGGAAAGATAAACGTTGCTAACATTAAGCTGTTTGGCAAGTGAACTCAGACTGAGTTCTGCGGAAAGATCGGTGTCTATTGCAATAACCGCTGATTTTACAATTGGTGAATACGATGAGGATTTTTCTCTTACAAGTCGGCAGTAGGCTTTAAACATCTCCGTCATAAGGTCGTTGCCTTGCTCGACCGAAGTGAAAAGTTCGATTTTTATGGCGAAATCGGAGGAGATTTTGTCCAGATGTATCGGGTGAACACCGCCGCGTTCAGCTGCTTTTCTGAGGAGAGTGTTCATAATGATTCCGTAGTTCTTTGCGTTTCGTACAGGGTCTGCAACACGCCGTTCAAAAAAAGATTCGTTAAAAGCCTGAAAAAGCTTGTTCAGCTTGCTTTCGGAACCCATTGTTACGGCATCCAATATTTCATTTTCAAAAGCATAACGGCGCTCCATTGCTTTTGTTTCTGAAAATATTTTATCAAGCTCACGTCCGGAGTTTTCCGTAAGAGACGGCTGTTCAGATGCGCTCTCACTTACGATATCAACAATCGTATATTTCCCGTCCCACATTCTTTCGCAAAAAGAATCCAGAAACACATATATGGGGTTGTATGGTGATAAAATCGGAATAATTGCACAGAATTCATTTATGGATTTTTGATATTTCGGTTCAAACCTGTTTTTCTGGCAAAGCTCCAGTATTTGTCCCTCGTCTAATCTTTCCTGCAAAAACGGGCCGATTACGACAACTCTGCGACCTGTGCTTTGCGGAAGCAAGAAAGCATTGTATAAAAGGGAAAAAGAATCTTTAAATTTGTAAAGAGTATTAGGTTTAATACCGCCGAGCATATTGTCTAAAGTAGTGTCGGACGAAAAAATTTTTTCAAAAAAAGTTATATCCCGTTCGTCAATTATGTCGAAAACAGTGTCGTTCGGGGAGACTAAAGTAACGCTTAAACCGCATTTTTCAAGCGATTCTTTTAAAAAAGAAAATTCGTTTTCCTGAAACATTATAAACCTCTACAAAATAATCATTATTTTTACACATATTACCATATTTTTTGTATAAAAACAACCATAATTTCCGATGATATATTAAAATAATACAAAAATAATTTAAAATATTACTCACTCAATACATCCTGAATATTTTATACTGTATACAGCGGGTTATTTATAGGTGATTTTTAATAAATTTGCCTTGTTCTAAAAATTTTGAAGAAAAGAGGAATCATTATGGCAAAAAAACAAGTTCAGCTTGATGCTAACGGAAACCGCAAGTTCAGTATCCGTGACTGTGTTGCTTACGCTGCAGGTGACCTTGGCTGTAACATGAGCTTTGCTCTTAAAGGTACAATGGCTATATTCTGGACACAGTTTATGCAGATGGACCTTTGGTACGCACTTCTTTTAATTGTAGTTCAGGTATGGGACGCTATCAACGATCCGCTTATCGGTTCTATTATTGACGCAGACAAACGCAAATATAAGAGAAATAAGTTTCTCGCATACATCTGGTTCGGTTCAATCGGTCTTATCGTAGGCGGTGCTTGCTGCTTCCTGCCCTTCCCGAAGGCTCCGACTTTTGCAAAGGCAATAATCTTTATTGCAGGTTATGTTATATGGGATGCTTTCTATACCATTGCCAACGTTCCGTACGGTTCACTTCTTTCTCTTATTTCTAATGACGTTAAAGACAGAGCTTCGCTTTCTGCTTGGCGTTCTATCGGTTCAATTTTCGGAAATATGCTTCCGATGGTTATTCTTCCCTTTATTATTTATGATAAAGACAACAACCTCATAGGTGAAAGAGTATTTATTGCGGCTCTTATTATGGGTGTTCTCGGTTTCATCTGCTTTGCGTTTATGATAAAGAATACTGAAATCCGTGTTGACACCAACGCTGAAATCGGCGAAGAAGCTCCGAAGTTTAATGTATTCAAGGCTTTCGGCAACTTTATCAAAAACCGTCCCGCAGTCGGTGCAACTATTGCTGCAATGGGTATGTTTATCGGTATGCAGGGCGCGACTACCGCCGTTACTGTTATTTTCCAGTCATACTTTAAAAATGTTCAGATTTCGGGTATCATTCAGCTCTTTGCTATGATTCCGATTATGGTGTTCACACCGCTTGCACGTAAATGCGTTGCCAAGTTCGGTAAAAAAGAGCTTGCAACATTCGGTTCAATCGTTTCCATCGTTTCAGGTCTTGGTCTTTTCCTTGTATTCCCCGAGAATACAAAGCTTGACCTTGTACTCTACATTGTCTGCCAGCTGTTCTTCTCACTTGGTCTCGGAATCTATTCTACTGTTTCCTGGGCTATGATGGGTGATGCTATTGACTATAACGAGTGGAAATTCGGCACACGTGAAGAAGGTACGGTTTATTCTCTTCATTCTTTCTTCCGTAAGCTTGCTCAGGGTATCGGACCTTCCCTTGTTCTTGTTATTATGGTAGCATTCGGTTACGTAGGTGCAAACGAAGGCAATCAGGTATGGGAAGTTGCTGTTAATATGAGATATATCGTTGCTGCAACTTATATGTTCTCGGCAGTTCTTCAGTTTATCGGTCTTGGTCTTGTCTACAACCTTGACAAGAAAACTCTTGCTAAGATGAACGCAGAACTCGGCAGAGAAAATACAGCTGAAATCGTTGAAAAATAAAACTTAAAATAAAAAGTCCGATAGCTGAGCCTGTCGGACTTTTATAACTAAAATAAGTCAGGAGAGAATTATGAGAAATATTATAAACTTCAACAGAAAATGGGACTTTACAAAGCAGGCAAATGAAATCCCGGCAGCAATGCCTGCAGATTGGAATTTTGTTAATCTTCCGCATTCGTGGAATGCTATCGACGGACAGGACGGCGATAACGATTATTTCCGCGGTACGGCTTATTATGCAAAATCTTTCGGCAAAATGGATCTTCCCGAAGCGGAACAGTATTATCTTGAAATCAAGGGAGCTAACTCGTCAGCCGATGTTTATTTAAATGGTAAAAAGCTTGCTCATCACGATGGCGGATATTCTACCTGGAGAGTCAACCTTACAGATGCCATTGAGGCGGTGAACATTCTTGTTATCACTGTGGACAACTCGGCAAACGAAACCGTTTACCCGCAGATGGCAGACTTTACGTTCTATGGCGGACTTTACAGAGACGTAAATCTTATCTGTGTCAATGAGAGCCACTTTGATCTTGATTTCTTCGGTGCTCCCGGTATTGCCGTTACTCCTACGGTAGACGGAGCGAATGCAAAGGTTCACGTTGAGACTTATATTACAAACGCAAAAGCAGGACAGACTGTCCGCTATACGGTATATGATGCGGACGAAAATATAGTTGATACTGTTGAAACAGCCGAAACATCGGCAGATCTTGCAATCAGTAACGTCCGCCTCTGGAACGGACGAATTGATCCGTACCTCTACTGCTGTGAAGCGGAGCTTGTTGAGAACGGTGAAGTAATCGATAATGTTTGCACACGTTTTGGTTGCCGTACTTTTGAAATCGATCCCGAAAACGGTTTTATCCTTAACGGTAAGGAATATCCGCTCCGTGGTGTTTCGCGCCATCAGGACAGGTGGGGCTTCGGCAATGCACTTCTTCCCGAGCATCACGAAGAGGATATCGACCTGATATGCGAAGTCGGAGCAACAACAATCCGTCTGGCGCATTATCAGCACGATCAGTATTTCTATGACCTTTGCGACGAAAAGGGTCTGGTCATCTGGGCTGAAATTCCATATATTTCAAAGCATATGCCGACAGGCAGAGAAAACACAATCTCTCAGATGAAGGAGCTTGTTTACCAGAATTATAACCACCCGTCAATTGTTGTCTGGGGACTTTCTAACGAGATCGGTATCGGCGGATCTGATGAGGATCTTCTTGAAAATCACAGAATACTCAACGATCTTTGTCACGAGATTGATAAGACCCGACTTACAACCGTTGCGGCCGTTTCCATGTGCAAAATGGATGACCCGTATCTGCAGATTCCTGATGTAGTATCGTATAACCATTATTTCGGATGGTATGGCGGAGAAACCTCAATGAACGGCCCGTGGTTTGACAAGTTTCATGAAATGCATCCCGACATTCCGATCGGCTGTTCGGAATACGGTTGCGAGGCGCTTGACTGGCATACATCAGACCCGAAGCAGGGCGACTATACCGAGGAGTATCAGGCATATTATCATGAAGAGCTTATCAAACAGTTCTTTACCCGAAAATATATGTGGGCAACTCACGTATGGAATATGTTCGATTTTGGCGCTGATGCAAGAAATGAGGGCGGCGAAAACGGACAGAATCACAAGGGACTTGTAACGTTTGACCGTAAGTATAAGAAGGACTCTTTCTATGCTTATAAAGCATGGCTTTCCGACGAGCCGTTTGTTCACCTTTGCTCCAAACGTTATGTTGACAGGGTAGAGGACGAAACTTCGGTTACCGTTTATTCAAATCTTCACGAGGTTGAACTTTTTGCAAACGGTGTATCGGTGGGCAAAAAGACTGCCGAAGATCATTTCTTTAAGTTTATGGTTAAGAACGAAGGCGAAACTGAGCTTGTTGCTGTCGCAGGAGATCAGAAGGATTGCAGCATTATCCGTAAGGTAGATAAGTTTAATGAGTCATACAGACTTGTTGAAAAGGGCGCTGTGCTTAACTGGTTCGATATTGACGCTCCTGAAGGATATCTTTCTCTGAATGATAAAATGAGCGATATCATCTCCACTCCGCAGGGTCAGCAGCTGTTTATGGGCCTTTTTGCTAAAATGATGGGCGGTAAAAACGGCGAAGAACCGCAGATGGAAGCTATGGGATTTGAAATCAATGCTGATATGATGAGCATGATGGGCGGATTTACCGCGCTCAGACTCTTCACCCTTATGGGCGGTATGATGGACGTCAAGTTCACAAAGGAAGAGCTTCTTGGTCTTAATGCTCAGCTTAACCAAATTGAGGCACCGAAGAAAAACTAATATCATATAGATAAAAGTCAGGAAATACTTGGTGTTTCCTGGCTTTTTATATCTTTGTTCTCTCTTCGCGCTATCGTATTATCATTCTCAGATAAACCAGAACTTTTTTCGGTAGGCTGTCAAATTGACAAATAAAAACTATTAAATTATAATATTGCTGAAAGATAAATTTAATCACTGGGGGAATCGGAATGTCAACAGTATTAAAGACGATAATTTCTGTTTTCACAACAATTTTTATGTTGCCTTCAATGATAGGTATCGGCCTTTTCGGGACGTACAATGTGAATGAGAATTACTACGGAGAAGTACGCCCTGACACCTGGGTGGCTGTTGACGGTCTCGGAAGAAGCTTGCCGACATACGAAGAGGTCGGAGAACGCGACGGCGAGAAGTTTGTAGGTTTGTTTTACTGGATCTGGCACTACAATTTTGCATCGGGATTTGAGGCTGAGAACGCAACGGAAATGCTTTCGAAGTACCCCGAAGCTGTTAATGACTATAACCATCCTGCGTGGGGAGAGCGTCCTGACGGAAAACCGTACTATTGGAATGAGCCTCTTTACGGTTACTATCAGAATCTTGATGAATACGTGGTCAGGAAACACGCTGAGCTTATTGCCGATGCAGGTGTTGATGTAATCATATTTGACTGCACAAACGGAACACAGATCTGGGACGAGGGTTATGAAGCTTTGTTCAGAGTTTTCGACGAGGCGATCAAAGAGGGCGTGAATGTCCCGCAGATTGCTTTTATGCTTCCGTTCGATGCAGGGGAGGATTCGACGGTTTCTCTTCGCAATTTATATGAAAGAATATATTCAAAGGGCAGATATCAGCACCTCTGGTTTATGTGGGACGGTAAGCCTCTGGTTATGGCACACAAGGAAGCTCTTGATGAGTTTGACGATTATGAAAAAGAGATTCTTGACTTTTTTACGTTCAGAAATAACCACCCGACGTATTTTACGGACAACCGTTCTATAACAGAAAAAGTGTGGGGATGGTGCAGTGACTATCCGCAGACGAAGTTCGGAACATCGCTTTTCGGCGGTGTTGAGCAGATGTGTGTTTCTGTTGCGCAGAATGCTGCTGACGGCGAGCTTGTTGCAATGAACAGCGGTGGCAATGTGCAGGGCAGAAGCTTTGCTCACGGTGATTATTCATACAGCTTTAAAAAAGGTGACGAGATTGTAACGGTTGATTCCTCTACCGAAAACAGTATGCTTTACGGGCTTAATTTCCAACAGCAGTGGGATTATGCAATTGAGTGTGACCCTGATTTCATATTCGTTACGGGTTGGAATGAGTGGATTGCAGGCAGATGGCAGGAATGGATGGGAACGGAAAATGCTTTCCCGGACCAGTTCAGCGACGAATACAGCCGTGATATTGAGCCTGCGGCAGGAATTCTAAAGGATCATTATTACTATCAGCTCTGTGCAAATATACGCCGTTTCAAGGGCGTTACCGAGCCGATGAAAACCCAGGGTGGACAGACAATAAATATCTTCGGCTCTGATAAACAGTGGCAGTGGGTCGACAATGAATATATTCATTATACAGGCAGTACCAAAACAAGAAATGCTGACGGTTGGGTTGGTCTTCGTTACGAAAGCGACACAATGCGCAACGATTTCAGAAGCGTAAAAGTAACGTATGACAACAAAAATATTTACTTCAGAATCGAGACGGTTGACGACATAACACCGTACACGGATTCAGCGTGGATGCGGATTCTCATTGATACCGATTCTTCGGGCAAATCAGCAAACTGGGAAGGCTTTGAATACGTAATCAACCGTGACAATACAACGGAAAATACGGTAAATATTGAACGTTCAACGGGTGGCTGGAACTTTGAAAGTATGGGAACCGCACAGTATACCGTCAACAAAAATGTTATGCAGTTGTCCGTGCCGAGAAAGGCACTCGGGCTCGAAGCAGGGGCGGAGATTCATTTCAACTTCAAGCTTTCGGATAATATGCAGACCGACGGCGACATTATGGATTTTTATAAGTACGGTGATGTTGCGCCCGGCGGAAGATTTATGTTTGACTTCTGATAAAAGTATTATAAAAACGGACCTGATTCAGGTCCGTTTTTTGTTATATTTAGTCGTGGCTTTGTAAATTCAGATAACTCGGATCGGTTTGCTGACATTTCCATTATTGTCGGTGAAAAGAATTTCTGTTGATTCTTTGCCGAAAATATATCCGCAGCCCGTAAAGTTACCTGAATCAAAATCGATATCAGAACCGACTACGATGTTGCAAGGATGTCCCAAAGTATCTTCTTTTCCGCCTGGCTTCCATACAGCAGTGTCGTGGAAATGACCGCATATCATAAGATCAGGTTTGATATACTCTCTTAAAAGCTCAGCCCACTGAGAATATATTTCCTGCTCAATATTGAAGGGCGGTTTAGCAATACACGTGAAAGGGTTATGGCAGATGACCAACCGTGTATCAATGCCGTCAGCTTCATATTCTTTATCTTTTTCACAAATTATTTTCTTTAAAAATTCTGTCTGGCGTTTGCGGAATCTGTGGCAGGCAACGGTATAGCCGTATTCGGGATGGTCGTCAGTCTTGTCCTCACCGCAGTCAAGCACAATTCCCCACAATCGACCGAGCCTGAATGTGTAATAAGTGTTGCCGTTTGAATTCGGTGTGTAGTCTGCAAATTTTTCCGCATAATTTCCGCGCAAGTCGTGATTACCGCGGCTGAAAATCACAGGTTTCATACCGCCCGTAAGCTCGGAACAGATGATGTAAATGTTTTCAAACTTGGACGGATCACCGCTGTGGTCTATAACGTCTCCGTTGAGTATAAGAAAGTCGATGTCTCCGAAAGTTTGAGCCGCCTTGACAGGACCGTCAATGTGATTGTGCGCATCAGCAATATGATAGGCCCTGATTTCTCCGTCGGGTACAGGATAAAATTTATATTCGTACGCCCTGAGAGATTCTGTTTCGGTAAAATACGGCTTCCTTTCAATAATCGGACGGACAAAAACGGTATATTTTCCTGCCTTATCAAGTTCAGACATAGGAACAATGACTCTGTGTACCGACGACTGCGAGCGCATAATGCCGTTAGATTCATCAAAGTATTCTTCGTCGCCGACCCTTACAAAAACAAGAGATGGATAGCTGATGCTTACCATAATATGATACGTGTTTTCAACGGCGAAGACAGAGGGAGCGATTGAAAGCTTTGTGTTTTCGGATTTATTATCAGGCATATTTGTGCATCCTTTCAGAATAAGCATAATTCAATTATACATCACCTTGAAAACATATCAAGCAAATTACAGAAAATATATTTTCGTTAACGACATTTATTGATTTACACATTTTGAATATGCTATAATGCTATTCGGAAAAACCAAACGAACAAAAGAAAAAACTGTTATATAAAAGGATGATGAATTATGGTTAATAAAATTATCGAAACAGTAAAAGAAGCAGGCAAGATTATTCTTTCTGCACACAATCAGGAAAGCAGTATAACTGCTAAAGAAGGTAAGAAAAACTTTGTGACAAAGTATGATGTTGCTGTGCAGGAGTTCCTGTTTAAAGAGCTCAGCAAGTCTTTCCCAGAGGCTGAGTTCATCGGTGAAGAAGGCGAAAATGATTTTTCAACAAGCGGATTGCGCTTTATCATAGACCCGATTGACGGCACTACGAACTTTATGCAGGACTACCGATGCAGCTGTATTTCCGTTGCACTCTGCGAGGCAAACGATGTTATTGCAGGTGTTGTGTATAATCCTTATACCAACGAGATCTTCAGCGCTGAAAAGGGCAAGGGCGCATACCTGAATGGCGACAAGATAAACGTCAGCGACCGTCCTCTTTCCGACGGACTTGCACTTTTCGGAACATCACCGTATCATCCTGAAAACACAGACGAAACCTTTGCACTTCTTAGAAAAGTTTTTGATCTTTCCCGTGATATCCGCAGAAGCGGTTCAGCTGCTTACGACATATGTATGGTGGCCTGCGGCAGATGTGAAGTGTTTTTCGAAAAAGGTTTACAGCCCTGGGATATAGCGGCGGGAACGCTGATTGCAAAAGAAGCTGGTGGTATAGTATCAAACTACGATGGCGAAGAAATCAACTTTTCAACGCCTAACGATGTTGTTTTTGCAAATCCCAATGCCTACAAAGAGTTTATGATATTGCTGTAAATTGACGATTAAAGCACCAGAACAAATCAAAGAAAAAGACCTGTGAAGTTGGCCGAACCAACCTCACGGGTCTTGTTTATAGTGTTTGATTTTTAATGGGTACTGAGCCACCATTCGGTATAAGCATCAGGATAATTCGTTTTGAATCCTGCTATGCCCATATCGCAGATCTGCTGCCACCATTCGGGGTAATCGCCGAGGTTTGAAAAAACTTTGATTCCCATACTTTCAAACATTTCAACATCAGCTTTGGTAAATGCCTCATTATTAAGTCCGACTTCCCAAAGGTCAGAACGTTTAACGAAATCCATTGTCTTTTCGTTGATAAAGCGGATGTTTGCGCCGAAGCGAAGACCTTCGGGTTTGCCGTTTTTGCGGTAATGCTCCTGCATTTCCTCAAGGACTTCCCAGTCGCCCGAGAAAAAGATGTATCGTGAAACGTTTGTTGATTTTGCAAGTATTTCGTCCATTCGCGGACACATACCCTTGCACTTGAATTCAACCTCAACAGTGAAATCATAGTCAACGGTAGATAACCACGCGTCAAATTCAGGGAAGGTAATCAGATGCGTAACTCTGTCTTCAACATAGTCGGGCGGAGTAATCATACGCCTGCCTCCGAAATGCTCCGTCCAGGGATAGGGAGGGTATTTGAACTTGAGTGCATCACGGTATGGAATGTCAAACTTTTTAATCTGCTCAGCTGTCAGGTCTTTAAGAACATCACGGTGCCTTTCAAAGGTCATATAACCCAAATTACCGTTATGGGTTATGATTATTTCGCCGTCTCCGCTGATCTGGAGATCCATTTCAATGCCTTCGAATCCAAGCTCGGCTGCTTTCTGAAAAGCTTCCAATGAATTTTCGGGCGCAAACTGTGTAACTCCTGTATGCACGATTCTCATCGGCATTCCGCAATACTCTTTTTTCATATCTGAACCTCCGCAATAATCAATGTATATATAAACATTAACATACGACTGAATAAAAAAGCAAGTATACTGTTGCAAAAACTGGACAAAAAGAAAAAGATTTGTATTGCTTCTGCGAATTGTTTATGATGAGTCTGATTGAACAAGAGAAGTAGTTTAAACGCTTTTGAGTGTTTGGGTATCATTCGTTTTAAATAAAAAAACAGGGACTTATAGGCCCCTCAGACATTGACCTTTTTTAATCCTTAGACTATAATTAGAGACGTAATTGAACAAAGTTTTTGTGTTAAGGGAAACGGTTTGTGATAATACATAAAAGAAAATGAAAATGTAATGGAGGGTGATCTGTTTGTCAGTAGACGTATTGGATTTAAAGTGCAGAAACTGTGGTGCACCTTTGGAGATAGGTGCGAAAAAATGTGAATATTGTGACGGACCGGTTGCAATTTCAACTTTCAACAGTGTTGCGACGATGCCGTTGCCGATGGTAAATAAGTACGCTATGTCGTACCAGAGGGATTTGTCCGCAGAACCGGACAACAACGAAGGAAATACAGCGATTGCATACTGTTATCTTAAACTGAAAATGTATGACAAAGCATTGACGTATTTTGAAAGAGCGGTTGTGGATAACTTCGATAATTCTGAAGTTTATTTTTATGCTGCGATTTGTTGCCTGGGCGGTAAAAGAGCATTTTTGTCGCAAAAGTCTGCAATCAATAAGGCTGAGGAATATCTGAATGCAGCAGTTATGATTGAACCCAAAGGGATCTATTATTATCTGTGGGCATACATAAAGTACGATTACTATAAAATGAAGTTCTTAAATTCGAAGCCGGATTTTAAAGAGATGCTGAATATGGCTGAATCGATAGGCGTTTCGGTTTATGATAAAGAGCAGCTTTTCAATATTCTTAATGCTGAAAAACCTTCAGTTTTATAATTTTCAGAACAAATAAAAAGTCAGGAAATACGCAGTATTTCCTGACTTTGTTTATTTCTCGATGGATTTTCGTATATTCCATTCGTTTTTTTCGAGAAGCTTTTCTGCGTTTTCAGCTGTACACCCGAGGATTTCGGTAACGATGCCAATCATTCTTTTTCGAAGCTTCTTATTCGTCGGGCGAAGATTTATCATCAGATTTTCATAAATACAACCGCATCTGACCATAGAAGCGGTCGAAATCATATTGAGTATGATTTTCTGTGCCGTTCCTGCTTTCATTCTTGTCGAGCCTGTGATAACTTCGGGACCCGTATCCGCACAGATATCAATGTCTGCAACAGTACCGAGCTCGGTATCAGGGTTGTTGGTAATTGAAGCAGTTTTTGCACCGATGCTTTTTGCATAACCGACAGCTGAAATAACATAAGCTGCCGATCCCGAGGCTGAAATGCCTATCAGAACATCCTTGTTGCAAAAATTATGGCTTTTAAGGTCTTCAATTCCTGCTTCGGGATTGTCTTCTGCATTTTCAGCCGCCTTGAACATACAATTTTCTCCGCCTGCAATGATTCCGTTGAAAAGGTCATACGGAACGCCGAAGGTCGGAGGACATTCGGCAGCATCGCAGACACCGAGCCTGCCCGAAGTTCCGCTTCCAATGTAGAACACTCGTCCACCGTTTTTTATTGTACCAGCGACCGTGTCGCACACTACCGAAATCTGCGGTAAAGCGTCCTCAACGGCTTTTGTAACAACTGCATTTTCATCGTTGATTACTTTCAGCATTTCAAGCGTTGACATCTTATCGATATCATATGTATTCTTGTTTCTTGTTTCGGTTTTCAGCATCAAAGTTCACCGTTTTCTGCTATTGACTTTGCAATCAATACTGCACCGTCAATCATCTTTTCATCTGAAAAAATGGGTAAATCGTCGCCTTCAAGGTGATCAGCAAGGAAAGGCAGTAATATTTCTTTCTGTTTGCAAAGTCCGCCGCAAATAACCGTTTTACCGCCGTTTTTAAGGTGTTTACGCGCGGTCTTGATTATCTTTGCAACTTCATAAGTGTTACGTTCAAGGATTTTGCGTGCCACGTCGTCGCCCTGCTTATATGCCTCAAAGACTATGGGTGCAAAGGATGCGACAAAGGTTGCTCCTCCCGCATAGATTGCAGGAGCCGAAGAATCAAGGCTCTGGCCGAGTTTTTCTTCAACAAGATTAAAGATAAGAGCGCTTTCACCTCTGCCGTCAAGGTATTCAAATGCAGCGGTAAGGGCATCGGAACCATAATTGAAGCCGCAGCCACCTTTGTCGATCAGATAGCCTCTGCCGCTGACACGGTGAAGCTCACCCTCACAACTGCTGAAAGCAATAATACCGGTTCCCATAATCATAGCAACGCCGTCTTCGTCCTTAAGTGCAATTTTCACAACGCTGTCGGTATCTCTGCCGTTTAAGTATGCGCCGAAGCCGAATTCGCCAATGAAGTTGTTAATTTCAGTTTTCAGGTCTCCCGTGCCGCCACCTGCAAGCCCTGCAAATACGGAAATTTCCGCAAAGTCAAAACCCTCACAGATTTCTGTTATTCCCTGATGAAGAACTGCTTTTGTGTTTTCAATTCCGATATTGACAGGATTTGACGGACCGAGAAAAATGCGTTTTATTTCTTTTTCGTTCAGATCGGTCAGAAGAAACTCAGTTTTTGTTCCTCCACCGTCAATTCCGAGAAGGTATTTTATTTTACTCTCTGACATAAATGTCCACCTCGCAGCATAATTTCTAATCTTTATGATATCAAAATATTATCTTCCGGTCAATCGAAGTTGCGAAAAAACTTCGCAGCGGAAGCTCAGGCTGTTTCCAAGAACGATTGTACCGCGACAGAAAAGCTTATTTATAATATTCAATCAGGTTTTTGTGTTCATCGTCGGTTATATGAAGCATTGAACCGTGTCGGGGTCTTAAATGATTAAGTGAAAAGCAACCTTCGTCAACCTTTTTAAAGTTAATCATATCAGTTGTTTCCTGCATAAAATATCCACCGTCTCGGAATTGGTCTGCAATTAAAACATACTTATCCGTACTGTGAATTTTATATATGCAGTTGCCCTCTAAAGCGACGGTTGCAACTGAAACTTTGTTATCATCAGGCTCATAGTAAGGACCGTTAGCGTTATCGGACACCGCATAGCAGATTGCCTCTTCTTCTCCGTCTGCCTGATAGAGATAATATTTGCCATCTTTTTCGATAATATCGGCATCGATTCCGCACATTCCGCTTTTGGGCCTGAACAGAATCTTCGGCTCTGTAGTCAGAGTCGCAAAGTCCTTTGTGTAGGCATACCAGGTTATTGTATCAAGGTCATCGTCAGAATTATTGTGAGTCCAATAAATCATATATTCGCCCTTTTTCTTATCGAAAATCACCTCGGGTGCCCACACTCTGTCTGCGCTTTTTGTACTTTCGAACTTTGAAAAATCTATTATTCTTTCGTTTTTCCAAACAAGAAGGTCTTCACTGTCCCAGACAACCATTGAGTTGTTGCTGTTCCAACCATCATAACAACGCATATCTGTCGCAATGATATGAAAAATATTGTCTTCGTCGCGGAAGATGAACGGATCACGGCAGCATTTTTTGCCGAGCTTTTGCTTTATAATCGGTTCGTTTTTATTTAACGGTTCAAAGTTATAGCCATCGGATGATACGGCAAAATGCACTGATTCCTCCTCAGGCATATTACCGACAAAATAGCAAAATAAATATTTCATATTAATCACCGTATTATCTGAACGGATTATTATGCTTTTGCATATTCGGAAAGCAAAGCATGGTCATTCATCGGTTTACAGCAGATTTCTGTTCTGACAGAAGACCATTTGCGTTCAATTTCCTCGACGGAGTCGTTATTAATGTCAACAACATTGTCAGGGTTATCCGAACCCATCATAAACCATTGGCTCGTTTTTCCCTCTGCGCAGTGTCCTTTATAAGTCCATGTCTGCCAGTTATATGAGCATTCGTTGAAAAGCTTCAGTATGTATTCCCAGTCTGCCGTTCCGCGGCAAGGGGAGAATTCACCGACAAGCACAGGCACATTGAAGTTTTTACTTGCGTGGTGTGTGGTAACTTCCTTAAAGCTTTCGTTTGAATCGTCATAAAGGTGATATTGATACATCACATTTTCCCATCCTCGCTCTGACGGATGCGGCATATCATCGGGCGTCCAGATCGCCTCAAGCGTAATTATATGCTCAGGGTCATTTGCTCTGACCGCATCATAAAGCAACGAGTAAACATCGTGATACTTGCTGTTGACTTTATCTTCACCCTCGTAATCGCACATCGGTTCATTCATCAGGTCGTAGGCGGCAACAGTTCCGTTACCTGCAAAATGACGGGCAATTTCACTCCATAAATCACAGGCAAGTGAACGGAAATAAGCACCTTCTTCGGTTTCATCGTAAAGCTTGCAATGGTTCACACGGCAGCAGTGGTGAGCGATGCTCTGATGCCCGGGTACACCGTGCATATCAAGAATGACGTACATTCCTCTTTTTTCGCATTCATCAACGATCCAATCAAGTCGAGAAAAATCAATTTCGCCGTTTTCCTTGCGCTTCCAGGTGCCTGAATCGTCCATCTGAAAATTACGGTACCAGAAAGGTACTCTCACACAGGTGAAACCGAGAGACTGAAGATAGTCGAGATCATATTCTGTTATATAGTTG
Organism: Clostridia bacterium; assembly: GCA_017625835.1. Classification (GTDB taxonomy): domain Bacteria; phylum Bacillota; class Clostridia; order Oscillospirales; family Acutalibacteraceae; genus CAG-488. The sequence continues at coordinate 24,143 of JAGAKF010000012.1, forward strand.
TCTTCGCGGATTTTTATAAGTCTTTCGGCTTCCTGTTTGCCGAAACGCCTTTCAAGCGTGGTCACGATATCCCACTGAGCTTCTCCACCCTTGAAAAAGCCCTGCCATAATTCATCGAGCAACCATCCTCCAAGATTTGTCCCGCGCAAAAGCACCTGTTTTCCTTCGACATTGATGATTTTTTCACCGTCACAATGCAGCATACTCAGACTCATACAGTATCCTCCCGTTACAATAAATTTCAGATTGAGATTAAGATTTCATAGCAATAGTTTAAAAATTCGCTTATTAAAATAATTATACCATCCGTACCAAGTAAAGCGCAACCAAAATCAGTTATTCTTTCTAGATTCGGCCAATTTTCTGCAATCATAAAACTTAATACACAATAAAAAGGTCAGAAACTACCGCGTTCCTGACCTTTTTGCAATATTTTCAGTTCGGTTTCAATTTATTCCACAGAAGCAATCAGGTTTTCCATAGCTTCAAGTATTGCACCTGCTGCCTTTGGTCCGAGCGAGTTTGTCTCTTCGTAGTGTCTTCTGCCGTTTTCATCATCGGTATTGTTGAAGTAAGGCAACCATTCGTGAAGAAGAAAATCGTTTTCGGGAATGATGTATCCGATTTCGTCATTACAAAGACCGATAACCAAATTATGCTCGCAACGAGCCATTTCGGAAAGTGCGGTATAATCCGCCTCTGTCTTATTTGCAGAATCTTCCGCAGGCAGGAAATTACCGCTTTCAAGCTCAGGTGAAAGCTCACCGGGAATCATATAAACACCAATCTGCCTAGTACCGAGTTCCATATATGAAACTTCGGTAATGATGGATATGTTTTTGTCTTTATCCTTGGAAATATCGTTGTTAAGAACACCGAGAATTCTGACAAGCAACAATGCTGTATTATCGCATTTTATTTCAATTGCTTTGGTTTTAATATTAATCGCAGGAGCAATAACAGTCTCATTGTCTATGCTCATAACAACTTCGCCGACATCCTTGCCGAATTCCTTGACATATTCAAGACCGAGCTCAAAGTTGCGCAGAACATCATCAAGCTTTTCACAGGTGATAAGCCCACCGATTGCCCCGTTTATGAAGACGACATTTGCACCGTCTGTCTGCTCAACGATTTCCTTTTCCATGTATGCGGGGAAATCTGCACTGACAACGGTTGTTCTTGCTCCGAGACATTCGGCATGGCAAGCAAAATTCACTATATAAGTGTCATTGCTGCCGTCCGCAGGATCAAATCGGAGTCTTGTAATTGTAGCGTCATAGTCAATGGGGGTTCTTGTATCTGTCAGAAGGCCTTCGCTCTCCGCTGTGCCCAGGTAGAGCTTTCCGTCTTTTCTTGCCTCGTATGCGGAAATAATTGCATCGGCTGTTCGGACTTTGAGCTCATTCATAAAGTCCTCATTTTTACCGTCAGAGAGGAAGTTTTTGCCCCAGAGACCCTGAGTATCAATCGCAGAATGAGTATGCGTTGCACAGATGTTAATTGATTTAAGGTTCGGAATTTTTCCACTTTCGATTACAATTTTTCGGATATCATTGATATCCTTACGGCTGATTCCGACGCAGTCGATAGCACAGATAACAACTCCGCCTCTGCCGGAATTATCATCAAGATAAACTGCTTTTGCATACATATCATCAAGCACGGACTGTGCAGGGTTGTTTGTATTGTAGCCCGCGATATAATACTTTTCTTCCGTTATGTCATCGGGAGTAAGCACTTCTTTTGCAAAGCCGACTGTCCATTTCTTTCCGCTGTAAGAAAAGGTTTCGTCACCTGTGAGCATATATTCCGATGTTTCATCGATGCTTGTATATGTTGAATTAGGAACAAAGAAAAGTATAAGCGAAAGTAAACCTGATATTATTCTTCTTACCAGGTTCGGAAGGCGTAAAAATCGAAGTATTTTCATCCGAAATTACCCCCAGACCTCAAGAAGTTCAAAGAATGCCTTTGAGAATGCAGTTCCGCTGTTTGAACCCGTTGAAACGGTTTCTTCATAATGACCCTCAGCGCCTGATGAACTGTAATCGTTGTCGGGTACGATATATCCTACTGCATCGTTGCAAAGACCGAAAACGAGTACCTCGTCGTCTTCGTCAAAGCAGGTTGCAATTCCTTCATACGGATATTCTGTACCGTTGAAAGCTTCTTCAGCTGAATAGAAGCCGCCGTAAACAAGCTCGGGAAGAATCTCGCCCGGAGCTTCGATGATCTTTATATTCTTGCCGATTTCAACATAACCGACCTCACTTGTGAGATATATCTTGCCGTCTTCCTTGAATGCCTTGACATTACAAAGGTCGGCACTTGCAGCAAGGAGGAATACAAAGTTGTTTACTTCAAAATCTATCTGCTCATGTCTTACATTGAGAATAGGTTCAACTGCTTCACCGTTTTTTGCAAGGTCAGCAAGAATATCTGCAACAATCTTGCTGTATTCCTTCATTTTTTCAAATGATGTAAGCTCCTCGGGGATACCATTTTCAACGCCCATGTTATTGTGAATCGCACCGCCGATTGCACCCTGAACGAAGATAAAATCAGCGTCTGTGTTTTCTGTTACAGCCTGTTCGATATAATACGGGAAATCACCCGAAAGCTCTGTGTTACTCCAACCGAGATTAATCGGATGACCGCCGAAGTTTGTTATGTAAATTTCTTTCTTACCGCTGTCTTTCGGAACAAAACGGAAGAGGTGAATCTTTTCGTCAATTGAATACGGAGCTCTGCCGTCATAGAATAATTCAGGACAAGCTTTTGCCGAATAGTAAAGTGTGCCTTCGCTACGGCTGTTGTAAGCTTCTCTGATTGCATCGGCTGTTTTTTCGATTATCGAATCAATATAGTCCTGATTTCTGCCGCTTTTCGGGATATTGCCCCACAAGCCCTGAGTATCGATTGCACTGTGGTTATGAGTAGAGCCGACGTCAATGCTGATAAGCTTGCCGTCTCCTGTAATATCACCGAGTTTTTCACGGATTTCCTTTATGTCAGCATTCATAAAGCCGACTCCATCAATCCAGGCAAAAGCCGCAGCACCTCTGCCTGAGTTATCATCAAGTACAACTGCTCTGACAGCTAATTCATCAACAACACCTGTTGCTTCCTGGGCAGGGAATTTAAGAAAACCGCCGAGGAAATAGCGTGTTTCGTCTATGTCTTCAGGAGTAAGAACCCTGCGCGCATAACCCGCTGACCAGTATTCTGCACTTGCTTCATCAATAAATTCTGCGTTGCCCTCAAGAAAATTCTCTTCTATTGCAGCAACAGGCCTTTCGTCATAGCCTAATTTCGTAAGGCTCTGGAACACTGCACCGATAAGCGACGGCAAGCCTAAAAGGACTGCCAAAATTGCTGAAACCCATCTGATAATTACTGCCATACTAACAACTCCTTTTGTTCTGTATGGTTTAATAATACAATATTTTTTTCATTTTTACAATTATTAAACCGTAGATATTGCGCCTTGATTTTTGTGCGTTTTAATGATACACTCGTATCGGAAGTGATGAAAATGACCATAAGACCGTACAAAGAAAAAGATAAAGAAAATGTCCGTTTTGTCTGCCTTAACAGTGAGGGTCCCTGCAAAAGTTCAAAGAGGGGAATCAATTTTTCTCTTGCAGTTTACTGTGATTATTATATCGAAAATGAACCCGAAAACTGCTTCGTTTCAGCCGATGAAAATGATAAGGCGATCGGTTATGTAATATCAACTGAAAATTTTGATAAATTCAAAGAGGTTTACTTAAACAGCTACTATCCGCGAATCAAGAAATGGGAATATCGCAGAAGAAAGTCGGCACTAAAAGCGATTGAATCTCAGGAAAAATATAAAGAAGATTATCCTGCGCATCTTCACATTGATATACTTCCCGAATATCAGCATATGGGACTAGGCAGAAAGCTTATGGATGCACTTTGTGACAATCTTCGTAAAAAGGGTGTCAAAGGTGTTATGTTTACTGTATGGCACAAAAATTACAATGCAATAAAGTTTTACGAGAAATACGGTTTCGAGCTTATAGAAACAAAAGAGACAACACTTGTTTACGGTTTGAAGCTTAAATAAAGGGCTGTATTTATGTTTGAAGAGGCGTTACAACTAATAAATAATGGTGTGGGAACAGCGTTTCCGTGTGCTGCGGTTGCTGTCGGTGTCGGACATCAAGTTTTTGTCCGTGAATTTTTCGGACACCGTCAGACAGAACCTGATGTTTTAAACATAACTGAAGATACACTTTTTGACATTGCATCTTTGTCAAAGCTTGTTTCGACTACGATGATTGCCTTGAAGTTTATTGAAAAGTCTATGCTTTCGCCGAACGATAATATAGGCAAATTTCTGGACTACACTGGCAACTTCAGCGACTGTAAAATACATCATCTTATGACTCATACATCGGGTATGCCTGCAGGAATTCCGCTTTTTAGTATGGACCACAAAAACGGTGACGCATTAAACTCAATTCTTGATGCTGACAGGTGTTGTAAAACGGGCGAAGAGGTAATCTATTCTTGTATGGGATACATTGTTCTCCAACGCATATTGGAGAATGTAGGTAAAGCTTCGCTTGATAAGCTTGCACAAAAATACGTCTTTGATCCTCTAAGGATGAAAAATGCCTGTTATAATCCTGTTGTTATGGAATCGATGCCGATTGCTGCAACCGAGCGCTATCCTCATTCGGGAGAATGGGCAACGGGACACGTGCATGATGAAAATGCATATTTCCTTGGCGGAGTGTCGGGGAATGCAGGCGTTTTCGCAACTCTGGACGATATGATTTTATTTGCAGGTATGTGTTCTGATAAAGGTGTTGCAAAGAACGGAGAAACATTTCTTTCAAAAGAAGTGATTGACCTTGCGCTTGAAAACTATACACCCGACAAGCGGGAGTCAAGAGGACTCGGTTTTCAGCTTAAAGGTAATCAGGAGTTCCCCGGTGGTAAGGGCTTGTCTTCAGGCAGTTACGGTCATACGGGTTTTACGGGAACAAGTATTTATGTTGACCGCGAAACAGGCCTTTGGGGTGTGCTGCTTACAAATGCAGTACATTACGGAAGAGAAAACCGAAGCGAATATTTTTCTGTTCGCAGAAATTTTTATGATAAGATAATTACAGAATATAATCAGTTGCGCAAGGGAGGCAGAATATGAAAAAAGGAAAACAAAAAGTTCTCTGCGGTGCGGATGTTGTTGCACGTGAGGGATTCCGTTTTCAAGGAAATTGCGGTCTGATCACAAATCCCACCGGCGTTCTGCGCGACCTTTCTTCAACTGTGGATATGCTCAGGCAAAGATGTAATCTTACTGCACTTTTTGCCCCCGAACACGGAGTAAGAGGTGACGTGCAGGCAGGGGAAAATATATCAACTTATAAAGACGCAAAAACAAACCTTCCGGTATACAGTCTGTACGGTGATGATGCATCAGAAAGCAAAGCGAAACTTGCTTCGCTTGATACCGTGATTTTTGATATTCAGGATGTGGGAGCAAGGTTTTATACTTATGCTTACACGATGACGGATGCGATGAAGCTCTGTGCCGAAAACGGTGTTAAGTTTATCGTACTTGATCGTCCTAACCCTTTGGGTGGAATAAAGGCGGAGGGCACTGTTCTCGACAGACGTTTTTCGTCCTTTGTCGGCAGATTTCCGACTCCTACGCGATGTGCGCTTACCATCGGCGAGTTTGCCCTTATGATGAATGAAACCGAAAATATCGGCTGTGACCTCACAGTCATTCCTATGAACGGTTGGAAACGTGATATGTATTACGACGATACGGATCTTGTTTTTATTCAGCCGTCACCCAATATACCTACTGTTGATACAGCGTTTGTCTATATCGGTACCTGTATTTTTGAGGACACAAATCTTTCCGAAGGCAGGGGAACAACCAGACCTTTTGAGATGATCGGTGCACCGTGGCTTAACAGTGGAGCTGTTATTGAAAAAATGGGACATCAGGATGGCGTCATTCTCCGCGAATGTTCATTTACTCCGACTTTTTCAGACTACAAGGACATCTTTTGTCACGGCATTCAGCTTCATGTTACTGACAGAGAAGCTTTTGAGCCCTTTGCCGTAGGAATAAGATTGCTTGAAGCAATCCGCAAAACTCATTCGGAATTTGAAATCGATCCGTCAATAACGAAGCTTATTGGTTCGGACGAGATTTTAAAAGAAGATTTTTATGCCGAAGCATTTATAAACTGTGAAAAACAAAAAGTTGAAGAATGGCAAAAGCTTTCACGAAAGTGGCAATTATATAAATAAATAACCGCCGAGGATTTTCTCCTTGGCGGTTTGTTGTTATATCATCGAAAAAAGAGTTTTGAAGAATGAAATTGTTGCAGTGAAGAAATTGGCTTTTGAGTCCGTCGTGTTGTCGGTTACCTCAAAAGAATCAATAATTTCGTCTGTATCGGTGCGATAAGTCGTGCCGACAATCGCATCATCGGTAAATGTAAAAGCCGTGTAGGTTGGAACGCGCACATCAAAGGCGGAAACGGTAAACGATGCAGCTGTTTCGGGAAGCGGGTCATAGTTGCTGCCGGAAGCTGAGGAGGACTGAACGTATACAGTACCTTCACCGTCTGTGATTTCGCCTGCGTACATAGTGTCTGTGCGTGAATAAAAGTGGTCGTGTCCGCTAAGGCACAGGTCTATATCGTATAAATCATAGAGCGATGAAAAGAAGAGTCTTTCTTCTGAAAAATCATCGTCACTCAATGAGGCTGAATAAGGGTTGTGGTGCATTGTAACAACTCTCCACTTGGTGTCGGGATAAGCCTTTGTTGCTTCGCGCAGAACCTTTGCGGTGTCAAACATAAAATTGTTGTTTGAGTTGATTGTAATAAAAAGCACATCACCGTAAGTGTAATAATATCCCGTTCCCGCTTCACTTGGCATAAGCTCGCAAACCTCGTTCGGGTTGTTAAAAATTTCACCGTAAAGTGTAGAGTCATCATCGTGGTTTCCGATAGTATTAGCGACAGGCAGAGAACGTAATGCTTCGGGAGAAAGGTAAGCCTTCATCTGAACGAGACTGTCGGGCGACTGGAACTGGTCACCGCCTGAAATTGCAAAAGCGGCATTCGGGTAAGCTGTAAGCATTTTCTCGACCGTATAATTCCAACCGCAGGTGTCACGGATAAGTATTTCTTCAAGTGTTTCGTCGCCGGAACGTCCGATCTGTGCATCGGAAACGTAAAGGACGGTGAATTCATCTGATGGCTGAACCGTAATCGGCTGCGCTTTGCTCCATACACCGTTTTCGGTGTATGAATAATAATAGGTTTTGCCTTGCTCAAGTCCTGATACGGTAACCTTGTTTGAATTGAGATCTTCGATAGCATCAGCAGTAGTCACCTCAAACTCTTCTGCGTCAGACATATCGCTGTTTTCCGAAACCTTGAAATCGGGATCGCTGTCCGTTGAGCCTGACAGCCATGCAAAACGAAGTTCACCGACTTTGCCGCCCGGAGTAACGGAAATCACCGTGTCATCAGCCTGTATTTGTGACCATCTCGGAGTAAACGCCACAAGCACGTCGTCCTTGTACGCAAAGCCCGGCTCGGCAAAAGCCGTTATACTCATAACAAGAGAAAGAACAAGAACAACAGCTATTGCTTTGAGTGTTTTCTTCATACTGATTCCTCCAATTCTATACCTATAATTTAATACTTAAACAGAATTTTGTCAACGGAATAAAAGCAACTCACTTACGCAAATCGCTGAAAAAGTTTAGGACAAATCGTCACTTTATAAATCCGGTATTTCATACTGTTGCTTTTGTACATTCAGTTAGATTGATTGTGATTTATTTTATGATCACTCATTCAATGTGATTGTACATCATTCCGTATAAAGTGTAACGGGACCGTACAGTCCGCCTGATACAAGGTCTTTTGCGTAATTCAACTCGCCTTCGAAATACTGAGACAATTCATCGATATTCCACTTGTCAAAGTAATCTGTGTGAACATACCAGTTTGCCGATGTGTTGGTTACAACAATTTTAAGGTTGTTGTTTTCAGCAAGAATATTTTTGGGTATTTTTAATCTGAACGGAGGCGTCAAAGCAGTGCCGAGCTGATGTCCATTGAGCCAAACCTCAGCCGCATAACGCACATCACCGAGATCAATTACACCTTCTTTTCCGATCTTTTCAGAGGGAAGTGTAAACGATTTTTCATAAACAGCACTTCCTGAATAATCACAGCCGATTATCCTTGCCCAATCTCCGAGATTAACGGGAAGAGATTTTTCAGAATGATTAATGCATTTAAATCCGTCTTCGTTGCACACAAGCTCAGTTTCTTTACGGAAAACAAATCCGTCGGAAAGATCGGTTTTAAAGCTGAATTCCTTCTTGCTTTCAGCATCAAAAGTTTCATCTGTAAGCATTATGACCGCTGTTTCGCCAATGGACAAAGAAAGGTTAAGAATTCCGTTTTCCGTCTTGAAACTCTGCAAGTTTCCCGTTTCCGGATCAAGAAAATAACCGTTTGGCAAAGGCAGATGAATGCAGTAATCTCCGCTTTCTCCGTATTCGCGGAACAAAAAGAACAGATCTGCGTTTTCAGCTTTTCTGTGCATTGCCCGTAAGCCTTTACCGTCAGCATTAATTACAGGCTCAAGGTCTGAAAGAGAATATGAAACCTGTCCGCCACTTTGAACAAAACGGTCTAGAACAGATTGTGTTTCAAACGGAATGAAAGCTCCTTCAGGGATGATGATATTTCTGTATTCTGCATTACCCATGCGGATACAGCCGTTGATTGCCCCCTCCGATAACTGTATAACATCATCGTCAACGATGTCAAAATCCACAGTCATATCTTCAAGCGCTCTTCCGAGATAATCGAATTCTTTTGCAATAACCTTCGCTTTCAGTTTGCCCTGGAAATCGGAAACAGGATAATACAATCCGGTTTCGCAGACTCTTTTGCCAAGCGACGATAAATATGACAGCCTTTCTGTATAACGGTTAAACTGACCGAGGAAACGGCAATACGGCTGACTCTCCGTAAAAACGGGGAGTTCCTGAGCAAGAAGCTGACCCTTTCGACCGAGAGGGAAGTTGAAAGGATTGAATATGTTAATTCCGCGAACCGCCTGATATCCGACAGTATAACGCATTGTGTCGTAAGTCATTGCAGCTCCAGCAACGCCGAAGATTTCGCTCAATGCAAACTTTGTGCCGTTCTGAACGGCAGCAGAGGAAGCATATCTCGGGAAAAATCCGTTGTAACCGTTCATCTCGTTTCTTTCTGCGGTTTTATTTTCGGGATAAAGCTGACGCCATATAACATCAACTCCGGGAATGTCAAAACAACGAAGTGCCCGCATAAGATTGAAATTGTAACCGCCATTCATACAACCGTCAGGACTGTGGTCAACATCGAGATGTCCTGTAAAAGCAATACCTTTTTCGTTTGCCCATTTTTTGCAGGGTAAAAGAAAATTTTCACAGAACGCACGGCTACATAAATCATACCATTGATGCAATATGTGAACGTTTTCTTCTGTAGGAGCAACTTCACCTTTGATTAACGGAAGATACTGCGATATTGATTCACCATAGAGCTCTTTGTATCTGTCCTGCAACTCTTTGTTAGAAGCAGTAAACGGTGCTTTAGGTTCATCTGTGAACACTGCAGTAACATATTCGGGGAAATCTTCTCCTATGGCAGAAGCATATTTTTCGTGAGTAATTTCTATAAAATATTCTGTTGCTTTTTTGTTTAGCAGATCAGGATAAGAGGAATTTTTAACCGAATATTCCGGATGAGCCTCTGTAACTTTACCGCAAGCGCTACCGGATGGCCAACCGCCTTCATCATAAATCCAACAGTTCATTCCGAGTGCTTTGGCTTGTTTTATCGCGTATTTGCAAAGGTCAAAAAATTCGGGTGTCAGATAGTCGGGTGTAAGGTTAGTCGGCATACTGTCGGGTCGGAATTCCTTCGGCTCGGGAAGAATATAAAATGCCCTGATGCCAAGATGCTGCATTTCTTTGAGTTGTTCATATATGATTTTTTTGGTGCAGATGTCATTCCATACCCATACATAAACAGGGGAGTGGAAAACATCAGGAGAAATGAAGCTTTTAATATCAAATTTATCGTTATTCTTCATTATAGCCATCCCTTGAAATTCAGACATTTGAATCGTATTTATTCTGCTTTTTAAGTCGGTTAACAAAGCACTTGAGGGCAATAACCATTATTGCATAGAGTAAGGCAAGCAGCACGGGATATATCTTGATTCCGAACAGTCCGCTTATCAGACTGACAGCAGGCGGTGCAAGCATAACACCGATATATGCAAATGCTATCTGTGAGCCCATAATCGATTGCGAAACATCTTTGCCGAAATTGTGAGGTGTCAGGTGTATCATATTCGGATAGATTGAACCATTGCCCAAGCCAATAAGGAATAAACCGACAACTGTAACCGCACCGTGAAGAGGAAGAAGCATTAATAAAATTGCAGGGGCGAGAATTGCCGAGCCGATTCCGATGCGTTTCCATGTGCTGATTTTATCAGAAAGTAAACCTGAAACGAAACGTCCTACTGACATTCCGACATAATATACAGTCAGAGCAAGCGCTCCGTGTTTTGCCTCGAAGCCTTTTTCTGAAACAAGATATGTACTTCCCCATACTCCGCAGGCATATTCGATTGCGTTCGTTGCAAGCATAATGATCCATACCTGACGGACTTCAGGCATTTTTGCCATCTGAACAAGAGTAAGGTTTACACTGTTTTCCTCTTCCGATTCATCGGCAGAGGATGATTTCTTCCACATGGGAACAGAAATAATTAAAAGCAAAGTGATTGCTGCCTGAACATAAAACGCATAGCGATAACCGCTGCGCCACCCTGCATTGCTTAATGCCTGTGACATAAGATAAGGACTCAGACTTACTCCGACACCGTAAAAACAATGCAGAAAATTCATATGACTTGCTTTAAAATGCAGAGCAACGTAATTGTTAAGTCCAGAGTCGATCGCACCTGCTCCGAGTCCGAGGACAACGGCAAGCGGTATCATAAACCAGAAAGACGGAGCAAAAGAGAAACCAAGCAAAGCGGCAGCTGTCATAGCTGTGCTGAAAGCCGTGACCTTGGCTGTACCGAATTTGTTGAGAATACCTGCACTGAACATACTTGACAGGACTGTGCAGCCCGAAATAATAAATGTGAGAACACTTACCGCTTCAACGGGAATATTCATTTCCGTATGAATAGCAGGCCAGGCAGAACCGATGAGTGAATCAGGAACACCGAGACCTATAAATGCAACATATATAACAACTAATAAAAAAACCATAAATCCTCCGAATTTTAATCCTGTGCTAAAATGATAATCTGATTACACTGGTGTTCCCACTTCGATTAAATTACCGTCTAAATCGTAGAAACGTATTACCCGTTGACCCCAACTGTGCGTCATAAGACGATTTACATATTCAATCGAGGGGTATAATTTTTCTAATTTTTCAACGAAAGATTCGATATCTTGCTCCTCAAAATACAATTCGCAAGAGTTGCTCTTTGGGACAATATCTCTATCTAAAAAAGATTTCCATATTTTCTCGTCTTGAAGGACAAGACCTTCTGTTAAAATCATATTGCCGTCGTTATCAAGCACCAACTCTATGCCAAACAAATCGTGATAGAATTTTCTTGATTTTTCTATGTCTTTAACAACGATCAGAATGTTCTTCAATTTCATATCATTTCTCCGTCAAATTCTTATTTATCTAACTGTTCTATAAATTGGAATTTGCTGTTCTGTACAAATCAGGGATCTTACTTAACAAACGCTCAAAGAACTGATGACACTGCGTATAAAGGTCTTGAAAAAATGATAAAATACGCTGTTCAAATGCAGTGAGCGAGTCGCACATATCTTTAATAAAACGCTCAAATTTTGTAAGTCTGTTGTTTTCGTCATAACCGTTTTTATCTTTATACACACGGACGTAATCAATAAGCCATTCTATGGGATAGACATTTTCAGGTTCATCCCAACCGCTGAAATCAGAATTGATATACATAGACAGAATCATACACATTCTGTATTGGGGTGATTCTATGGTCTTAGCCACTTCTTTTCCGTCCACATAAAATGTTATCCCTTCAGGTCTCCAGTCCATAGCATAGGTGTGAAATTCGTTTACATAATCCATCGGGTCGCCATCCAATTCAACTTTGCTTGCCCATTCGTCAAGATCGGGATCATCCCATGCATGAACCTTGGGTTCAAACACTCCCGGAGATTTGAAAAAGGTTTCCAATACGTCTATTTCACCATTCTGCTGAGAACCTGTTCCGTCGGGACGGACATCATCCTCTGCACCTATAAGCCACCATGATGCGTATCCGCCGCCCTTGGTGTCAGGCATTTTCATTCGTATCTCAAAGTAGCCGTACTGTGTGGCATATCCTTCGTAAGGCTCAACTTCCCTCTGCTGACTACCGCCGGGATGCAGATGATTCTTTTCCCATGTCTGAATACCGTTGGCTATCCATAAAAGATTATCGGGATCTGTCGAGCCGGGCTGACCGCCGAAATAATCAGGCGAATCCTTTGTGATATACAGATTCAGACAACCGTTCTCAATTTTATACCTTGCAGAGGAGCCTTCAGTGCTGGTAGTACAGTGAGGCAGGTATTGTGGTAGCCAGTATTCTGTATTTAAATTACCGTCATCAAATTCGGTGCTGAAATCAAGCACATATCCTTCTTTTTCAGGAACGCTGTCTTCTGCAGATGCTCCTATCGGCAATCCGACAAGCATAGATAAAACAAGCAACAAAACCATACTTTTTCTGAACATAGTTTGTTATCCTTTCGTACAAATTCTTATTTTCATAACAGTTCGACAAATTGGAATTTATCGACGTATTAAAACACCTTTCATAAACTGTGTTTCATTATGTGTTTCGTAAACTATTTCCTTTTCCTCTTCTGTGCATCCAATTAATATTTTAATTTCTGAATCTTTCTTCATCAAATCAACTATGCACATTATTGCATCAACCTTTTTCTCGTCGCTTCCAACCCACACATCTATTCCTGCACCATCCATAGAGGTTGTGTCCTTTAAATATCCATAATCAACCCGATAAATGAAATCAGGATACTTAGGGTGTGAAGTCCCTTTTGGTCTATCAATTATTATTTCTGAATTATTCACCAATTCATCTAATGCGTTCCAAAATTCAACATTATGTTGCATCTTATCAATCCTCTACAAATTCTTATTTATCGAGATCATTATACCACCCGCAAAACAAAAAGCAACAGTTTTCAGGCTGTTGCTTTTGAGGTTTCAGTTCGATAAATTGGAATTTGTTGAACTGATAAGCAAAAATTTTATTGTTACTACCAAAGGCATTTAAAACAATCTATCTCGTCCAAGCATATTCATACATATCTATTCCTGATTCATTCTTCTCAAGACATTTTATTTCATGTAGACATAAAT
>JAGAKF010000013.1 GCA_017625835.1 Clostridia bacterium
AACAATCAATTCAAAGGATGCTTCAGTAATTCGTTCAGTTGTCGGTGGTAAGATGGTAATTGACCAGGTAACGGGTAAAGGCGTAGAAGCATAATTTAACACAATATTTAAGCGGTATGGCTAAAAACCATACCGCTTTTTTCAATAAAAAAGAGGTTGCAAAAAGCAACCTCTTGATTTTTATTAATTTATGCCTGAACCTTGTGGAAGACTTTCTTGCCTTTTTTGATGATTACAGGCTCAGCCTTAAGCTGATCGGCAGTGAATGAAAGACCGATATCTGTAACTTTATGATCATCAGCTGAAACGCCGCCCTGCTGAACAAGACGTCTACCTTCTCCTCGGGATTTTGTAATTCCTGTCTTAACAAGTACTTCAAGAATATCAATCTTACCGTCTGTGAAGTCTTCGTCAGCAAGAACTGTTGTCGGCATATTTGCACTGTCCATTCCGCCGCCGAAGAGTGCCTTTGAAGCTTCCCTTGCCTTTTCAGCTTCTTCTTCACCGTGAACAAGCTTTGTAAGCTCATATGCGAGAATATCCTTAGCTTCGTTAAGCTGGCTGCCTTCCCAATCGCTCATAGCGTCGATTTCCTCAAGAGGAAGGAATGTAAGCATTCTGATGCATTTAAGAACGTCCTGGTCGCCGACGTTTCTCCAGTACTGGTAGAATTCGTACGGGCTTGTCTTCTCGGGATCAAGCCAAACGGCACCTGAAGCTGTTTTACCCATCTTCTTGCCTTCAGAGTTCATAAGAAGAGTGATTGTCATTGCATATGCATCCTTGCCAAGCTTCTTACGGATAAGCTCAGTACCGCCGAGCATATTTGACCACTGGTCGTCGCCACCGAACTGCATGTTACAGCCGTATTCCTTGAAGAGGTGATAGAAGTCATAGCTCTGCATGATCATGTAGTTGAACTCAAGGAAGCTGAGTCCCTTTTCCATTCTCTGCTTGTAGCACTCAGCACGAAGCATGTTGTTAACTGAGAAGCAAGTACCAACTTCGCGAAGAACCTCAACATAGTTAAGGTCGAGAAGCCAGTCTGCGTTATTAACCATCATAGCTTTGCCTTCACCGAATTCGATGAAACGGCTCATCTGCTTTTTAAAGCAAGCGATGTTATGGTCGATATCTTCCTTTGTAAGCATTTTACGGAGATCTGAACGGCCTGAAGGGTCACCGATCATACCTGTACCGCCACCAAGGAGAGCGATAGGACGGTTGCCTGCCATCTGAAGTCTCTTCATAAGGCAAAGTGCCATAAAGTGACCGACATGAAGGCTGTCAGCTGTCGGATCAAATCCGATGTAGAAAACAGCTTTACCGTTATTGATAAGCTCCTTGATTTCTTCTTCATCCGTAACCTGAGCGATAAGACCTCTGGCTACGAGTTCGTCATAGATTTTCATTGTTGTTTATCCTTTCTGATTTGAGTTTTGTGACAGAAAAATACCTCTGTCATAGGACAGAGGACGAATTACCGTGTTACCACCTCTATTTATCATACCCTCACGGATATGACCTCGGCGAGTGAAAATACACTCTTACGCTTTAACGCGCGTACACGGTGCAGCCTACTGAGCAAAACTTTTCGGTGCACAACTCAGGGAGGTATTTCACACGGAAGCTCACGTTTTCTTACACCGACCGAAAACTCTCTTTGCTTTACTGCCGTCTTACTTTTTCCCGTCACAGTCATTGAAGTGATTATATATTGAATTTGCTTTTTTGTCAAGTAATGAGTTGACGAAGTAAGGAAAATAAGGTAAAATATATCGAATCTTTAACGGACGGTGAAAGCACCATGAGAATGAGAAAAAAGAAAAATCTTGAAAGCAGATTAAATGAATGTAAAGATATCCTTTTTGAGATCCATTCAGAGGATAAGAATTTCAGCACTGCAATCAGTAACAAAACATATTTCGATTATAAAGCGATATTTAATAATGACAATCCCGTACACATGGAAATCGGTTGCGGTAAGGGTCAGTTCGTCTGCGAAATTGCAAAGAGAAATCCTGATATCAATTACATTGCCGTTGAAAAAAGTGCAAATGTAATTGTTCAGGCTTGTGAAAAGGCACTTGAAGCAGGCCTTACTAACGTGTACTTTGTAAAAGGCGGAGCGGAGTATCTTCCGTGCTTTATCCCTGATAAAACAATTGAGAGACTCTATCTCAACTTTTCCTGCCCGTTCCCGAAGAAAAAGTATGCTAACCACAGACTTACAAATAAAACCTTTCTGAAGCTCTATGAAATGATGCTCGTTCCGCAGGGTGAAATTCACCAGAAGACGGACAATATGCATTTCTTTGAGTATTCAATCGGTGAGTTTTCAGACTACGGATTCACAATCAAAAATGTATCTCTCGATCTTCACAATTCCGATTTTGAAGGAAATATTGTGACTGAATATGAAAAGCGTTTCTCGGATCTCGGTCAGCCTATTTACAGGCTTGAAGCTTATCTTAAATGAAAAAATCCTGCAAGGCTTTGATGCTTTGCAGGATTTTAACTTTATTATAATGTACTTTCAAGTATCTCAAGCTTGCCTTCAACAGTGTATTCACCGCTTGAAGCAGGGATAAATATGCTTTCACCTTTGACCACAGAGAGGCTGGTATCGCTACAGGTAACTTTACCTTCGCCCTCAAGGCAGAGGAGAGAGACAAAGCTCTCATCGTCAGCGATTGCTGTATATTTTCCGTCCACATCAAGCTTGAACATAGCAAAAAGATCGCATTTTGTAAGCTCAGCTCTTGTAGCGTTTTCAAATGTTTCTGTCTTTCTCTCCGATGCATCAGCGATAGCAGGAGGGCAGAGCTTTGTAACGTCAGCGGCTTTGTCAACGTGAAGCTCACGAGGCTTGCCGTCGTTGCCGAGTCTGCCGTAGTCATATATTCTGTATGTTGTGTTGGAATTCTGCTGAACCTCAGCAAGAAGAATACCCTTACAGATAGCGTGCATTGTGCCGGATTCGATAAAGAAAAGGTCGCCTTTTTTAACCTTGATCTTGTTGCAGATGTCCATCATTGCGTCACTTTTGGCGGCTTCCTTGAATTCCTCAACACTTACCTCGCGGTTGAATCCGAGAATAAGTTCTGCATCGGGATCACAGTCGAGGATGTACCACGCCTCGGTTTTTCCGTATTCACCCTCAACACGCATTGCATATTCATCATCAGGATGAACCTGAATAGAGAGATTCTGCTTTGCATCAATAAACTTGATAAGAAGGGGGAAAAATTCAAATCTTTCGCCCTTTTTGCCGCAGATAGACTTATCCTCAAGATAAACCTCCTGCAAGGTTTTGCCTTCATATTTGCCGTTCTGAACGGTTGATGGACCCGCAGGATGGCAGGAGAGTACCCAAGCCTCAGCAGCGGGATTTTTGTCAGTTTTGATGCCGTATTCTTCAATAAGTCTTGTGCCACCCCAAATGTTATCCGCAACGGACGGAGTAAGCTTTACTATTTCCATGTAAAAACCTTCTTTTCAAAAAATTACTAATATATAATACTATATAAACTCTTTGTTGTAAAGTAAAAAAACAGTTGACAAACAGAACAAATGTTCTCTATAATAAATAGTGTGATGCTATGGAGGTGAAAAAGGAGAAAGAGAAAATGATAACTTATGACCTGATGCTTGACAGACAACGTCTTATCGGTGCGGACAAATTTACGATTGCGGCAAATGCCAACAACACAATTTTTCTGCATTTTCATTTTGACAGAAGCTGGCGAAGATTTGATTCCAAGGCTGCTGTTTTCAGAAATTATGCTTCAGAGTATTATATAATTGAAATTACGGCTGACAGGGCAAAGGTGCCGTGGGAAGTTCTTACTCATCAGGGTGAATTCGAACTTTCGGTTATCGGCTTTGAGGACGAAAAGGTGCTCACATCCGATAAGGTCGAAATTCTTGTTGAGGAGAGTCTTTTACCCGAAGACTGCAAAACATTAAGTCCATCCGAGGTTCTGTTTGACCGCTTTAAACGTGAGTGTATAGCGCAGGCTTATCTTGACTATGAAGACGAGATAAATGAGCTTAAAAGAACCCACATTATTGAAAAAATGGCATTAGCCGAGCAGATAAACGAAGCAAATGAGCGTACACAGAATGTCATTGAAGAAAAAAACAACGAAATAGAACAGTTGAATATTCAGCACGAAAAAGAGAAGATTGTTCTTGGCAATCAAATACGTGAACTGAATACGGTAATGTTTGGTTATAAAGAAAAGGCGGATAAATGGGATCTTATCGATACCGCTGTGAGTCAGAAAACTTATATAAATAGTACACTGTGGTCGGGAGGTAAAGAGAAATTTATATTGCCGATGCTTAACACATCTTCTATTCCTGCATTTGCACAAGGAAATTTCAGTGCAAACCTTATGGAAATTGGTCTTGATTTATCTTCCGCAACAGTATTTACAGGTGTATTTTCATCTCATCAGTCATTGAGAAAACTTGAATTGAAAAATGCACACAATATAACAAGCTTTGCAAATATGATTGAAGGATGTAACACGGTTAAAACTGTTAGTATTGATAGTTTGAAGAGTTGCAATTCGCTCTCATATTTTGCCAGCGAAGCAAAAAATCTGGAGATTGTTAATTTCGGAGCAGACGTAGCGGCTGGTGCTTATGACAGAGCCTTCTACGGTTGTTCTGTGTTAAGGGAAATTAACGGAATAATTGACTGCAGCTTTGCAACAAATATCGGACGAATGTTTATAGGCTGTGCAAGTCTTGAAAAAGTAATGTTTGTTGAAAACACAATAAGCGTGAGCGGTATAGATTTTTCAAGCTGTACAAAGCTTTCAAGGGCGAGCATGATAAATATTTTCAATGCACTTTATACCGGTGCTTCTAATACACTTACAATTTCTTCTCATGCTTTTGAGAATAACTTTGACCAGGCAGAGCAGGAAGAATGGATTGCATTTGTAACCGAAATAAAGGGATGGGTATTGACTATAAAATAAGGAGGATAAATATGGAAAGAGAAATTATAAATAAGGTAGATTATCTTCAGATAGTCGCAGTCAAAAATGATGACAAGATCAAGCGATATGAAATATCGCCTCTTGAAAGCGACGGCTTTTACAGAAACAGTGAAGATACGGTTGAACATAATACCGTTTATTTTCCGGGATCGTGGGGTCTTGAAAAGATTTTGTCAGATATCAGAAGAGTGAAGGAATAACAATCATATTTGTCCCGATGATTTCATATACTTCGAATGAAAATTAAAAAAGAGAGGTTTTAATATGAGCGTTGAGCTGACTTCAAGAAGTATAGGAACGGGAGAAACATATTATGATAATTACGTTGAGCAGAGCGTAGATTGCGATGTTACTCTGCCGGATTATTGCCCCGATATAATGCGCATCATCAAATGCACTGTTGCCAATTCAATAACAAACTCAAAACTGATCGGCGACAGGGCAACTGCTGACGGTAACGCGAAAATCAGGATCATTTATGCTGATGAGAAGAACAAGATTTTTTGCTATGATCAGGATTATCCGTTTTCAAAATATGCAGAGTTGAATACAGTGTTTGATAACGCATATTTATGTTGCAGTGCGAAAACAGAATATATGAATTGCAGAGCCGTCAGCAAAAGAAGAGTTGATGTGCACGGTGCCGTAGGTATCCGATTCAAGGTTGTGGGTAATAAAAGCTCAACGCTTATCAGCGATGCCTGCGGTGAGGGTATTCAGCTTAAAAGAAAAGGGCTGGAAATTGATGACGTTGCTGCTGTCGCTACGAAGCTTTTTGAAATATCTCAGGTTGAAAACGTCGGCGATTCCAATGCGGGAATCGGGAAGGTTATAGATGCTTTTGCTTCACCGATACTCCACGAATGTAAGATCATAAAGGGCAAAATTCTTCTCAAGGGCGAACTTGCAATAAGGGTGCTTTACTGTTCGGATAATGACAACAATGAAACCTGCACTTCCTGCTGCAATATTCCCTTTAATGAAATCATTGAAGCTGCAGCCGTGACGGATGAATGTAAGGTTGATGTAAAGTTTCATGTTACCCGCATCTCTGCAGAGCCGAAAACGGACAATGACGGCGAGTACCGTTATATGAATATGAATGCCGAAGTGCTTGCGCTTGTTACAGCATATGCAAAACAGAGTATAAACGTTGTGACGGATGCATATTCGACGGATACTGAAATTGATGCAAGATATACACCTATGGAGTTCATAAAGCTTGAAAGTGTGCTGAACGAAAATATTCTTTGTAAGCAAAATCTCGATGTTTCATCAATGAAACCGCAGAAGCTGTATGCGTTTTCGGTTTCAGCGCCTGAAAGTATCTGTACTGCGGAAAACGATAAGGTAATTGTTCGCGGCAAAATTCCCGTAAATCTCATAGTGATTGACGCTGAAGGTGTTCCGGTACTTTGCGAGCGTGAAGCCGAGTTTGATTTTTCAAAAGTCGTTGGCGACGGTTCAGCCCTTGAGTGTATGCCTCAGGTTACGCTTGGCGGTTGTTCAGCAAATCTTACAGGAGACGGAAAGGTTGATTTCAAGGCCGAAATTTTTATCAATGCAACGGTTACGAAAAAGATCAGAGAAAAAGTTCTTACTTCGCTTGAGATTGAGGAGGGGAAGGGCAAAAAAGACAAAAAGCCTGCGATTGTGATTTACTTCTGCACCGGCGGCGAAAGCGTCTGGGATATCGCAAGAAAGTACAACACGACCGTCGAAGATATTATGCAGGAAAACGATTTGAGTGCCGATTATCTAGAAAATAAGCGAATGTTGCTTATTCCTGTAAAATAAGTGTTGCAAATTGTTTGCTTTAATGGTAAAATAAACAAAGTGGATTTACCACAATTACATTTTGAGGAGATTTAAAATTATGGCTACAAAAAATACTGAAAAGAAAACCGGCGGATTGAAGGGTATAGACAACGCAGCTGAAGAAAAAGGCTCACTCATCGTAACTATCTGGCAGTTTGTAAAGTTTATCGTTGTAAGCTTGCTTGCTATGATCGTTCAGTTCGTACTTCTTAATACTCTTCAGCTTATTCCGGCAATTAAAGAGCTTTACACACAGGATTTCTCATGGTTGTTCTTTGTGTATCCGGTAGCTGTTGGCGGCTTGGGTTACTTCATCGTAAGCAACGTTGCAAACATCGTTGCACAGATCGTTGCATTCTTTGTTAACAAGGAAAAGACATTCAACTCAGGTGCAAACGTTGCAGTTGCTCTTCCGATTTATATTGTTTTCACAATCGCACTTATCTTCTTCTCAGCATGGCTCAACCCGACACTCAAAGAAGTGTTTGTTGGCTGGAACCTCAACGAGGCAGCTGCTAAGAATATCGCAACAATGATCTGCTCAGCAGTTCAGTTCTTCCTCTACTTCCCGGTAGACAAAATCCTCTTCCACAAGAAAAAGGAAGACAAATAATTCCAATAACTACGAAACCGTCCGATTATCGGGCGGTTTTTTTGTTTCCGAAAATATTCGTACAAACAGGACTAAAGCAAAGTTGTTGAGACGCTATCGCTACCGTATACTGCACATGAAGATCAACCAAACAAAAAAGCTGTCTCGCGAGAGACAGCTTTTGGTTATGTATTAAACTTATTCGCCCTTCATACCAAGGAGGTTAACCTTACCGTCATAAACAGCCTGGCTTACCTTGATTGAATCGAAGATAGCAGCCTTGATATCGTCGTCTGTTGCGCCGAGCTCACGGCTGTACTTTGTATCCATGAAGAGGTTGATATCCATGATATCTGCAAGTCCGTCAACGTCAATACCGCTTTCAATGCCTTTTTCAGCATATTCCTTCTTAACCTTGCCGAGACCCATACGCATCATCCACGGGGGAACGCTGATGATCTTACGGTTTTCGCCCATGCCTCTTGCAGCGTAAACAATCTTAAGGAATTCCTTCCATGTCATGTTGTACATGCTGATCGGCCATGCCTTAGCGCCCTTTGATTTCTCAGCAGCGCCAACGATAACCTCACCAACCTGGCGAACTGTAAGCATTGCTGTGCCGCCGCCCGGATACATTGTGCAGGGAAGCTTATCCATCATCTTGATCTGCTCAATAAGGATAACCCAAACAGGCTTTCTGCCCGGCTGAGTACCGAAGATGTACGGAAGCTCGAGAACAGCAACGTCAAAGTTCTCGTCAGCAAATGAGAAAGCAACTTCTTCCTGGTCGATACGGCTTCTGATGTACGGATGCTTCTCAGTAGCCTTGAGCTCAGGATAGTTCTTGTGAAGGAATGAGAAGTATGAACCGAGGATAACTGCGTTCTTCATACCAACTTCCTTACAGATCGGAAGAATTCTCTTAAGCGGAGCGATGTTGTACTTGTAGTATGCATCATAAACAGGAGCAGGGAACTCAACTCTTTCGTCGATACCTGCAGCGAATACGAATGAATCATAGCCTTCAAGCATTGCCTTGATCTCTTCGTCGCTCTTTTCGTAGATGTTGCAGAACTCGATGTCCATCTCGGGCGGAATCGGAGCTCCTTCGGGAAGGGGAGGAAGAGCAACACTCTTAACCTCGTGACCTCTTTCAATAAATATTCTTGCAGCTTCGCAGCCAAGAAGGCCTGTGCCGCCAATCATAAATACTTTCATTACTGTGTAACCTTCTCCTTAAAGTTATCGAAGATTTCAGGACCGTAAACATTGTTTTCATCCTTGCGATCCCAAACCTGTGCAAAGAACGGGTTGATTCTTGCTTCTGTGTCATAATCCCAGGGCCACGGAAGCTCTTCCGGACACCAGTGACCGCCGCGAAGTACAAGGTTCGGAGACATTTCGAATTCGTTGCCTCTTGCACTTACCCATTTAACAGGTGTGTACATATCAACGATCTCAGTTGCGAGGCACTTACCGCCACGGAACTCAGCAGCCTTCTGAAGGTCTTCAAGTGTAAGAGAATCAAACGGCTTTGTCTCGTCATAACCGTGATCAAGAAGGAGAACGTCGCTTGCTGTCTTCTTCTTTGACGGGATGATGATATCAAACTTATCCCATGTTCTGGGGAGAGCATTGTATTCTTCCATGCTGCCGTAGTAAGCCTTCATTCTTACGTCAACATTGTTCTTTGCCCACCAGAGTGTACCGTACTCAGGTGTCTCTGCGATTTTCTGCATCCAGAGCTTCTTGAGGATAGGTGCAAACGGCTTAGCAAGGAAAGCGAGCTTGTAGAAAGACTCAACCTTGTTCATCATGCTCTTGAAATACTGCTTAACGGGGATGTTAGCGCGGAAGTGGCAATACTTCTCAAGTACATCGCCGTCGTAGTACCACTGACCGTGGAAGTTACGTGTTGTAAACCAGTGCGGGTCAAAGAGTTTCTTGGGAGAACCGAGACCGAGTGTGCCGAGAAGAAGCTCTTCAAACTCGAAGTTAGTGATTCTGTACTCTTCACCTGAACCGATGTTGTAGAATCGTCTCCAGAATTCTTCAGGAATGTCGTCACCGCAAACGTTAGCAAGAAGACGTCCTGAGTCCTCAACTGTTGCCCATTCAAGAACACCGTTGATGGGAACGTGATACATGATGGGTTCAAGATTCTTGAGGATAGCGGGGTAGAGGATACCTGACTGACGGAGTGATACCCAGTGCTTAAGACCTGACTCTGCGAAAACAGCCTCAGCCTTAATCTTACTGATAGCATAGTGGTCGTACACGCTTACCTTAAGCGGGTCACCTGTTCTTGCCCAATGAATCGGAGCGTTTCTGTCGCCTGTTTCAGCAACAGTACCGATGTAAACAACGTGAACTGCGTCGGGATCAGGCTGAGCCTTGATAGCCTTAACGATGTTCTGCGCAGCAGCAACGTTTGTCTTCTGCGTCTTAACGGGATAGTAGTCAGCAGCGGGAGAAACCATACCGCCAACGTGGAGAACGTAGTCAGCACCGTTAACCATTTCGAGAACGTCTTCGTACTTTGTAAGGTCACCCCAAACAAACTTAATCGAAGGATCGTTCATGTAGGGCTCAAACTTCTTGCGGTTTTTCTCGCTGTCACGGTTGAGCAATACGATGTTGTACTGGTCCTTTTTCTTATAGAGCTCTAAAAATCCCTGGAAACCCATTGTTCCCGAAGAACCTGTAAGAGCTACGGTTTTCTTTGCCATAGGAAACACCCTCCTTAGTATAATTTTTCACTTAATTTTAACATATTTTTAACAACCAGTCAACGAAATTTGCCATATTTGCAAAAATAAATGGTATACACTATTGCAAAAAAGTCATGTTTGGTGTATAATGCAGAAAAACTTGAAAAAGTGCTGATTGCCTAGCCATCGGAAAATTCGCTTTTTCACTATTACTTCTTACTTTTAACTTCAAAATACGGGGGCGTAGCTCAGCTGGGAGCCCAAAGCACTCAGAAACGCACCCCACAAAAAACTTAATAAATAAATTACTCAGTGTGCCCTTTTATGGGGGCGTAGCTCAGCTGGGAGAGCGCTTGAATGGCATTCAAGAGGTCAAGAGTTCGATCCTCTCCGTCTCCACCACAGCATACTGAGTAATTATTTTTTTGCCCACTTTTAAGTGGGTGTTTTGTTTTTAAAGGGTTGTTTGTAGATTTGTTGAAATGTTAATATGAATATGTTATAATAAATTCATTAGTGAGCGAGGAGGATTAAAGTAATGGTAGTTTACGATATTTTATACGATAGTATTTTTGACGCCCCGCGTTTAATGGATGCCATTTCAGGTGTTGTTATGTGTGCATTGTTTTTGTTATTGTTATTTTCAACAAGAAAAAGTTTTAAGAATAAAAAGATATTTTTAGGAACATTAGTTTTTCTTTCTGCAATAACTATCTTCCAAAGTGTAGGATTAATCGGAGAATGGTCAGAATATAAAAATAACGATTATTTATCCGTGTATAAATCTGGTGAATATGAAGTTGTTGAGGGAAAGGTTAGTATTATTGATAAAGAGGAAGAAGATGGTCTTACCTTTTCAGTTGACGGTGTTGAGTTTAATACTATCTCTAATGGATATAACAACAGAGGTTTTCATACAGAAGATTATGATGAGTCATTTATAACGGATGATATTATTAGAGTGTATTATATCAATAAATTGGAAACTTCATATCATAACCATGGTGATAAAACAATTGTCAAAATTGAAAAAATAAATTAGAAAACACATACAAGGACACTTAAAGTCTCACTCCCCGTAGCCAGCACTACGGGGAGCCTTTTGTTATTACGCCACCTTGTCCAACCCCACCATAAACTGATGAAAGTCGATGTTAAACTCAACTTTCAGTTTATACCCTCGGCTAACCTCAACCCGTTTAATCAGGCAGTTCACAATCATTTTCTTCTTTTCAAAGCTTGCCTCCTCATAAAGCTCTGCCCAAGAAATCAGTTCATCAAAACTGTCGGATAAGTTTTTGAGTATATTCTCGCTGTCTGTAACATCCTTTTCAGCATCGGAAACTAAATCAAAAAGCTTACTACATTCTTTTTCTGATTCTGTAATCAGTTCCGAAAGAGTATCAGCCGAAAAAGAGCTTTCACCCTTAATTGCCTTAATAACTTCCGATTTCAGTATAGTGAGATTTTCAAACTCTTTACTGTAATCCGCTTTCAGCATATTCAGTCTTGCTTTTCTAACTTCAAGTTCATCGGCATAACGGAGCTTGATTATATCAGATTTTGATACACCTTTCATCTTCCTGAAAATTTCACGGACAATTTCATCAATCAAATCATCGAGAATGTGCAGAGTGTAACCCGACTGACCGTCACATTCCGTCTGCTTTCTGCTCTTGCCGTAGCAGGCATATCTGATACGCTTTGTTGTATCAACAGTTCCGTCTTTTCTTTTACGGTATCTTCCACTTGTTGTAAGATTCAGCCTTGAACCGCAATGCCCACAGTAAACCTTGCCGGAGATAAGTGACTTGCCTTTGGTGTTGAGGGGTACTGTGGGATTTTCTTTCTTCCTGTCTGAACGCTCTTTCATAATCATCCTTGCTCTTTCAAACTGTTCAGGTGAAATTATTTGTAGTTCAGGTATAACCTCGGAACGAGCCTCTCCACTGCGAAGTACACCCGTATAAGTGAGATTACAAAGAATACCCCTTATGGTTGCCTCGTGCCACATTTTACCCGTTCTTGCTCTGTACCCGTTGTTGTTCAACCAAGTTGTAATTCTGTGAGCACCGTAACCCTCTTGTGTATATTTGTCAAAGATGATTTTTACCACAATAGCTTCGTCGGGATTAACTTTCAAATCATAAAGCTCATGTTTTCGTTTATTGAATCTGCCGCTTTTCACAAGGTCATATCCAAAGGCGGCAACGCCGCCCTTGAAATGACCTGCTTCAACTAACTGACCAAGACTAGTTTTTGTTCGCACTGATGTTTTCTCACTTTCACCGTCAGCCTGCCAGAAACGGATATAGTTTAAGAGCTTGTCGATGTGATTATCAAATCTTTGTTCGCCTTCTTGTGTGCTCCAAACCTCGATACCGTTTTTAACAAACCACTCTACAACGAAAGGTGTTTCATCTGCGATTCTGCCGATACGGTCAAACATAAAAACGAGCAAAATATCAAACTTTTTCTTCCTTGCAAGGTCTTTTATGATTTGGATTTTATCACGGTTCTCAGCTCGCACCTTATGACCGGAAACACCGTCCTCCTGTTCTTCATGAACAATATCCCAACCCATTTCATTTGCAAATTTGTGACAAGCCTTTCTCTGCATCGGGATATCCGCTTCATTGTTGCTGTCATAATCAACCTGTTTACCCGTTGAAACTCGGTACAGACAACACACTCTTTTTGACATTAAACCGCCTCCTTGATATTTTTCTTTAGTTTAATATCAAGGGCGTCACTTTGTCGAATGTGCGAATCACCAAGTAATATTTCTTTTATTCGAGAAAAGATTTCTTTGTTAGGTTTTTCTGCAAACAGTGCTATTACTTCAAATCCTTTTACGCTGTATCTGTATTCAGCTCGCTGGTCAGTTTCGAAGAACCGCCAGAACGCTTTTAATCGCTCTATTTCATTTTTAATTAACTCTATAATTCTGATAGTATACACCTCCTAGTTTTAATTATCGTGTGGTACAGATCGTATTTCCTTGAACATATTGTTTTCAATCATTTGCAATTCGTCGCAGGCTTTCTGTACTTCTTTTGGATTTATATAACCACCTGTACGTGCATTTAACAGTATTCGATTAAATTTATAGCCAACCTCACGAAGATCTCTTATATGAGTTTCGCAATCAATTTTCGGTGCAGGAATAACCTCACAATTCATAATCATATGACGAAGAATCACAGCTTTAGGTAACTTTGTTGAACTATATTATTAGAAACCTTTTATTACTCATCCGTCACAAATGTTGATTTTGCTTATGTTTTTATATATAATCAATACATAACCACCGAAAAGAGTGATATTATGATTAAAATACTTATCATAGAAGACGATGTTACCATCGTCAAAAATTTAAGTGAGCTTTTACGGCAGGAAGGCTTTGAAACTGATAGTGCACTGAACTGTAAAGAAGCAGAGGCTAAAATTGAAACTGCACAGTTCGACCTTGTTCTATTAGATGTGCTTCTGCCTGACGGAAACGGATTTTCTCTTTGTAACAGAATCAAAAGTGTGAGCGATTGTCCTGTAATTTTCCTTACTGCTTCAGCAGATGAGTTCAGTGTTGTTACGGGTCTTGATATAGGTGCTGATGATTATATTGAAAAGCCTTACCGTCCTAGAGAGCTTATATCCCGCATTAAATCTGTTCTTCGAAGAACAGGCAAAAGTCAGAGTATGCTCACTCTTGGCAATGTAAGTGTTGATATGGATAAAGGAATTGTCACTAAAAACGGCAA
>JAGAKF010000014.1 GCA_017625835.1 Clostridia bacterium
GTGACTGGGGGATATTTTTACAAAAAACTATGAAAAATCAAGCTTTTCACGAAGTATCCCTCCGTCTTTTGCTTCGCAAAATCCACCTCCCTTTAGGCAAGGGAGGCTTTGCTCAACTTGAACTCATATGTAAATCATCCATACAAACCCGAATTTGTCGTAACGAATGTATTAAATGTAAAACCGCCGTGGATCTGTGTTTTTCTAAATTATAATTGTTGTTGATTTTATACGGTTTTAAGAATATAATCTTTTCGGAGGTGGTATTTATGAAATATGATCTTGTTGTGGCAGGCGGAGGTCTTACGGGTGTAGCGGCGGCTGTAAGCGCTGTCCGTGAAGGAATGAAGGTTCTGCTTGTTGAAAAATCAGGATGCCTCGGCGGTGCGATTTCAAACTGCCTTGTTTATCCCTTTATGCCGTACTGGACAAAACCTTATTGGGGTGAGGCTTCCAAAAATAAAAAATACCTTTCACAGGGAATTTTTAAAGAAATGAAACAGAGACACGACGAGTATGTCTCTGATTGCAAAGACCACGAATTCAATTCGGAATATATGAAAATTGTGCTTGATGATATGACGGTTCAGGCGGGCGTGGATGTGCTTTTCCACGCGGTGGTATATTCTGTAAAAATAGAAGGCAGACGCGTTACGGAAGTTGAGATAACTTCAAAAGGCCAAAAGCTGAAAGCTCAGGCGGACTTCTTTGTTGATGCAACAGGTGACGGAGAGATATTTTTCCTTGCGGGTTGCGATTTCCAGCTTGGTCGTGAAAGTGACGGTCTTTGTCAGCCGATGACAACCTGCTTCAGAATGAGCGGTGTTGATCTTGATCTGTTTACTCAGGAAAGGCCGTCTCTTCAGGAGCTTTACAAAAAGAAACAGGCTGAAGGCGAAATTACCAACCCGAGAGAAAATATTCTTGTGTTTTTCGGAGTGGGTGAAGATGTTTTGCATTTTAACACAACGCGTGTTGTGAAATTGGATCCGACTAATCCGTTCGATGTAAGCCGTGCAGAGGTTATTGCAAGACGTCAGATTCACGAAATGGTTTCTTTTCTCAGAGAAAACTCGAAAGCATTTGATGAAAGTGCTCTGATTTCGGTTGCCGTTGATATCGGAGTTCGCGAAAGCCGAAAGCTGAAGGGTGTGCACATACTTACGGCAGAAGAAATTATAAACTGCACACGGTTTGAGGATTCGGTTGCGCTTGGCAATTATGACATTGATATTCACAATCCGTCGGGAACGGGGACAAGCCACAGATTCTTTGGAGACGGTGAGTTTTATACAATTCCTTACCGCTGTCTTTTGCCCAAAGAATTTGATAATCTGTTGGTCGCAGGCCGTTGCCTTTCTGCGACTCACGAAGCGCAGGCATCCGTCAGGATAATGCCGATTTGCTGTTGCCTCGGTCAGGCGGCAGGAACTGCGGCAGCTCTTGCATTCAGAACGGGCAAAAATGCACACACCGTCGATGTTGCTACCTTGCAGAAAATACTTGTTGAAAACGGCGCAGTCCTCTAATTTTTATACTTTGAGCCACAAATGACCTGTTAGTTTTGACGGTTTCTGTTACCAATCATAGCCACCCATTTCGGGTGGTTATGATTTTTGCGAATTCGGGTTTGTAGGGATGATTTACATATGAGTTCAAGTTGAGCAAAGCCTCCCTTGCCTAAAGGGAGGTGGATTTTGCGAAGCAAAAGACGGAGGGATACTTCGTGAAAAGCTTGATTTTTCATAGTTTTTTGTAAAA
>JAGAKF010000015.1 GCA_017625835.1 Clostridia bacterium
ATTAAGGGTCTGCGACGCTAAAATATAACACCTCGACTTTGATAGTGCCTGTAGGGGAGGCGTTTCGCCTCCCGCAAAATTGCACCGTATCTGACGGGACGGGAAACCCGTCCCCTACGTGATGAGTTGAATAAACAGCGCAGGGCGGTGGCTTGCTGCCGCCGACAGAATTTATAGACTTTCATTAAATCACCCCGACAAACCCGAATTTATATTTCAGATACTTAATATACGTAAAAAGACCGACGTTAAACCGTCGGTCTTAATTATTTTATTCGGTTTTCGGAAGATTAGTTTCTCTTGCCTCTGTTGCCATTTCCTCTGCGGCGGTCGCCTGAGGGACGACGCGGTGCATCAGAAATTTCGTTCTCGGGAACAAGACCCTCAACCTCGATAAGTGCCTCACGGCGAGAAAGGTTGATTCTGCCCTGATCGTCGATCTCACGAACCTTAACGATAACTTCGTCACCGATGTTTACAACGTCTGTAACGTTCTCTGTTCTCTTAACGTCGAGGTGGCTTACGTGTACAAGACCTTCTTTACCCGGAGCAATTTCAACGAATGCGCCGAAGTCCATAACTCTTGTAACTACACCCTTATAGATTGCGCCAACTTCAGGATCGTTTGCAATTGTTTCAATCATAAAGATTGCACGCTTTGCATTTTCGATATCCTGAGCGCAAACAAATACGCTACCGTCTTCTTCAACGTCAACCTTACAATCGCACTCTGCACAGATCTTCTGGATAACCTTACCCTGCTTACCGATAACTTCAGCAATCTTGTCAACGGGAACCTTAGTTGAAAGCATCTTCGGAGCATACTTTGAAAGCTCAGCTCTCGGCTCAGCGATTACGGGAAGCATAACTTCGTCAAGGATGTAAAGACGAGCCTTATATGTCTTGTCAAGAGCTTCGCGGATGATTTCAGGAGTAAGACCGTGAACCTTGAGGTCCATCTGGATAGCTGTGATACCCTTGTGTGTACCTGCTACCTTGAAGTCCATATCGCCGAAGAAATCTTCGAGACCCTGAATATCAACCATTGTCATGAAACGGTCGCCCTCTGTGATAAGACCGCAAGAAATACCTGCAACGGGAGCCTTGATGGGAACACCTGCTGCCATAAGTGAAAGTGTTGAACCACAGATTGAACCCTGTGATGTTGAACCGTTTGAAGAAAGAACTTCTGATACTGTACGGATGCAGTACGGGAACTCTTCAACCGAAGGAATAACCGGAAGAAGTGCTCTTTCTGCAAGTGCACCGTGACCGATTTCACGACGTCCCGGTCCTCTGCTCGGGCGAGTTTCGCCAACTGAGTATGACGGGAAGTTGTAGTGGTGCATATATCTCTTGGTTTCCTCGTTGTCGATACCGTCGAGGATCTGAGCATTGCTCATTGAACCGAGAGTTGTGATTGTAAGACACTGAGTCTGACCGCGAGTGAACATACCTGAACCGTGAACACGGCTGAGGAGATCAACTTCTGCGTTAAGCGGACGGATCTCGTCGATGCCACGGCCGTCAACACGCTTGCCTTCGTCAAGAAGCCAACGGCGAACGATGAACTTCTGGAGCTTGTAGAGACAGTCGTCGATCTTAGCGATCTCTTCAGGATAAATCTCATCAAACTTTGCGTGAACAGCGTCGTAGATCGGACGAAGAGCTTCGTCACGAACGCGCTTGTCGTCTGTATCAAGAGCAACCTTAACGTCGTCAATAGCGAACTCTTTGATTGCTTCGAACATCTCAGGAGCGGGATCGTTTGATTCGAATGCGATCTTTTCCTTACCTACTTCTGCTGTGATATCTTCGATAAACTTAACGATTTCCTGGTTAACCTTGTGTGCATACATAATACCGTCAAACATATCGTCGTTTGAAACTTCGTTTGCACCTGCTTCGATCATAGCAACAAGGTCTTTTGTTGATGCAACTGTAACAGCCATCTCAGAAACTTCTCTCTGAGCTTCTGTCGGGTTGATAACATATTCGCCGTTAACAAGACCAACTGATACGCCTGAAATCGGGCCGTCCCATGGAATAGCTGAGATTGAAATAGCTACAGATACACCGATCATAGCTGTGATTTCGGGTGAGCAGTCAGGATCAACTGACATAACTGTTGCAACAACGCCTACGTCATTACGCATATCCTTCGGGAAAAGCGGACGGATCGGACGGTCGATAACACGTGATGCAAGAGTTGCTTTTTCGCTTGCCTTGCCTTCACGGCGCTGGAATGAGCCCGGGATACGGCCTACTGCGTAAAGCTTCTCTTCAAAGTCAACTGAAAGTGGGAAGAAGTCAACGCCTTCTCTGGGCTTGTCAGCCATTGTAGCTGTACAAAGAACTTCTGTTTCACCGTAACGGATAAGGCAAGAACCGCCTGCGAGCTGAGCCATTTTACCAACTTCAACTACGAGCGGACGTCCTGCAAGTGTTGTTTCGAATGTTCTGAAATCTTTAAAAAACATCTTTTTTACCTCTCTGAAAATTATATTTCCATGTCAGGCAAGGATTTAGCAATAAACTCATAGCTCGACTTTCAAGCTATCAATTCACTGCTAAAACCCAAAATTTTTGCCTGACAACAGATTCAATTTAATACGTTATAATTACACAACAAGGCAGACAGTAAAATAGAATTTGCTGTCTGCCCCAAATGCCGTAATTATTTACGAATGCCAAGTCTTGCAATGATTGAACGGTATCTCTCGATGTCTACCTTCTGAAGGTATGCAAGAAGATTACGTCTGTGACCAACCATCTTAAGAAGACCACGTCTTGAGTGATGGTCCTTCTTGTGCTCCTTGAGATGCTCTGTAAGGTCGTTGATTCTCTTTGTAAGAACAGCGATCTGAACCTCAGGTGAACCTGTATCACCCTCGTGAAGAGCATATTCAGCCATAATAGCCTGCTTCTCTGCCTGTGTCATTATTTTCACCTCATTTAAAATATTTTACATGCTCCAAAATCCCAGGTTAAGGCAGGTGAACACCGCTTTGCGGTTTAGCCCAAAATCCGAGAAACGGAAACATAGCGAAGGTATTCTATCATACATTTTCTAATTTGTAAAGGGTTTATTAAAAAAATTTGTTTCCGTCGAAAATTCGCAGGCATATACTGTAACAGGATGTTAAAAATAAAATCAGCAGATATGGGTTGACGGTGGCAATTCTGCCTACGGGGAGCCGTACCCGCCTCTGGCAAAGTATCTGCTTCAGATATCCGCCGACGGTGCAAAAGTGCCGTCGGCGATTTTGATTTTATTTTCATTTATATTATAAGCAAAACTGCTGTTAAATCAATTGTTAAATTTTAAAATGGCGCAATAATTGTTCTTTTCCTTATTATTTTTCACTTTTTTCATTGACCTGAAAAACAAAATTTATTATCATATATTTAACAAAAACAAGGAGAATCGTTATGACCAACAGAGAAAAGCTTCATTCGGGTCAGATTTACTACCCGAGCGATGACGATATCATGAAAGAACAGCTTCAGTGTCTTGACAAGCTCTATGATTTTAATATGACACGTCCCCTTGAGCAGGAAAAGCGCGAAGCGATGCTTAAAGAAATGTTTGCCGAAATCGGTGAAGGTTGCTACATAGAACCTCCGCTCCGTGCGAACTGGGGCGGTAAACACGTTCATTTCGGAAAAATGGTTTATGCAAACTTCAACCTGACAATGGTTGACGATACGCATATTTACGTCGGAGACTATACGCTTATCGGACCTAACGTTACAATCGCAACTGCGGGACATCCCATCGATCCCGAGCTTCGCGAAAAGGCATACCAGTTCAACAGAAGCGTTAAAATCGGCAAAAACTGCTGGATCGGTGCAGGTGCCGTGATTGTACCCGGCGTTACAATCGGTGACAACACAGTAATCGGCGCAGGCAGTATTGTTACAAAAGATATCCCGTCGGGCGTTGTTGCCGTCGGAAATCCATGCAAAGTTTTAAGAGAAATCGACGAACACGACAAAGAGTATTATTTCAAGGATTGCAAAATTGATTATAATAGTTTATAATATTAAACTGAAGAAAATTGAGAGGAGTATCAGCAAATGAAACACCCCGAAATCGTTAATAAAATGAGTCTCGAGCAAAAGGCTTCTTTTGTTTCAGGATTCGACTACTGGCACCTTGAGGAAGCTCCCGAGCTCGGTCTTCCGAAGATTATGATTACGGACGGCCCTCACGGTCTTCGTAAGCAGAACAAGGACAAGAAAGCTTCTCAGGGAATCGGCCTCGGTAACTCTGTTCCGTCAACCTGCTTCCCCCCTGCTTCGACATCTTCCTGCTCATGGGACGAAGATCTTCTCAGAGAAGAAGGTATCGCTCTTGCAGAAGAGTGTCTTAAGGAAGAAGTTTCAGTTGTTCTCGGCCCCGGCACAAACATCAAGCGTGCTCCGACCTGCGGCAGAAACTTTGAGTACTTCAGCGAAGATCCTTACCTTGCAGGTAAGTGCTCTGCAAGCTTTGTAAACGGCGTACAGTCAAAGGGCGTCGGCACATCACTCAAGCACTTTGCCTGTAACTCACAGGAAGCATTCCGTATGGTCGTTAACGAAGTTGTTGACGAACGTGCAATGCGCGAGCTTTACCTCACGGCATTTGAAATCTGCGTTAAGGAAGCTCAGCCCTGGACAATCATGAACTCTTACAACCGTATCAACGGTGTTTATTCTTCACAGAACGAATGGCTTCAGGAAAAAGTTCTCCGCGGCGAGTGGGGATTTGAAGGCCTTATCGTAACAGACTGGGGTTCATCAGTTGACAGAATTCCCGGCCTTTACAACGGTACTGATCTTGAAATGCCTTCATCAGCAAGAATCAATACAAACAAGATCATTGCTGCAGTAAACAGCGGTGAGCTTGATATCGCTGTTCTTGACAAGAGAGTTGACACGGTAGTTGATCTTATCGTTAAGTCAAAGCCTGCTCTTGCTCAGAAGCATACATATGACATTGAAGCACATCACGCAATCGCACGTAAGGTTGCTGAAGGCTCAATGGTTCTTCTTAAGAATAACGACAGCATTCTTCCCCTCAAGAAAGGTCAGAAGGTTGCCGTTATCGGTGAGCTTGCTGCTTCTCCCCGTTTCCAGGGTGCAGGTTCTTCAGTTATTAATCCCAACAAGCTCGACAATGCACTCGATGAGCTTAAAAAGCTCGGCGTAGACGTTGTTTACGCTCCCGGCTACGTCAAGAACAAGGACGAAATCAAGGATGATCTTTTCGCTGAAGCTGTAAATGCAGCAAAGGGTGCTGACATTGCTCTTGTTTTCGTAGGTCTTACAGACGAATTCGAAGGCGAAGGCTACGACAGAGAAAACATCGAAATGCCCAACAGCCACAACAAGCTCGTTTCAGCAATTGCAGGAGCTAACCCGAACACAGCGGTTGTTCTTGCAGGCGGTTCAGTTATCAATCTTCCGTGGGTAAATGAAGTCAAGGCACTTCTGAGCACAGGTCTCGGCGGTCAGGCTGTCGGCAGCGCAACAGCAAACCTTCTTACAGGTGCTGTTAATCCCTCAGGTAAGACAAGCGAAACATATCCGCTTTCATACTCTGACAACCCGACATACGGCAACTATCCGGGCGGACCCGTAACAAGTGAACACAGAGAGTCTGTTTATATCGGATACCGTTACTATGACAAGGCAAACAAAGACGTTCTCTTCCCCTTCGGTTACGGTCTTTCATACACAACATTTGAGTACAGTGACCTTCAGGTTTCTGCTGACAGCATCAAGGACACAGACACAGTAAGCGTTTCATTCAAGATCAAGAATACAGGCGACGTTTACGGCGGTGAAGTTGCTCAGCTCTACGTTGCTGATAAGGAATCAACAATTTTCCGTCCTGTTAAGGAACTCCGCGGATTCAAGAAAGTATTCCTTAACCCCGGCGAAGAAACAACCGTTACACTTGAGCTTTCAAAGAGAGCATTTGCATTCTACAACGTGAAGCTCGGTGACTGGATGGTAGAAACAGGCGAATTTGACATTCTCGTCGGTGCATCAAGCCGTGACATCAGGCTTTCAAAGACAATCACTGTTGAATCAACAGTCAACGCTGAAATTCCTGATTACAAGGCTACAGCTCCCGCTTACTACACAGCAGACGTAAACGGCATGAACGGTGCACAGTTCGAAGCTGTTCTCGGAAGCGCACTTCCGAAGAACGAGCGCGATACAAGTCTCCCGATTGACCTTTACTGCTGCCTTAACGATGCAAGACATACAAAGTGGGGCGGAAGAATGTGCAATGCAATCGAAGGCATTATGGCAAAGTTCGGCTCAGCTGAAAACGGCGACGGAAAGATGATTGCTGCAATGGCAACCCAGATTCCTATCCGTAACTTTATGGCTATGAGTATGGGCGTTGCTTCACCTGAGATCATTGATGGTCTTCTTATGATTCTCAATGACGGTCAGTCAAGCTTCAAGGGACTTTGCAAGATTCTTGTAAGAATCCCCGGTGCACTTACAAGACTTCCCGCACTTCTTAAATCAATCTAAAAAGCATTAAGCACTTCGGCAAAAACCGAAGTGCTTTTTTATTTCTGTTAACTTTTAGATAACGCCCTGTGACATCATAGCGTCTGCAACCTTGATGAAGCCTGCGATATTTGCACCTGCAACGAGGTTATAGCCGAGGCCGTACTCCTCTGCTGCTGCAGCTGAAGAGTCGTGGATAGCTTTCATAATTGCCTTAAGTCGCATATCAACTTTTTCTGTTGTCCAGTTGTAACGAAGTGAGTTCTGTGTCATTTCAAGAGCTGAAACAGCAACACCGCCTGCGTTAACTGCCTTTGACGGAGCAACTGCCTTACAGTTTTCCATAAGATATGCAAGGGCATCGTTTGTTGAAGGCATATTGGAAACCTCGATGTAATACTGAACACCGTTTTCAACAAGCTGTTTTGCTTCAAACACTGAAACCTCGTTCTGAGTTGCGCAAGGCATTGCGATATCAACAGGAACGTTCCACGGCTTCTCGCCCGGGAAGAATTCTACACCGAACTTATCAGCATAATCCTGAACCTTATCTCTGCCTGAATTACGCATCTCAAGCATATAGTTGATCTTCTCTTCTGTGTTGATTCCGTCGGGATCGTAAACATATCCGTCAGGGCCTGAAATTGTAACTACCTTACCGCCGAGCTCAGCAATTTTCTTGACTGTACCCCAAGCAACGTTACCGAAGCCTGAAACAGCAACTGTCTTGCCCTCGATTGTTTCACCGAAGTGAGCAAGAACCTCCTGAGCATAGTAAGTTGCACCAAAGCCTGTAGCCTCAGGTCTTACGAGTGAGCCACCGTATGAAAGGCCCTTACCTGTGATAACACCGTTTTCGAAGTTACCCTTGATACGTCTGTACTGACCGAAAAGGTAACCGATCTCGCGACCGCCGACACCTACGTCACCTGCAGGAACGTCGAGGTTAGGTCCGATGTATCTGTAAAGCTCTGTCATGAACGCCTGACAGAAGCGAAGGATTTCTCCGTCTGACTTGCCTCTGGGGTCAAAGTCTGAACCGCCCTTAGCGCCACCGATCGGAAGGCTTGTAAGGCTGTTTTTGAATGTCTGCTCAAAAGCAAGGAATTTAACAATACCGCTGTAAACTGAGGGGTGGAAACGAAGACCGCCCTTATAAGGACCGATTGCGCTGTTGAACTGCACACGGTAACCTGTGTTTACCTGTACCTTACCTGAATCATCAATCCAGGCAACGCGGAATGTAATCTGTCTTTCAGGTTCAACCATCCTTTCAAGCAAACCTGCTGCCTCATACTCCGGATGTCTGTCCATAACAGGAATAAGGCTTTTGAAAACCTCTGTTACAGTCTGAACAAACTCAGGCTCGTGAGGGTGTTTTTTTGCCACGTCGGCAATAACTCTTTCTACATAGTGCATATATGACATCTCCTTATTATAAAGCAAGTAAAGTCGGCTGTTTTTTCAGCCTTTTATAATATTATTAGTAAAATTTCAAAAAATCACATAAATCTGTGTCAGAAACAATACACTTTACTTTGCTAAATAAAATACCGTCATATTATACTACCATTTTCTATGGATTTCAACAGTAAATTTGCAAAAAATCACAAAAAAACAGGGCGACTTTTAGTCACCCTGTACAAGAATTGTGATTAATACATGAACATAAATGCAACTGAAACGCCAAGAGCAATTACGAAGAAGGCAAGTGCAACAAACTTTGTGATTTTTGCAAGCTTCTGCTCGATTGTCTTGCCCTTTGACTTGCCGAAGAATGTATCAGCTCCGCCTGAAATTGCACCTGAAAGACCTGCTGAACGGCTTTCCTGAAGAAGAACTGAAACAATAAGAACAATAGCAAGTAAAATAAGTACTATACCTAAAATGTACTGAATAGCAGACATAATTAAACCTCCGTTAGTATTTTTACCAGGACATTCTAACACACATTATTTAAAAATGCAATAGAAATTTTAAATCAAATCCAAAATAAGTTATATTTTTCCGATAATTTTTATCAGAAATCAGGTTAATATAATCTTAGCGGAAGAAAACGAAGGGTTGCGTTTGCTCGTTTTTCCGCTGCCACCGAGGTTAAGGAAGCTTGCCCGGTGGCATTAATTTTTTTATATCAGGGACATCTGCTCTCCCGTATCCTCTGCGCTCAGAAGCGCTCCGGCTGCGGGAAGATTTTTTGTTTTGTATCTGTACGGCTTTGCAAATTCGCCTTTTTTGTAATCTCTTACCTTTTTAAGGATATGACCTTTCTTCATCGTCATAACAGATACGCCCTGGGTATCCTTTGTCGTCTTGGGCGAGATTGCACCCGTGTTAATAAGAAGCAACCTGCCCGACGTTGATTCAAGCACAAGGTCGCAGTCCTCTGTAACGTGGCGGATTGCACCGATCGGGAACTTGTCGCTGTAAGCCTTGATAAGCTTCTTGCGGTTAGTCTTCGTCGCGTAAGCGGAAAGGTCAACCTTTGCGACCTTGCCGTTTTCGAAGAAGAACATTACATAGCCCTTATAATCAAGCGTTGCTATCATGTAAATAGCGTTTTCTCCCTCGTCCATTTCGAGCTTTGACGCTACAAAATCGCCAAGTACACTCGCTTTTCCGAGATCGAATTCAGAAGCCTTTGATTTATAAACCTGGCACTTATCCGTAAAGAAAAGAAGCTCGGTGTTGTTGGTAGCCTCAAGTTCAAGAAGCATTTCGTCGCCTTCTTTGAGCTTCTGCTCGCCGCTTGTACGGAGTGCCTGCGGTGTAATCTTCTTGAAATAGCCTTCCTTTGTAAAGAAGAGGTTTACAGGAAAATCGGGTTCTTCATCTTCTTTCTCATCAAAAGCAACATCAATCGCGAAGATAATCTCTGTCTTTCTCGGCTGACCGTATTTCTTGGCAATCTCG
The DNA here is from genome assembly GCA_017625835.1 of Clostridia bacterium. GTDB lineage: Bacteria > Bacillota > Clostridia > Oscillospirales > Acutalibacteraceae > CAG-488. The sequence continues at coordinate 9,433 of JAGAKF010000015.1, forward strand.
TTAAGCTCGTTGACGATAATCTTCTTCACCTTTGACTTGTGAGCAAGGATGTCTTCCATATCCTCGATATCCTTACGGAGCTTTTCGATATCCTGAGTTCGTTTGAGAATATACTCACGGTTAAGGTGACGGAGCTTGATTTCAGCAACGTAGTTCGCCTGAATTTCGTCAATGCCGAAGCCGATCATAAGGTTTGGTACAACCTCGCTCTCTTCTTCGGTCTGACGGATAATCTTAATAGCTTTGTCGATATCAAGAAGTATCTTCTGCAAACCTTCGAGCAAGTGAAGCTTTTCTTTTGCCTTTGAAAGCTCAAAGAACACTCTGCGGCGGACACCTTCCGTACGGAACGCAATCCATTCAAGAAGAATATCGCGGACACCGAGAACTTTCGGCACACCCGCAATAAGAAGATTGAAGTTGCAGGAGAAAGTATCTTCAAGTGTAGTAGACTTATAAAGCTTCTGCATAAGCTTATCGGGGTCTGTGCCTTTTTTCAGGTCGATTGTAATTTTAAGACCTGACTTATCGGTTTCGTCACGGATATCGCTGATTTCGCGGACTGAACCTGCTTTGTATTTTTCGATAATTTTATCAATAATTGCTTCTGCTGTTGTCGTCGGCGGAATTTCCGTAATTTCGATACATTTATTATCTTTATCGTAACGGTATTTTGCTCTTACCTTGAAGCCGCCGCGGCCTGTACGGTAGATCGACTCCATTGTATCGCGGTCGTAAACAAGTTGACCTCCGCCGATGAAATCGGGAGCCTTAAGCGTTTCCATAACATCTGCATTTTCATCCTTAATGAGAGCAACTGTTGTTTCGCAGATTTCCTGAAGGTTGAACGAGCAGATTGAACTTGCCATACCGACAGCGATACCTGTCGTCGGATTTGTAAGCACCGTCGGGAACTTAACGGGTAAGAGTGACGGCTCTTTCATTGTATTGTCGTAGTTGTCAACGAAATCAACCGTATCCTTGTCGATTTCTGCAAAAAGCTCGGCACAAATCGGAGCAAGCTTTGCTTCCGTGTAACGCGGAGCAGCCCACTGCATATCTCTTGAATAGGCTTTACCGAAGTTACCCTTTGAATCAACAAACGGATGGAGCAAAGCCTCGTAACCTCTCGAAAGACGTACCATTGTGTCATAAATCGCAGCATCACCGTGAGGATTGAGCTTCATCGTCTGACCGACGATATTTGCAGACTTTGTCCTGGCGCCTGTAAGAAGACCCATTTTATACATTGTATAAAGGAGCTTTCTGTGTGACGGTTTGAAGCCGTCGATTTCGGGAATCGCACGCGAGAGAATAACGCTCATCGCGTAAGGCATATAGTTTGTTTCGAGAGTTTCGGTAATATTCTGCCTCAACACAGTACCCGCACCGAGTATGTGGGTATTGGGATTCATTTCCTCTTCAGTTTTAACAACTTCTTTTTTCTTTCTTGCCATACCGTCACCTCCCTTAGCTCAAGTCAAGCATATCGATGTACATATAGCCGTTGTCGGCAATATGCTCTTTTCTGCCTGCAAGGTTATCACCGAGAAGCATATCAAAAATCTGAGCTGTGCGCTCTGCATCCTCGGGAAGAATTTCAACAAGACGTCTTGTTTTCGGGTTCATAGTTGTCAGCCACATCATTTCAGCTTCGTTTTCACCAAGTCCCTTTGAACGCTGAACAGTGTATTTCGCATTGCCTATTTCTTCGATAGCGGCAGTTTTTTCCTGCTCGGTATATGCAAACCATACCTGATCTTTCGTATTGATTTCGTAAAGCGGAGTTTCCGCGATAAACACCTTGCCTTCCTCGATAAGAGTCGGCATAAGGCGGTAAATCATTGTAAGGATAAGCGTGCGGATCTGGAAACCGTCGACGTCAGCATCGGTACATATGATAACCTTATTGTAGCGGAGAAGATCGAGGTTGAACTCTGCGAGTCCCTTCATATACTTCGACTTGACTTCGACACCGCAGCCAAGAACTTTAACAAGATCGGTAATGATTTCACTTTTAAAAATCTTGTCGTATTCGCACTTAAGGCAGTTGAGGATCTTACCTCTTACAGGCATAAGAGCCTGGAACTCCGAGTCACGTGCCTGCTTACAGGCGCCGAGAGCTGAATCACCCTCTACGATAAAGAGTTCTCTGTCCTCTGAATTCTTTGCACGGCAGTCAACAAATTTCTGCACTCTGTTCGCAAGGTCGTTTGATGCGGTAAGAGTTTTCTTGATACTCTGTCTTGTTGTTTCTGCCTTAACGCGGCTTCGCATATTTATAAGAACCTGGTTTGCGATTTTTTCCGCTTCGTTTCTGTTTTCAATGAAATAAATTTCAAGCTGGTGCTTGAAGAAATCCGTCATCGCTTCCTGGATGAACTTGTTGGTGATTGCCTTCTTTGTCTGGTTTTCATATGAAGTCTCCGTCGAGAAAGATGAAACAACAAGTACAAGACAATCTTCGATGTCTTCAAATTTTATTTTCGGATCGGATTTTGTATACTTACCGTTTGTTTTAAGGTAAGAATCGATCTGATAAGTAAAAGCATTTCTTACAGCCTTTTCAGGTGCACCGCCGTGTTCAAGCCAGCTTGAGTTGTGGTAATACTCTTTCTTCTGCGACTTATTGGAGAAGCAGAGAGCAGAAGTGATGAGCACCTTGTAATCCTTATGGTCTTCACGGTCACGTCCGACACGTTCCGTCTGCCAGGACTGTACACCTGTTAAAGCAGCGTTATCGGCAATTTCGGTGACGTAGTCCGTAATACCGTTTTCATAATAGTATTCAAATGTTTCAAACTGAGTTTTGTTAAGCTGATTCTTAAGGATAAACTTAATTCCTGAGTTAACGATTGCCTGACGCTTGATAGTATCCTGATAATACTCAAGAGGTACGGCAATATCGGTAAACACCTTAAGGTCGGGTCGCCATTTGATACGCGAGCCTGTGTCGCGCTTTGAGTAAGGCTCTTTTTCCATCTGGCCGACAAGCTTACCTTTTTTAAAGTTAAGCTTGAAGCAGAATCCGTCACGGTGGATTTCGGCCTCCATATACTCTGATGCAAACTGAGTTGCACAAAGGCCAAGACCGTTAAGACCGAGTGAATAGCCGTAGCTGTTGTCTCCGCCCTTAGAATACTTACCACCGGCATAAAGAGTACAGAAAACAAGCTCCCAGTTAAACTTCTTTTCCTTTGTATTGTAGTCAACGGGAATACCTCGGCCAAAGTCCTGAATTTCTACGGAATGGTCAAGGTAACGAGTGATAACAATTTTATCTCCAAAGCCTTCACGGGCTTCATCAATGGAGTTTGACAAAATTTCAAAAACGGAATGCTGACAGCCTTCGATATCATCGGAACCGAAAATAACAGCAGGACGTTTACGCACCTGGTCAGGCCCTTTGAGTGAAACTATGTCGTCATTGCCGTAGCTTGCTTTTTTTGCCATAACTACTCTCCTTTATTTCTTCGTTAAAATAATCGCTGACAAAAGTACGTCAGCAACAGAAATTACCATTTTATATTTTACACTATATCTTGTGGTTTAGTCAAGTTTTTTATAGAATTTCAAGTGGTTGCAGTCCGTTTTGCGGGTCTTTGGAAAAGCCATTCAATCACAAACAAGACATATCAATATAAATCTTTTACATTTTTATCTTTTCGCTATTGCTTGTTGGTAAATTTATAATGTATAATTATATAGTTATCTGACAACAACATAAATTATACACGGAGTGAACGGTATGACAGAACTTCTTGTTAAACTTTTTATCAAGGACAAAGACAATGTGACAAATTCAAAAGTAAGAGGCAGATACGGAATACTCAGCGGTTGCGTAGGTATTGCCGTTAACGTGATTCTCTTTATCTGTAAATTCGTTGTTGGTATTGTCACGAACAGTATTTCAATCACAGCCGATGCCGTAAACAACCTTTCGGACGCAGGCTCATGCGCCGTTACTGTTTTCGGCTTCAAAATGGCAAGCAAGCCTGCCGACGACGAGCATCCATTCGGACACGGAAGAATTGAATACATAACGGCTATGGTTGTTTCTTTCATCGTTTTGTTTATGGGCTTTGAGCTTGCGACACAGTCGATCGACAAGATCCGCAACCCCGAAGACGTTACATTCAGCCTGACAGGTGCAATCATTATCGGCTTGTCCATTTTCGGCAAACTCTGGCTTGCACTCTTTAACCGCAAGCTCGGTAAAAAAATCAACTCCCCTGCTATGACGGCAGTCGTTGCCGACAGTCTCAGTGACATTGCTGCAACAAGCGTTACACTTATCGCTCTTATTCTCTCTCATTTTTACCCTGCGCTCCATATTGACGGTTGGCTCGGTATCATCGTTGCAGGCTTTGTTCTTAAGGCAGGCTACGGCATCTTCAAAGAAACGCTTGATTCACTCATCGGCGTACCTCCAACAAAAGAAACCGTTCAGAAGCTTGAAGAAAAAATCTTATCATACGAAAAAGTTACAGGCATACACGACCTTATTTTACATAACTACGGACCTGATAAGTATTTTGCCAGCGTGCACGTAGAAATGCCTTCCGACTTTGACGTTTTGCATTCTCACGATATTATTGACAATATCGAAAGAGACGTTATGGCCGAATTCAGCATTCTTCTGAGCATTCATTACGACCCGATTGAAGTAAATAATGACCGCGTGAAAGAGCTGAAATCCGTTGCAGAGTCTGTCGTAAAGAGAATCAGCAACGAGCTTTCAATTCACGATTTCAGAGTCGTTGACGGACCGAGCCATACGAACCTCATTTTCGACCTTGTTGTACCGAGAAAGTTCCCTCTCAGCAACGATGACCTTATGGCTGAAATCTCGTCAGAAATTTCCAAAAACGGACCAAATCTCTATGTTGTGATGAATGTTGAACACGCTTTTGTGTAAACTCAACAAATAAACCTCATTTTTTTGGATTATATTTTCCGTGTAAAATGTACGCTTTTCACTTTAAAATTTTTGTCAAATATAGTACAATGATAGTGCGTTGTTCATATTGCTCTGGACAAGCCTATAACTATTAATGCGAAGGTGGAACTGATTATGAAAAACAAGTCAAATTACGACACTATTCCTGTCGGTCAGCTCGGTATTATTGCTTTACCCGGTTGCGAGGAACTTGCCGCAAAGATTGACCATTATCTTAAAACGTGGCGTTACGAAAGAAACAGCGAGCATAAGAACACCCTCGCTTTTGCAGGCTATGAAAAGGACACATACATTGTTGACATCATTTTCCCCCGTTTCGGTACGGGCGAAAGCAAGGCTGCTCTTAAGCAGACTGTCAGAGGTTACGACATTTTCATCCTCTGCGATGTTTTCAACTATGGTATAACATATAAGATGTACGGTATGGACGTTCCGATGTCTCCGGACGATCACTTTGCTAACATCAAGCGTGCAATCAGTGCTATTGAAGGCAAGGCAAAGAGAATTTCAGTCGTTATGCCGATGCTCTATGAAGGCAGACAGCACAAGCGTTCAAGCCGTGAGTCTCTTGACTGCGCTATGATGCTCCAGGAGCTTTACAATATGGGTGTTGAGAATATCATCACTTTCGACGCTCACGATGCAAGAGTTATGAACGCAATTCCCCTTTGCGGATTTGAAAGCGTTTCTCCTGCATACCAGATGATCAAATCTTTGGTTCGCAACGTAGACGACGTTTCTTTTGACAAGGACAACCTTATGGTCATTTCACCTGACGAAGGCGGTATGTCACGTTGTATCTTCTATTCAACCGTTCTCGGTGTTGAACTCGGTATGTTCTACAAGCGCCGCGATTATTCAAGAATCGTTGACGGACGTAACCCGATTATCGCTCACGAGTTCCTCGGTGACAACGTTGCAGGTAAAGACGTTATCATCGTTGACGATATGATTTCTTCAGGCGAATCCATGATCGAAGTTGCAACAAAGCTCAAGGAGCTCAAGGCTAACAGAATCTACGTATTCTCAGCATTCGGCCTTTTCTGCAACGGCCTTGAAGGTTTCGACAAGGCTTATGAAAACGGCCTTATTTACAGAGTTTTCACAACTAACCTTATCTATCGCAGACCTGAGCTTAAGGACAGAGAGTGGTATGTTGAGGTTGACCTTTCAAAGTATATTTCTTATATGGTTGACACTCTTAACCACGACACATCAATCGGTGAACTTCTTGATCCTGCTGATAAGATCAACGCTCTTCTCGAAAAGAAGGGTCTTAAATAAAAAATCAATCAAAGCAGAGCTTCGGCTCTGCTTTTTATTTTGCTGAAACTGTTTTTTGCAAATTCGCATAAAAGAGTTGGAAACAGTTGACGGCATCGGTGTAAAACTGATATAATTCATATATGCAATAATTCCCGATAAAGAAGGTGAAGCATGAAAAAAGTTCAGTTTTACGTAATGGCGGATAACCATTATTTTTCAAAAAAACTCTGGGTTAACGGTCCTCCGATTGAGGGCAGAAGCCACACCGATCAGGTTCTTTTGAAGGAATCGCCCGAAATCAATGAGGCCTTTTTCAAGTTAATCGAAAACGATACCGAAACAGATACGGTTGTTATTATCGGCGACCTTATAAACTGCGGTGAACGGCTTTGTCACGATGAATTCACCGACAGGCTCAGACGTCTTCAGGAAAAAGGCAAACGAGTGCTTGTGCTGACAGCTACTCACGACTATAACGGCTGCGGCGAAGACGAGAACGAATTCGTTGCTACGGGATACGGAGAAAAAGATACTTACCGCGTACAGTGCACAAAACGCTGTGAGCTCGACGAAATCTACCGCCCATTCGGCAGAGACAATGCTGACAGCAGATATGAAATGTCGTATTCAATAAATGTTGACGGTTACCGCTTTATTCTTCTTAACGATGACGGCAACGGACATACGGACTGCGGACTTGACGACAAGGGTAACGAATGGCTTGAAAACGAGCTGATTAAAGCAAAGCAGAACGGTGAGCCTGTACTTCTTTTCACTCATCATCCTGTTATCACCCCCTATCCCGTCTATGAAGCTGTTGCACCTACCGAGATGTACGGCAGGCACCCAATCCTTAAAGAAATGCTTATGAAACACGATGCGAAGGTCGTATTCACGGGACACACCCATATGCATACCATAAGGAAAATTACCGACGGCAACAAAGAGCTTTTTGATATCGGATCAACATCGGTCGTTTCAGCCTACGGAAAAATCAGAAAAGTTACCCTTGAAAACGGATTTGCCGACATAACAACAGTTGACTTGCCCGAAAAAATTGACGGCATACCCGGCGGAAGCAAGCAGATTGCTGATTCCTGCTTCGGCGGTTACTACCGCAGGCTTATTGATACCGCGCTCGAAGACTACGACGCCTTCATAAAGCTCGGTCATGGTCTGATCCCTGCCGACAAAGCAAAGAAATACCGATTGGTTATCAAACCTGCTCTGAAAGTTTTTTCCTCTGTCAATATGTCTTTTGCAGGAAAGATCGGCAAAAAGTTTTCGGGATTGCAGAACGCTGAATGCAAAGAACATAAAAACGAAAAATTGATTGACGTCATTTTCGTGATTGTTGACCGACTGTTTCAGGGAGATGCACCTTATACACCCGACACTTACGAGCATAAGGTAATTCGAGGAGCTTTGCTCAAAGGCGATAAGATAATGAAAACTCTCGGAATCAGCCTTTCCAAATATGTTAACGGTATAGACAGCCTCTGGACGCTTGCCGAACCGTTTGTACACAACACAAGAACAGGCTGCGACAGAGAAATTAAAATCAAAATTACTGACGAGGTGACTTATGAGAAAGATTAAAAATAATCTTGCCACGGATGTCAACGAGAAAATAACCAAAAAAGAATATATTGCCTTCGGTTCCAGTACGGCAGTTTCAAAAGCCGCAACAGCATTGAACGGCGCACTCGGCGGACTTGTTGCTTCAACATTCCTCGGACTCAGCAAGGAAGCTTTTGCAGTTTACAGTACGATTATTTTTGCCCTCGGCTTCTGGGACATCGCAAACGACGTTATTGTTTCCAGCTTCCTGGACAAAACCAGAAAGACTTTCGGCAGTTGGGGAAGATTCAAGCCCTGGCTTATGCTGATGATTATCCCCTGCAACCTTGTTGTTATTATGCAGGCAGCCCCGCTTAAAGTATGGTTTCCGGGTATCAGCGACACGTTCAAGGTTGCTTACCTTGTTCTGCTGTTCTTCCTGAACGATGCTTTCAGCACGTTCTACAACGCGGCACTTACAGCGCTTAATGCACGACGCACCACAAACAATATGGAACGTGGTTACATCGTTGCAATCGAAAGTATTCTCAGCTCAACTATAGGCGCCTGCGGAACTTACATCGCCGCAATTATCCCTTACCTTCTCCCGAATCTGAGCGAAGCATCAAGATATTTTTACAGCTACGGCATCATCACACTTATCGCAATTCCACTTACAATATGGAATATTATCACAACCAAAGAGCGAATTGCCGAACCGCCGAAAGCTGAACCGCCGAAGCTCCGCCAGGTTTACGGTCAGATCATCCGCAACAAACCGTTGATGATGTATATGATTTCCGAAATACTTGCTCACGGTATGTCTGTCGGATACGGACTTATGACTTACGCTTTCATCGTTTGCTTCAAAAACGTTCCGTTCACGCTCACTTTCTTCGAAAACACTGCTCTTCAGTTCAGCTACAACTATGACGGTGAGAACTATATGGGACTGCTTTCGGTCGCCTCTCTCTCATCACTTGTTACGACGGGACTTTCGCTTTTCCTTGCACCCATTATAAGAAAATGGATTGACGATAAAATCCTTTATATGTGCACAAGACTCGGCACAGGCATCTGCTATACAGCGATGTTCTTATCGGTTTTCCCCATGAGCGCACACGCACCCGAACAGATTTTTGTAAGAATCGTCATCTGGTACGCGCTCCACGGTCTTACAACAGGATTCTATCAGACCATCCCGAATCTTATTCAGATGGCGGCTTACGACTATGCTGAGCACCGATTCGGCGAAAGAAATGAAGCTACGGTCAGTTCGCTGAAAAATACCCTTTCACGAATCCTCGGCAACTGCACAACGTATGCAACAAGCCTCTTGCTTATCTATACGGGATACACAACATACGCAGACACTCCCGAGCTTATGCCTACGGAATCCAAGGCGCTGATTTTATATATCTTCGCTCTTTGTCCTGCTATATTCTGCTTCCTCGCGGTTATTCCGATGTTCTTCTACAAGCTTTCAGGCAAGAAACACAAGCAGATCGTCGAAGAACTCAACGACCGCAGACAGCATAACCTCGATGAAATCAATCATCTTGACGAAAAAGAAACTACAAAAGTATAATTTTAAAAGGATGGCAAATGCCATCCTTTTTTCACAAGCAAAACGCCATCGGCTAAATGCCGATGGCGTTTGAATTATTCGCAGATTTCTTCAATATAAGCTGCCATTTCGCCGACAGTTTTATGGTTAAGGAAATCAATTGCTTTGAGCTCAACTCCGAGCTCATTTCTGATGTCGCCTACAAGGCACATTGTATCGAAAGAACTCATTCCGAGATCAGTTTTAAAATCGTGTTCACTCTTGATTTCGTCAATTTCAACGTAGTTTTCAAGGATTTCAACAAGTGATTCGAGCTTTGACATTCCGGTTTACCATTCCTTTCTGCATCTTTAAGTGCGATTGTTTCAAGTATTTCCCCTACTGTTATATCAGGATTTTCCGCACCAATCAAGAGGGTACGCTTAATTTTTTCAAATAAAATTTCAAGATCGTAGGAAGCTTCGGGCTCAGTTCTGTATTCAAAGATGAAATCAAGGCCCTCTCCGATAGTTCTGTGCTTGACCGTTACATAAAGCGGAATCATCGTTGCACCGTTGTTGTACCAGATGCTCATAGCTGTCTTTTCCATATCCTCGCTGATGCTTGCAAGCTTCATAAGCGGCTGGTATGAAAGACAGAAGCTGTCATATGTTGAGTCAAACTTTGCTTCTTTCGGCATAGACTTGTGTCTTTCCTTAAGTGTCTCAAGGAAGCTGAGGCTTGAGTGAAGGTACATTTCATTCTGCACTTCTGAAATCTTATTTACTGCCTGAGTAAATGTTTCCTCGGGAGCGATGATGCTTCGCATCGGCATAAAGTTGATTCTCAGACCGCCTGATTTTTTCTCTGCGATTGTACCGCGGCGGTTGATAATCATTTTGAAAGAAACGTCCTGCTGATTGTCGTTGAAGCAGGAAAGCGCAGTTCTTACACCCATTGAGATTACGGAATTGATTGAAAGACCGTTTTCTTCGCAGAGCTTCATAACCTTAGCGCTGTCTCTGTCGCTCATGCTGAACTTTCTTGCATAAGCATCGGGAGTACCCGAGTGGATATCAGCATAACGCTTGTCAAACTGCTTTTTCTGCTGTTCCTTGAGGCGGTTTTCAAGCATATAGTCTGTGAAAATCGGCTCTTTCGTCTTTGCAAGTGAATCGAACCAGTACTGCTTGTCAATTTCGTGCTGTTCCGAGTCTGCATATGCAAGTTCCTTTTCAAGAACAGGGATATACGGACGCATCGGCTTCGGATACGGTGTACCCTTTGTTTTACTGTTATAGATTTCGAAGATATCGTTCATGAAAACTTTAACAGAATAAGCATCCATTGCAAGGTGCTGAATACGCATAAACAAGCCGTGGTAGCCTTTTGCAAACTTTATGATTGCAATTCTGTGAAGTTCGCAGTTAAACATCGGGATATTTTGTCTTGAAAAAGCAGTAAGCTTTTCTTCTGCTTCTTCAACAGTCATTTCGGTGTAGTCCCAATTTTCAACTTTAAGCTCGCTTTTTTCAGTAACGTACTGCAACAGCTGAAGCTTTTCACCCTTTACAAAACGAAGACGCATTGTATCGCAACGTTCAATCGCTTCGTAAATGGACTCTTTCATAATTTCGCGATCAAAGTCACCCTTCCAGTAGTATCCGCAACCGATATTGTTTACCGGATAACCTGAACCGTATTTGAGTGACATAAGATACATCATCTGCTGGGAGCTGGATATTGGATAGGCATTGACGGTTGTTCCGTCAGGTAATGTTTTGACTATCATTTCTTTTCATCCTCCGCAAAGTTGAACTGTGTTCTTTTTATCTTACCCGTTGAAGTTCTTTCAAACGGATTTTCTCTGATTCTGAAAGAGTGGATCTGTCTGTCTGTTTTAAGGTCTGAGTTAACTCTGTCCACAATTTTTCCGATTTCTGCTGAAATTTCTTCCTTTGTCATTCCGAACGTAAGCTGGTCTTCGGGATAAACTTCTGCAACGATCGTATCTTTCTCGGCAAGCACTATTATTTCTTTAATGATGCCGTCGTCAACAAATTTATTTTCAATTTCCTCGGGAGAAATATTTTCTCCGTTGGAGAGGATAATGAGATTTTTCTTTCTGCCTACGAGGTAAATGTGACCGTTTTCAATATAACCGAGGTCACCTGTATGAAGGAAACCGTCCTCTGTAAAAGCATCTGCAGTCTGTTCAGCTTTCTTATAATATCCGAGCATAACCGACGGACCCTTGACCTGGATTTCACCGTCAACAACTCTTACCTCATCAACGCCGTGAAGAACGCCGTTCGAATATTTATTATCTTCAGAGAAGTCTGAAGTTGTGATTCGCGGACTACATTCGCTCATTCCGTAACCCTGACGCGCAGTAATTCCGTATTCTGAAAATTCATCAATCAACGCACCGCTGAGGAACGCACTGCCTGCAATAATTCTCGTAAAATTTCTGCCGACAACAAGTTCAGCGGCTTCACGCTTTGAGAGTTCGGGATGTTTTCTTTCTGCAATTTTAATCTTGGTAAGGACAGATTTACAGATAAGCGGAACCATTCTTGCAACTGTCGGTTCGAAAGCAAGCAGGTTTCTGTAAAGGCTGACGAGTGCCCCGTTAAGGCAGACCGTACTTCCGTCATAAAGATTCTTAAGCACGTCGCAAGCATAACAGAAAACGTGATGCATCGGCAAAAGAGACAGATTAACATCATCGTCTCTTGACTTATATGAATCATAACAGGAATTAGAGACAAGATTTTCGTTTGAAAGCATAACACCTTTACGGTCACCTGTTGTTCCTGATGTGTAAATAATAAGAGTGCAATCCTGAGGATCGATTTCAACATCCGATAGTGATGCGTAATCTGAATCTGAGGAATACTTTTCAAAAACATTTGCAAACCAGCGCCAGTCCCCAAGAGAAACAATCTGTCTGAGTTTTTTATATCTTCTGCCTATTTCATTAGCCTTCTCCGCAAATTCTTCTTCACAGAAAAGCATTTCAATATCGGCATCCTCAAAAAGAAGGCAAGCTTCATCAACCGTAATGTTCGGGTCGAACGGCACAACGACATTTCCGCTGCAAATCATACCGGTAAGACAAGCAACATATTCATAGTTAGTCTTTCCTATGAAAGCTATATGCATCTTTTCCTTTTCGATTGTTTTAATATATCGGCTTACTGCAAGACAGTCTTCGCTGAATTCGACAAAGCTTTTTCTGCACATTTCAAAATCTCTGAAAAATCTGCAAAAATCTTTTTCGCCGTATTCTTTTGCCGCGAAAAGAACAAGATCTTTTACCGTAGATATGCCTTTTTTCAACTCGTCACTTCCTTCTTTTTCTGTTGGATAATATACACAAGAATTGATATCTGTTTTGTATAATTCGAATAACAATTTTACATTAAGCATAAAAACGCCTATTATAAGCAATTCTATATGTTTTCTATAGTTTTGTCAAGAAAAAAATCTTACAGCTGACAGACAACTGTAAGATTTTTGTTGATTTATTCGTTATTTTCTGTGTACTTTTCTGCCTGTAGGCGGAACATATATGCGTATTTCCCGTCTTTTTCCATAAGCTCGTCGTGGCTGCCGCTTTCGACTACCCTGCCGTTCTCCAACATAAGTATACGGTCAGCGTGGCGTGTTGTTGAAAGTCTGTGAGAAATAAACACAACCGTTCTGTCCGTGCAGGTTTCGCTTATCGCCTTGTTCAGCTCATATTCCGAAACAGGGTCGAGGTTTGCCGATGGTTCATCAAGAATGATGTACGGACAGTTTTTATAGAACGCTCTGGCAATAGCAATTTTCTGCTGTTCACCGCCCGAGAGCATCAATCCGTCGTCATCAAATTCCCTGAGAAGAATAGTATCAACTCCGTTTGGCAGTTCCTTTGAAAAACCTGCTTTTTGCAATGCATCCATTACTCTTTCTGGATCGTAATCCTTTTCGAGCGCAACATTTTCGCCGACGGTTGCACCGAAAATCTGGAAATCCTGGAAGACAGCCGAAAATCTTTCACGGTGAGAATCTACCGTAACGTCACGAATATCTTTGCCACCGATTTTTATTGAACCTTCGGACACATCGTAAAGACGCAGAAGAAGATTCGTAAGCGTTGTTTTACCTGCTCCGTTATAACCGACGAGAGCGATTTTCTCACACGGTCGTATTTCAAAAGAAATATCAGAAAGCGCATTCTCGTCCTTGCCCTGATATCTGAAAGAAAGGTTATTGACTTCAATAGTTTCAGGTGCACCGCACTCAGCAACGTCACTACCGTCGGGAACCTTGCTTTCTTCCGCCATAAATATTCTGTATTTTTCTATCATTCCTGCTCTTTCGGTGAAATTTCTGACACCGTAAACCGTAAGGAAAAGTATTCCGCTTCCGATCTGTACGGCACCGTTGAATGTTGCAACAAAATCGCCTGCTGACATATTACCAGTTACAAGGGTCTGATAGCCGATATAAAGAGTAAGCAGAACCATAAATCCGATAACCTGAATTACAGATTCCTGGACAAAGAATATCGCGTCAATTTTCTTTATATACTTATTCTGAGTTTTAACTATATCGTCCGCGCTCTCCTCAAATCTTTTGTCAAGAAGAGGATAAAGTCCGCCTGTTCTGATTTCGCCTGCATAGTCTCTGAGATAGAAAAGTCTTGCAAAATAGTCGCCTTTGCGGTGTTTTTCGGTTACAGCCTTTCTGCGTTTCATCATAAGGCTTCCCGTATATTTGCCGACAGGAATGAAGAATACAACCGAGAGAAGAACTATCAGAAGGCATATCGGATCAATCGTTACCAGAATCGCACTTATAGCAATAAACGAGACAATCTCTTCAATATAATGCTTGACATTTGTAAGCATATATTTAATATTGTCCGACGACATTTCAACAGCCAGAATAAAGTCGCTGTAATAGCCCGGATCGTCGTACTTTTCCATATCAAGCTTTGCGGCTTTTTTGTAAAGCATGGACTGAATTCCGAGGTCCATCTTTTCTCTTTCCCTATGGGCAAAAAGCTCGAAGAAAAGAGAGTTCAGAATCTCGCTGAAAACAAGAACGAGAAGAATTACCGTAATACCGATGATTATATTCTTTATCTCGCCGCCGTTTGTCACTTCGTCGATGATATATTTCAGACCGATGACGGAGATAAGCCTGCCCGGAAGCGCCCTTAAAAGCTGCTGTGCGATTTCTCCGATAACAAGCCACGGAGAAATTCTGAACATTATTTTAAGCATGAACAAAATGTTGGATATCGTGCCGTGTGCCTTTGGATCTTTTTTCTTCATATTCCGTTCACGCTCCCTTCTGACTGTTTATAGCTTGAAGCCTGAAGAGTAAACATTTCGGAATAAATTCCGTTTGCATCCATAAGCTCGTCGTGTGTTCCCTCTTCCGCAACCGTACCCTCGTTGAAGACATAAATCTTATCTGAGAGAACAGCACTTGAAAGTCTGTGTGAAATATAAACAACAGTTTTTTCTTCCGTTGCCGCGATAAGACTTTCGTACATTTTATACTCGGCTATCGGGTCAAGCGCAGACGACGGTTCGTCGAGAATCGCGAGGTCGAAATCACGTGCAAACATTCTTGCCGCCGCAACCTTCTGCTGTTCACCTCCCGAAAGGCCTGTGCCCTTCTCATCGAATTCGCGGGTAAGTACCGTTTCTTCCTTCTGCGGAAGATGCTTGACACAATCATATGCACCGCTGTTTCTGAGCGACTGAACGACATTCGCCCTGTCCTCATCGCTCTCAACTTCGTGGCAGATTACATTTTCGCCAACGCTGAGCGCAAACACCTTATAATCCTGAAATACGGTTGCAAGACGGTCGTGCAAAGACTTGATACTATACTCCCTGATGTCAACTCCGTTATACAGAATCACACCCTCATCGGGGTCATAAAAACGTAGCAAAAGCTTTACAAACGTTGTTTTTCCTGCTCCGTTCTGGCCGACAACGGCAACGGTTTCGCCCTTATCAATCTTCAGATTAACGTTGCTGAGAGATGGTTTCTTGGCAGACGGATAGGTAAACGAAACATTTGAGAACTCAAGCGTTTCAAGCTCGTCTGCCTCCTTGTTACCGCCCGTAACAACAGTTTCATATTCAAAAAATTCACGGAGATTTCCGAAATATTCCGACTCTTTTCGGATTGAACCTATCGCCTCACTGAGGTCGTTGAAAACATCCTTGAGGTTACTCATCGCTGTCATAATTACGGAGAAATTAGATATTGACAAATTTCTCTTGATCGCAAAGCGGTATGCCGCATAAATATAGGTTATAACCACGGGAAGACTTGTTCCGAAAAGTCCCGAAAGCACTTCAAGAACAGCCATCTTTTTTCCGTATTTTTTAATGATTTCTCTGTTGCTTTCCACCGCATTTTTGTACCTCGCGTGCATAACGCTGAATATTCCCGACGTTCGCATGTCCTTGGCAAAATCACGAAGGAAAACAGTTCTTTTAACGTAAGCCTTGGAACGCTTGTGCGTCGTCATTTCCTTGTCTTTTTTTACTTCGATTTTACCCTTGAAAGATTCGAAAATCACGACAAAAATCATCGAAAGCAGGATAAATAATATCCTTGCATCAATGGAAATTACGTAAGCAATCAGGAATATTCCCGTAAGGCTTCCCGAGACCAGCATTGCAAAATAATAGCCGAAATCGCTGTAATGATTGTCGCTTATTATTTCTGTTGCACGCTGATATTTGTCGTAGAATTCGGGATTTTCAAAGCAAGCCATATCAACCTCAACGGCCTTTTTGAAAATCCTGCGGTTAAGGTTTTTGTAAAACACTTTCACCTGCCTTGAAAGAACATAGTCAAAAAGGCAGTCAACACCTTTGGCAAGGATTCCCGCGACGGCGAACATCGCAACCGCAAAAGCAAACTTTTTAAAACTTCCGCCATTTTCAACGATGTCAAGCAGGACTTTCAGAAACATAATTTCCTGCACGAAGCCTGTAAAAAACCAGTATGCAATCATCGTAAGCACCTGAGAAATCATCATAAACGGTGCACATCTGGTGATTATTCCGAATGCATAGAAAGTGTTTTTCAATGTTTCAAAATGTTTCTTTTTGTTTTTCGTTTTCATTCTTCCTCCTCTCCCGTAGTTTTGTTTTGTCTTTCTGCCCTCAGGACACAAAAAACCCGGAAACAAACGTTTCCGGGTTCAACAAATCAATATGCCTGTTAAGCAGAAACAGACACAACTACCGGATAATCGTTTTTCTTTACTGTTAATCTTGTCATTATGTCCGTCTCCTTTCTTAATAAATTTTATGCATCTTCAATGCTTGTATAGGTTATCACATTCACTAAAATTTGTCAACAGAAAGGTGGGATTTTTTTGTTGTTCAAATTCGGGTTTGTCGGGATGATTTACATATGAGTTCAAGTTGAGCAAAGCCTCCCTTGCCTAAAGGGAGGTGGATTTTGCGAAGCAAAAGACGGAGGGATACTTCGTGAAAAGCTTG
>JAGAKF010000002.1 GCA_017625835.1 Clostridia bacterium
GAGGTCACCCTTTCTGTGAGGACCGTCAAGGATCATCTGGTCACCTGTGTAAGCGTGAACAGTTGTCATGATACCGCTCTGAACCGGAGCATAGTCGTTGAGAGCCTTAGCCATAGGAGCAAGGCAGTTTGTTGTACAAGAAGCAGCAGAGATGATTGTATCATCAGCTGTGAGTGTACCCTCGTTAACTGAGTAAACGATTGTCGGAAGGTCGTTACCAGCAGGAGCTGAAATAACAACTTTCTTAGCACCAGCATCGATGTGAGCCTGTGCCTTAGCCTTTGAGCAGTAGAAACCTGTGCACTCAAGAACTACATCAACACCGATTTCGCCCCAAGGAAGCTCTGCAGCGTTAGCCATAGCATAGATCTTAAGAGTCTTGCCGTCAACTGTGATTGTACCAGCTTCGTCATCAGCTGAAACTGTGTGAAGGTTCTCACCGATTGTACCGCAGTAACCACCCTGTGCTGTGTCATACTTAAGAAGAGCAGCAAGCATTGAGGGCTTTGTGAGGTCGTTGATAGCAACAACATCATAACCTTCTGCACCGAACATCTGGCGGAATGCAAGACGACCGATACGACCGAAACCGTTAATAGCAACTTTAACTGACATTTGAATTACCTCCAAAATAGTATTTTAATTTTTTATACCGTTAGTTATTTTATAACTTTTAAAGAATTAATTCAAGTGGTTTGTTATATTTTTAACTCAATTTTTAAACTTTTGGTATTCTGTACAAAAAATGTAAAATCCTGACAAAAAAGCATATGAAATTAACAAAAGAAAGCGTAAATTTTTTCACTGTATTTTTAGTTTTTCCAATAATTATTCATTGATTCGCTTGAATTCAGTATATTTTATTGTATAATTATCAAAGAAACGAGGTGAAGCTATGGGCCGACTGATTTCGTACACCGTTGAGAAAGACTACGACGGAGAAAACGTATACAAGTTTTTAAGAGAAAAAGCAAAAATTTCATACCGCCTTCTGAAATCTTTAAAACAGATTCCGAAAGGTATTATGCTCAACGGCGAACACATACGCACCGTCGACATCATACACACAGGTGATATCCTTTCAGTTGACATCCCCTGCCCTGAGAGTGAAATCGAGCCCGTTGAAATGCCTCTCGAAATTCTTTACGAGGATAATGATTTACTCATAATCAACAAGGATCCGTTCATCGCCTGCCATCCGACACATAATCATCAGGGTGACACACTCGCAAACGCGGTTGCATATTACCTTAAGGAGAAAAACAAGAACTCGGTTTTCAGAGCCGTCGGCAGACTTGACAAAGGCACATCGGGAATTGTTATCTGTGCACTTAACAAGCATTGCGCCGCAATGATTCCGGGAAACGTTGAAAAAGAATATCTTGCAATCATAAACGGTAAGCCTGAAAAAGAAGGTACGATTGACGCACCGATATACCGCCCTGATCCGATGAAAACAATACGTGCCGTGGGAAAAGGCGGAGATTATGCTATCACTCATTGGTCGGTAATAAAGCAGAATGAGCAGATGGCTCTTGCGAGAATCAACCTGGAAACAGGCAGAACACATCAGATACGAGTACATTTTGCACATATAGGTATGCCGCTTGTCGGTGACAGTCTTTACGGAACAGACGAGAATGATTATGGACATCAGATGCTTCATTGCCATCAGGTAATATTTATTCATCCCGTAACGGGCGAAAAAATCACAATCAATGCATCTATGCCTGAGGATATGCAGAAGATTGCGGATAAAATTTAAGATACAAAAAGCACCCATGTGGGTGCTTTTTCTTATTTATAAGCGTACTTTGTTTACACCGTCCACTTATAATGCCTTAAATTAGAATCCATAAACAATGCACCGATATCAAGGGCGTGGATAAGTGTTCCGTCCTCCATAGGATAAACGGTGACGTCCTCGCCTTCTCCGCCGAAGTTGTCGATGAGCTTCCATTCATACATAATTCTGTCAAAGCATTTTACAACTTCTCCTGTAAATGGGTTGATTGTATAAACAGCTCTTGTTGCATCGTTGGTGCCGACGTAGATAAGTCCGTTATATACTTCTCCGCCCTGAATTCTACCGACTGTTTCAGAGAGTTCAACCTTCTTTACATAATCGAAAGTTTCGAGGTCGAAGCAGTAAATCTCCGTTGCTTCCTTACTGTGGGAAGAATAGATAAGTCCGTTTTCTTCATCGCAGGAAAGCCACGACATTCCACGCGTCATAATTTCATTTGAAAGCACTTCATACTCGCCCGTAAACTCAAGCGTCTGAGCATCATAAACCGCAATTATCGGATACTCCCACACCTTACTGTCCTCAAGGGGTGCGTAAATATAACCGTCACAGTAGCTGATTCCGCCGATGTGCGCCGAACCGTAATTGTCGGCAAGTTCATCGGGTATCGCATTATAATTATAAGCAAGGACAGTCTGATTATCAAAAGCGATTTTAACAAGAGAATTCTTTCCGCTGAAATACCAGCCCTCTCCGTCGGTTGTAACGCCCTGAGCACGTTCAAGAGTTTCAAGACCAAACACCTTGGAGTTTGACTCGTACGGGTAAATATCCCCGTTGAACCCTGCATTAATTGAGTTGCTCATTGTCATAAGCAAGGCAATTATACCCGCAAAGATTCTGTAAAAAGTACCTTTTACAATATTATAAAATACAAGCATTTTTCTACCTCTTATTTGCCGATTACAGAATCGCACCATGCTGCGATATCTGCATACACGGTAAATCTCTCATCTTCGTTGTGTATCTCGTGTCTGAGGCCCTCGTAGAGCTTGATTGCAACGTTTGTGTGACCTGTCTCTTTAAACTTTTCATAAACTGTTCTGACGCCCTTGCCGTACATTCCGACCGGATCTTCCGTACCTGCGATAAGATACATCGGCAAATCTTTCGGAGTAGCTTTGAAAGCATTTTCCGTGCTGATAAACTGAAGGACTTCGAAAAGATTCTTATAACCTGATAATGTAAAGAGGAAACCGCAGAAATCATCAGCGATATACTTGTCGATATTTTCCTTGTTCACAGAAAGCCAGTCAAAGGCAGTTCTCTTTTCGCAACGCTTGTTGTATGCACCGAAAGCGAGTCCGTTGATAAATTCACTCTTGAATTTCGGGCCTTTGATTTTTTCGATAAGAGAAGCAACAAGTATGCCTGCGCCTGCTGCGGGGTTCGGTCCGCTTGTTCCACAGATAATTGCACCCTCAACGTCGTTCGGATACTTTGTAATATAATGACGTGTAACGAAAGATCCCATACTGTGACCCATAATTATAACAGGCTTGCCAAATTCTTTCTTCGCAAGCTGAGTAAGTGTATAAGCATCCTCAACAAAGCCGATTCCGGCCTTGTTTTTGTCACCGTTAAAATAACCGAGATCATCTTTTGATTTAACAGAACGTCCGTGTCCTGCGTGGTCATTGATAATAAAAGCATAGCCCTGCTCGCAAAGATATCCCGCCATCTCTTCGTATCTTTCGCCGTGTTCAGCCATTCCGTGTACCAACTGAACAACAGCCTTGATCTCGCCATTTTCAGGAGCCCAACTTCTTGCAAAGATGTCCGCAACTCCTGTTGCAGACGGATATGTATATTCTTTTCTTACAACTTTCATAAGTAAACCTCCGTAGAAATTTATTCTTGGCAATATTATACCACTCGGTGGAATTTTTTTATATAAATAAATTTAACAAATAGAGTTTTTTCTCTTTGTGCAAAACAACAAAACGGCTGCCGAAGCAGCCGTTTATTATTAATCGTTATTATCAAGGAACAGCTTATCGTTATCCGAATAGATATCGTATGCATTGTGAATTACGCTGATCTCGGCATCACCGTGATCTCCGCCGTATTCACCGTCAAGTGTCCAAGGAATCTTGTCTTCACACGTGATTTTAACGTGCTTTGTTTTCGTAAAGATGATGTGGTCACCGCTGTAATCTTTATGAATAACCTTATTGAGAATACCGAGAACGTCGATATTTCTCTTAAGACCGTGAACGATTAAAAGTTCAAAATATCCGTCGTTTAGTTTGATGTCATCATACTTGAAAACACCTGCAACAGAAGTTGTATTTGAAATCGCACCGAAATACACGTTACCTTCAACAACTCCGCCGTCATACTCAATTTTCATATTTGTAGGCTTGAATCCGAAAAGCATCGGGAAAAGTCTGACACCGACACCGTAAAGCACATATGCTTCGTGACCGAAGAGATTCTTCCATTTCTGCGGAGTTGCATAAGAAAGATCTGTAGCGGCACCGAATGAAGCAATGTAATTGAAATGTCTGTTCTGGAAAACACCGACATCGTATCCGTTTGTTTTTCCGTTGAGGATAAGATCAGTTGCAGGACCTACACCGACAGGAATACCGAGGGTGCTTGCAAGGTCGTTTGTAGAACCCGACGGAATATAACCGACAGGGATTCTTTTGTCAAGAGCAAGAAGACCGTTAACAGTCTCATTGAGTGTTCCGTCGCCGCCACAACAAAGAACGAGGTCAAAATCATTACCCTTTTCTTTTACTATAGCTGTTGCATCTTCAGGACCCTTCGTAGTTTCAACAACAAATTCAAAGTCCGCAGATGAAAGTTTATTTATAATATCGATTGCGCTGACACGCTTACGGTCAACACCTGCACGAGGATTAATTACAATCAAAACTTTTTTCTTAGCCAACTCTTCACTTCCTTTTTCAGTCAAATAATTATTCCAAGACCTTTAAAAGTATATCAAAACACAAAATCACAGTCAATAGAATTGATATAAATATTGTTAAAACAGAATTTACAACAAAATTATCGAATCTTCAGGTCGAAAATTTGGTAGATTTCAGTGTAGTCTTTTACATAAAAATCGGCAACTTCCCTGATATGCTCGCGTTCTTCTTCTGCAGAATAGTCTTCAATCGCAACAATTTTATATCCTGCCTTTTTCGCAGTATCAATTGCATAAGCCGCATCCTCAAAAACAAAAGTGTTTTCATCCGCACCCATAAAATCACGCGCCATATTGAAAACATCCGGTTCGTGTTTGCTTATACCTATCTCGCGCGTTGAAAAAACTTTATCAAAGTATTCAAGCAGACCGTTTCTTTCAAGAGCCGGTTCCATAAGGTAACGGTCCGTAGCTGTTGCAACCACACAACGTACTCCGTTGTCTTTTAACGTCTGCAGAAATTCACGCACACCTTCTTTTGCTTTTGCTACGTTGTTATAATAATATTCTAGTATTTTCATTATATCTGCACGGATTTCTTCGGGTGTCATATCAAGCTCGTAATTTTCAAGGAAATACTTTATCGCATTGAAATAACCGTATTTTCTGAAAATCCTGCTCTCTTTGGGTTCGATTCCGCGCATCATAAGGAAGGCACTGTCCAACGTATCCCAGATATGCATTGAATCCAGAAGCGTACCGTCAGCATCAAAAATAGCATACTTTATCTTTTCCATAAATAAATACCTTTTTAAAAAATTGAGGCGGAACTTCCGTCCGCCCCGTAAAATCAAATTAAGTTAAATCAGATGTAAAGGAACCATTCGAGGATACTTACGATAAAATCAATAAGATCCAACCAGATACCTTCAGCGCCCCAAGTGTACATCCAGTCGATAAGCTTCTCGATCGGCTTTGTTGAAACGTGCTCAACATCAAGTGCTTCGATGATGTCATTACCTGTTACGCTTACAGTAAGCTCAGCACTGTTCTTTCCGTCTTCAGAAACGAATGTACCCTCTGCAAAATAGAAGTTGTATGTTTCAGCGTGGTTAATGTAATTATTGAAATCAATGATAATAACTGCACTTCCGCCGCCCGGAGTAAGAGCATAACCGATATCAGCAATTTTAGCTGTAAGAATGTTTGCTACTTCTGCACCTGTACCTACTGATACAACAGCACCCTCAGCAAAATTAGCGATCTCGCCCTTTACTTCAATTGCAATTGTCTGTGCATAGTCATCATTCCAGTCACCTTCTACGCCGTAGAGAGAACCAGTAAGAGCAAATGTTGTTTCCTCAGCATTTGCCATAACCGGAACTGCAAAAAGAACAGCGAGCGAAAGGATTACAGCCAATACTTTTGAAAAAGTCTTTGTCATAAATAACACCTCATTTTTATTTTTTTACAGATCACAATCCGTATTTGATATAATTTTACCACAAGATAGCAATTTGTCAATAAACACTATGACTAAAATATCAGGTGGTAAGTTTAGCATAGTTTGCCATAAGCTTCTTTGTACCCGATTTGTCAAAAGCAATTTCGAGCAACGTGTCGTTGCCGACCGACTGTGCCGAAAGAACAACGCCTGTGCCGAAGACTTTGTGTTTAACTGTATCGCCGACCTTGAACGATGCCGAAGACTGTGCAGGCGCAGCAGGTTTTGAGAACGAAGACTGACCGGAGAAGCCTCTTTTGATCGGACGTCCGCTTGTAAAATCTTCGCCAAAATCCTTGTACGGTTCACTTTCAGCACTTCGTTTGAATGAGCTGTAAGATGTAACGCCTGTTTTCTCAGTTAAATCAGACGGTATTTCATTGATAAATCTTGACGGAGGGTTGTGGGAAGTGGAGCCAAAAATAAGCCTTGTTCGTGTATTAGTGAGGTAAAGCTTTTCTTTAGCTCTTGTGATACCGACGTATGCGAGACGTCTTTCCTCTTCCATATCCTCAGGATTGTAAATCGACTGTGAACCCGGGAAAACTCCGTCTTCCAGACCGATAATAAACACTACCGGGAATTCAAGACCCTTTGCTGAGTGCATTGTCATCATAACAACAGCATCAACATCAGCATTGTAGTTGTCAATATCCGTCATCAGGGCAATTTCCTCAAGGAAGCCGTTAAGTGTCGGATCCTCAGACTCTTCCTCATAACGCATAAGGTTAGCCTTAAGCTCGTTAAGGTTTTCCTTTCTGTCCTGGGCTGTGTCCTTGTCCTCATTAAGAGAAACATAGTATCCTGTCTTATTCAGAACGAGTTCAAGCAACTGCGAGGGTTTGAGTTCCTGAGCAGCTTCTGCAATCTCATCCATCATCGTTGTAAACGAATTAAGCTTCTGTGCAGCTCTGCTTAGTGCCGGATAACTGCTCGCATTTGAGATAACTTCATACATACTGACGCCGAGGCCTGCCGCGATCTCTGAAGCGTTATTAAGAGTTGTATCTCCTATTCCCCTCTTCGGCTCGTTGATTATACGACGAAGACGGACATTGTCCGAAGGATTGTTTACAACCGTCAGATAAGCGAGAGCGTCCTTGATTTCTTTACGTTCGTAGAATCGCAGACCGCCGATAATACGGTACGGTACACCTGCTCTTACAAAAGCATTTTCAATAAGGCTCGACTGCGCATTCATTCTGTAAAGAACAGCATGGTCGCTCATTTTTTTGCCGTTTGCGGCATTCTTCATAACGGTATCCGCAACAAAGCGTGCCTCTTCCCTTTCGTCGTAGGAGGTATTAACAACAATTTTGTCGCCCATTCCGTTATCTGTCCAGAGATTTTTGCCCTTACGCTGCTGATTGTTGGAAATAACAGCATTAGCGGCATCAAGAATAGTCTGGGTTGAACGGTAATTCTGTTCAAGGCGGATAACCTTTGCATCGCGGTATCTTTCTTCAAAGCTGAGAATGTTCTCGATTGTAGCTCCGCGGAATTTATAGATACTCTGGTCATCATCACCGACAACGCAGATGTTTCTGTACTTATCGGCAAGAATACTCGTCAGCACATACTGGGCGTGGTTCGTATCCTGATACTCGTCAACAAGGATGTATTTGAATTTATTCTGGTAGTAATTTCTTACTTCCTCGTGATTTTCAAGAAGTTCAACTGTTTTGAAAATGATATCGTCGAAATCAAGCGCATCAGCTGTCTTTAAAAGCTTCTGATAGCACTCGTAAGCACGTCCGATTGTTTTAAGTCTCACGTCCGAACCTGCCTGCTCGATAAACTCCTGCGGAGTAATCAACCTGTCTTTCGCCTTGCTGATTTCTTTTAAAATCATTTTGTGAGAAAGCATTTTATCGTTGATTTCAAGAAGGCGTTGAACTTCCTTCATAACACGTTTTGAATCATCCGTGTCGTAAATTGTAAAGTGATTTGAATATCCGAGCAGATCGGCATAACGACGAAGAATACGCGAACAAGCTGAGTGGAAAGTGCTTGCCCAAATATCAGTCGCAGCATCGCCGAGAAGCCTTGCGAGACGTTCCTTAAGCTCATTTGCTGCTTTATTGGTAAATGTAATTG
This sequence comes from Clostridia bacterium, assembly GCA_017625835.1. Lineage (GTDB taxonomy): Bacteria > Bacillota > Clostridia > Oscillospirales > Acutalibacteraceae > CAG-488. The sequence continues at coordinate 8,287 of JAGAKF010000002.1, forward strand.
CAAGAATTTCCCACGGCTGAGGTGCATCGACCGAAAGAAGGTCGTACACGTCAAAAAGATCAACCGTAGGATCGTTGAGATACGCTCTCATTATGGCAACGTCAGTTTCAGTCGGTTCAAAGTCACATTTATCTGAATTATATGCGTTGCCGTATTTAATCATATTAGCAATACGGTTAACAAGAACCGTAGTTTTTCCGCTGCCTGCACCTGCAAGAAGCAGCAAGGGGCCTTTTACTGTATAAATAGCCTCTTGCTGCTTGTCGTTCATTTTTGAAAAATCTTTTGCAATTATACGGCGGCGAAGTTCAAAAAATTCGTCTCTAAGCATAATTTATGTCCTTTTAGATAGAGATAACCTTTGCCATCTCGTAGAGTTCCATATCTATGTGCTTCTTCATATTGAGAGCTTCGAAGATATCGATATCAACAACCTGATCCTTCTGCATAGCAACAACTCTGTTGCCAACTCCGTTCATAAGAAGCTTAACTGCGTGGTAACCCATGCGGCTTGCGTTTACACGGTCACGAACTGTCGGTGAACCGCCACGCTGAACGTGAGCAAGAACCATAGATCTTGATTCAACGCCTGTTTCTGCTTCGATAGCCTTTGCAAGCTCGTCGACTGAAATAATACCGTCAGCAGGGATACCTTCAGCAACGATTACAAGGAAATGAGTCTTTCCTGTCTTCTGTGTACGACGGATTCTGTCGAAAACGTCACGCTTGAGGTCAAACTCAACCTCAGGAATAAGGATAGCTGTTGCACCAACTGCGATACCTGCGTTAAGAGCAAGATAGCCTGCACGTCTGCCCATTACTTCGATAACTGAGCAACGGTCGTGAGAAGCAGATGTATCACGGATACGGTCAACCATTTCCATAATTGTATTCATACATGTATCGTAACCGATTGTGTAGTCACAGCAAGCGATATCGTTATCGATTGTACCGGGAACGCCAACGCAGGGAATTCCTCTTTCAGAAAGGTCACGTGCGCCTCTGAATGAGCCGTCACCGCCGATAACAACGATGCCCTCGATGCCATAAGCATTACACATTTCGATAGCCTTGTTCATACCCTCTTCGGTTGCGAATTCCTTGCTTCTTGCAGAGCGAAGGAAAGTACCGCCCTTATGGATAATGTCACAGACTGAACGGATCTCCATAGGCTTGAGGTCACCCTCCATAAGGCCCTGGAAACCGCGGTTAATTGCATAAACCTTAATATTATTTTCACAAGCTGTGCGGACAACTGCACGGACAGCAGCATTCATGCCCGGTGCGTCGCCACCGCTTGTCAATACGCCGATAGTCTTCATTTCAAACTTCCTCCTAATAGTTAAATTAATAACATAACATTCCGTATAATACACCAGAATGAAAAAAATGTCAAATAAATTAGTATTATTTACCTCAAAACAACATTTTCGTCGCCGAGAACCTTCTTAAGCTCTTCTATCAAAGGTTCATTGACGTCCACAAAACGGTCAAAAGGTAAATTTCTGTATTCTTTTTTATCCGCAAAGTAGTAGTAAAGCGGTGTTCTTCCGTCAAAGATAGAAAGCAGCTTTTCCGCCTGAATCTGCTCCGGACAGTTTTCTGAACCGAATCGCAGGAACAGTCCGCTTTTCTTCTTTTTCTCAGGCTGTTCTTTGCTGTCCGCCACCGGTTTATCGGCCAACTCTTTCTGTGCATTTTCGGGAGTTGATATAAACTCACAGATAAGCTTTGGCGGTTCATCGTCGCGGATATCAAGACGTCCTTTGATAACAACAACATTACCCTCTGCAATAAGCGGTGAATTTTGGATAAGAGTTTTCGGGAAAACGATAACTTCGATTGCACCCGTTATGTCCTCAAGATCCACAAAAGCCATCGTTGTATCACTCTTTGTGACCTTTTTCTTGACATGGGTTATTATTCCCATTGCCTTAACTCTTTCACCGTCTTTATACGTCGAAGTATCCGAATCCGAAACATTGAGCTCAGATACCTTTGCACAACGGAGTTTCGCTGCCATATCAGTATATTCAGACATAGGATGTCCTGACAGATAAAGTCCCGTTGTTTCCTTTTCCATGCTCAGAAGATCGTAAAGCGGGAATTCATCGTAATATCTGAGCTGCGGTTCACTCTGCTGAGCAAGATCGCTGCCCATATCGAAAAGACCGATCTGACCTTCGATATTGCGCTTTTTCTTGTTATCCAACTCGTCAATAATCTCGTTCATTCCCATCATCATCTGACGGCGGTTTGCACCGAGTCCGTCAAGCGCACCGCAACGGATAAGACTTTCAACTGCACGTTTATTAAAATCAGCACCGTGCATTCTTGAACAGAAATCGTAGAATGAAGTAAATTTACCTACACGTCTTTCCGCAATGATATTCTTGATGAAGTTTCTGCCGAGATTTTTGATCGCAAGCAGACCGAAACGTATATTCCCGTCGCTTACCGCAAAGCCTTCCATACTCTCGTTTACGTGAGGAGGAAGAACCTTGATTCCTAGGTTACTGCACTCGTTTGTGTACTCTGATACCTTGGCTGAGTTGTCAAGCACACTGGAAAGAAGCGCCGCCATAAACTCGCACGGATAATGGCATTTGAGGTATGCTGTCTGGTACGAAACATAAGCATAAGCCGCAGCGTGTGACTTGTTGAACGCATATGATGCAAATGATGACATATCGTCAAAAATATCGTTTGCAACCTCTGCAGGGATTCCTCTTTTCACGCATCCTTCACATTCAACCGTACCGTCTTCACGAACCATACCGTAAATGAAGTTTTTACGTTCACGCTCCATTACATCGTGTTTTTTCTTGGACATCGCACGGCGTACGATATCGGCTCGTCCGTACGAATATCCTGCAAGAGAACGGAAGATCTGCATTACCTGCTCCTGGTAGACCATACATCCATTTGTAACTTCAAGGATATCACGAAGCTTTTCTGTTTTATAAACCGTATCCTCGGGGTGATGACGGTTATTGATATAAGTGTCAATAGAATCCATCGGTCCCGGTCGGTAAAGCGAGATAACCGCGATAAGATCTTCAATATTAACAGGCTTCAGTCCGACAAGAACCGATTTCATTCCTGCGGATTCGAACTGGAACACACCCTCGGTCTGTCCTTTAGACATCATCTTAAAGGTTTCTTCGTCGGATGTGCTGACTTTATAAATATCAAAGTTCTTATCCTTGCGACGTATCATCTTTTCAGCATCGCTGATAACCGTCAGCGTACGCAAACCCAGGAAGTCCATCTTGAGAAGTCCGAGTTCTTCAAGAGTTGTCATTGTGTACTGCGTAACGGGTGAATTATCGTTGAGCGCCAATGGAACATAGCTTGCAACAGGATCACGTGTAATAACAACACCCGCCGCATGAGTCGATGAATGTCGCGGCATACCCTCAACCTTCATCGAAGTATCGATAAGCTCCTTTATCTGATCGTCAGAATCATAGAGTTCTTTGAATTCAGGAGATTTTTTCAGAGCTTTCTGAATTGTTATATTCAGCTCCCTGGGCACCTGTTTGGATACATTATCCACAACATTGTACGCTATACCCATCGCACGGCCGACATCACGGATAGCAGCACGCGCCGCAAGCGTTCCGAAAGTAACAATCTGCGCAACATGATCAGCACCGTATTTATTGACAACATAATCAATAACTTCTTCTCTTCGTTCGTAGCAGAAGTCTACGTCGAAGTCGGGCATACTGACTCTCTCAGGGTTAAGGAAACGTTCAAAAAGTAAATTATATTTCATCGGGTCAATTCCCGTAATTCCGATACAGTAAGCCGCAAGACTTCCTGCACCCGAGCCTCTGCCCGGACCGACGGGAATACCCTTGGATTTTGCATATCTTATAAAATCGTGGACTATAAGGAAGTAGTCAACATAGCCCATTTTATTGATTACGTCAAGTTCATAATCAAGCCGTTCAAAATACTCTGACGGAGGATTCTCACCGTAATTACGGTACATTCCTTCGTAACACTGTTCTTTAAACCATTCAAAATGGTCTTTTCCGTCAGGTACTTCAAAGTGCGGCAATTTAGTATTGCCGAATTCGAAGTCAAAATTGCACATATCTGCAATTTTCTGTGTGTTTTCAATCGCCTGAGGAACGTGGGAGAAAAGTTCCGTCATTTCTTCCTCAGATTTCAGATAAAACTCGTCTGTCTGGAATTCAAGTGAGTTTTCCTGACCGATAGTAGTATTGGTTGCAACACAGATAAGCACCTGCTGAGTTTTGCTGTCCTCTCGGTTGACATAGTGCGTATCGTTGGTTGCGACAAGCGGGATGCCTGTTTCATTTGAAAGTCTTATAAGCATCGGTTCAATCTGCTTCTGCTCGGAAATACCGTGATTCTGAAGCTCGAGGTAATAGTTACCTTCTCCGAAGACTGACTTGTACCAGAGCGCAGTTTCCTTTGCTTTTTCGTAATTGCCTGCAGTCAAAGCTCTCGGAATTTCACCTGCGAGGCAGGCTGAAAGAGCTATAAGACCTTCACTGTGTTTTTCAAGCAATTCTCTGTCTATCCTTGGCTTGGTGTAAAAGCCTTCTGTCCATGCCTGCGAAACCATCGCGATAAGATTCTGATATCCCGTTGCATTTTTACAAAGAAGTACAAGGTGATAGCGTTCGCTGTCGAGTGCGTGAACCTTATCGAAACGTGAACGTGCCGCAACATAACACTCGCAACCGATAATCGGCTTAATGCCCTTTGCTTTTGCTTTTTTATAAAAATCCACAGCGCCATACATAACGCCGTGGTCCGTAATCGCTATTGAAGTCTGACCGAGCTCAATCGCACGGTCAAGAACATTATCAAGGCGGCACGCACCGTCAAGCAAACTGTATTCCGTATGAAGATGTAAATGGGTAAAACCGGACATTGCGCCGCCTCCTTTTTATCTGTATTTTTCTGCTATGCTCACTAACTTTGCAAGCCTGTGATTAACACCTGACCTTGAAATCGGAACGCTCAATGCGGCTCCCAATTCCTTGAGTGACATATCAGGATTTTCTTTTCTTAAAATCGCAAGTTCTTTCAATTCATCCGTAAGAGAGTCAAGACCCTGCTTTCTTTCGATTATCTCGATTGCTTCAACCTGGGCAAGTCCTGCCTCGATCGCCCTGCTCATATTGGCAGATTCAAAGTTCATCTTGCGGTTAATTTTATTACGCACGTCCTTTTGTACTTTTATACCCATAAGATGAAGACTTGAATTCGGGGCACCCATCATGGTAAGCAGATCTTCGATATTTTCACTGCCTTTTATATAAATAACGTGGGAATATTTTCTTAATATGTACTTTGCGCTGAGATCCAGATCGGTAAGAACTTTAAGCAGATCACCGCTGAGCTTATTATGCTGAACTACGAATTCGAGATGATAGCCCTTATTCGGGTCAGAAAGCGAACCGCAGGACATAAACACACCGCGAAGAAACGCATAATAACACTCGTCATCCTCAAAATTCCCGTGATTGATTCGCAAAGAAATCTCGTTCGGTGAATGGTCAAAAAACTCGAGCAGTCTTTTTCTCTCTGCTGCTATCGGAATCTTCAACACACATTTTCCGCTTTTAAGGCTTGTAACCGACGGGTTGATTCCCATAAGTTCATTGAGCGTTGAAGCGAAAGAATCAATAACACATTTATAGTCAGATGCGCAGGAAACTGAACGTGTGTTAAAGCTCTTACCAAAAAGCAAAAAGCCGTAAGCATAAGCCCGTTTCTGCTCCTGAGTAAGAAAACTTGTTTCCGATAATTCAGTTTTTACATCTGCTGTAAAGGACATATTTTCACCCGTTATTTTTCGATATCTCTGTGTTTTACCGAAACAGAATTTCCGAGGGCTACAAGGCCGTCTTTAATCTGTTCAGCGAAGCAGACTGAACGGTGTCTGCCACCCGTGCAGCCTATTGCAATTATAAGCTGACTTTTGCCCTCCTGCCTGTAGAGAGGAACAGAATAATGGATAAGATCGTTAATCTTTTTGAGCAACATATTTGACTGTTCAAATTTCATTACGAAATCGTGTACTTCTTTTTCGAGACCCGTATGACATTTAAGTTCGGGAATGTAGAAAGGATTCGGCAGACAGCGGACATCAAAAACGAGATCCGCATCCGTCGGAATACCGTACTTGAAGCCGAATGACATACAGGATATTTTCAAAGCTGATTCAGGGTTATCGAGGAACAGATCAATTACTCTGTGCTTACACTCTGAAACAGTTGACTTTGAAGTATCAATTGTATAATCCGCAATCGCACGGATATCCCTGAGTATCTCCCTTTCGTACGACAGACACGCAGACAATGAACCGCCGCATTTTTCAAGCATAGGATGCTTTCTTCTGGTCTGATTGTAACGGTTGATGATTACGTCGTCTGCCGCATCGACAAAGAGAATTTTATATTTATAATTCATTTTTTCGAGAGTCTCAAAAGTCTTTTTGAAATCCTTGAGATAGCTCTCACCGACACGGATATCCGTAACCGTGGCAACTTTACGGTTGAGGTCCTGTGATGTGTTTATAAACTGCGCAATTGTGGGAATAAGCGAAGGCGGCATATTATCTGCACAAAAATATCCCAGATCCTCCAAAGCATCGGTAACCGCGGACTTTCCTGAGCCCGACATTCCAGTAACAATTAACAATTCCATTTTTCTCTATCCCCTTTTGCTTCAGATTTCTTCAATAAGCCTTACTTCAGGCTCGATTACTACACCTTTTTTCTCGAGTACGGTTTTCTGCACGAGGTCAATAAGCTTCATAACATCGTCCGAAGTTGCTCCGCCTTTGTTAATAATAAATCCTGCATGCTTTTCGCTTACCTGAGCTCCACCGACAGATGCTCCTTTGAGCCCGCACTCGTCGATAAGTGCAGCAGCAAAGTAACCAACAGGTCTTTTAAAGGTACTGCCTGCGCTCGGATACTCAAGCGGTTGTTTGTCTTTTCTGCGCTGAAGAAGCTCCATCATCCTGGCTTTAATTGCCGCTTTATCGCCTTTTTCAAGCTTTAAAAGAAGCTTTGTTATGATAAATCCGTTATTCTCATAAGCACTCGTACGGTAAGAGAGACCGAGCTCCTCACCGCTGAGTTTTCCGAAATTACCTTCTTTATCAATGTGCGTACAGGAAACGAGCACATCTTTCATTTCGCCGTCATATGCTCCTGCATTCATATATGCCGCACCGCCTGCACTGCCCGGAATTCCGAAAGCGAATTCAAGACCCGTAAGCTCATGTTCAAGCGCAAAATTGCAGACTTTTGAAAGCGTTACGCCTGCATCACATTCAAGCATCCCGTCACCGAGATAACGGATTCCCGCATCGCTTCGGCACATATTGATTACGACTGTATTAAGGCCTTTGTCGGAAATAAGCATATTGCTTCCGTTGCCAATAATCATCGGACTGATTCCTTCATTTTTGCAAGCTTTGATAATCTCAGCAAGGCTTTCGTCCGAGGACGGAGTTATCATAACACGTGCATTACCGCCAATTTTAAACGTCGTATAATCACACATCGGAACTTCCCTTTCGGCTTTACAGCCGAGGGAAGTTGCCAATGAAAAAATTGATTCGAAATTCATAAAATGACCCCGTAAAATTATTCTGCGAGAGCTGCGCCTATGATACCTGCATCGTTACCGAGAACAGCCTTGCAGATCTTTGTCTGCTTCTTTGCATACTTTGTATAGCGTTCTTTGTTAACAAAATCTCTGATCGGATTGAGAAGGTTGTCGCCTTCGTTGCTGATACCGCCGCCGATGCAGACTACATCAGGCTGGAAGATATTTATAATATTTGTAACACCGATTGCAACGTACTTAATGTACTGGTCAACAACCTGCTTACCTGCCTCATCGCCTGCATACATAGCGTTGAAAGCAGTTCTTCCGCTTGCGTTTTCAATCTTACCGTCGCAAAGCTCCCACATCTTGCTGTCCGGACACTCAAGCATCTTTTCCTTAGTCTGTGAAATAAGAGCTGTTGCAGATGCATAACGCTCCCAGCAACCCTTTCTTCCGCAGTTGCACTGCTCACCGTCAACAACAATTGTTGTGTGGCCCATTTCGCCTGCTGCATCGTTTGCTCCGCCAAGCACCTTACCTCCGACGATGATACCGCTGCCGACACCTGTACCGAGAGTAACCGCTACAAGGTTCTTTACTCCGTTGCCTGCGCCTGCATATGCCTCACCGAGAGCTGCAGCGTTTGCATCGTTTTCAAACACACAAGCTTTGCCGATTCTTTCCTCGAGAAGCTTGTTGGCAGGAACATTATTGAAATCAAGGTTGTTTGAGAACTCAATAAGACCTTCTTCCTTATTTACTGAACCCGGTGTACCTACACCAACAAAAGAAATGTCATCCATTGTAAGGCCTGCGTCCTCAACAGCCATATGGATTGCCTTTGCAATATCGTCAAAAATCTCTTCAGCAGGACGGGGCGCATTTGTTTTAACCTTGCCTCTGCCAATGATTTTGTAATTTTCATCAACAACACCGACAGCGATATTTGTACCGCCGAGATCAACACCAATTCTGTACATTATAAATTCCTCCAAAATTAAAAATTATGCCATATTTCAAGTTCGTCTTCTTCAGGTACTATATCGTCTGTCATACCGAGATTGTGAAGAAGCTGTCTTGCTGCGTTATAACCCATCTTCTTCTGGCGGTTGTTCATTGCAGCCGCTTCGATGATGATGGAAATGTTTCGTCCCGGAGTAACCGGAACAACAGAAATCGGAACACTGACACCGAGAATGTCCATTGTTTCATTGTCGAGGCCTAGTCTGTCGTAGCTCTTTTCGGGATCCCACTGTTCAAGCTGAACAACCATATCGATTTTATCGGAAACCTTAACCGAACCGACACCAAAAAGTCGTCTTGCGTTTACGACACCGACACCTCTGAGTTCAATAAAATGTCGGATATTTTCGGGAGCAGAGCCAACAAGCGTTTTATGCGACACCTGTCTGATTTCAACGGCATCGTCAGCAATAAGACGATGTCCTCTTTTGATAAGCTCTAGTGCAATTTCACTCTTACCGACACCGCTGTCACCGAGAATGAGAACACCTTCGCCGTAAACCTCAACAAATACACCGTGACGGGTAATTCGGGGAGCAAGCTCAGCGCTGAGAGTTGAAATGAGCATCGACATACAGCTTGACGTACCATCAGCCGTCCTTAAAAGCGGAACCTCATACTTTTCAGCCAGTTCAAGAAATTCCGGTGCAAATTCCAGGTTTCGTGTAATAACAACAGCAACAGGTTTTTTAGATAAGAGTCTTTTTATCTTTCTGGCTCTTTCGTCATCCTTACTGCTGTTAAGGTATTCAACCTCCGTAATACCGAGGAATTGGATTCTTTCAGGAGCAAAGTATTTGCTGAACCCGGAAAGAAGCAATCCCGGTCTGTTTACGTCAGGTGAAGTAACCATAATTTCCGAAAGGTCTTTTGGCGCATACACAGTTTCAAGACCGTGTATTTTCGCGATTTTAGAAAGAGAAATTGAATATTTTGCTGACAAGCTCTCCCCTCCAGACATACAAAGGCATTATAGTTTATACATTCTGTATTATTATACAATAATTCTCTTTCAGTTCCAATAGTTTTTTAAAAAAAATAAGAAAATTTTAGAAAAAAAACAGCCCGTTTTCACGGACTGTTATATTATACCGTTATTATGCTACCAATGACAATGCATCCAAGGCAGTCATAAGCACTTTAACAAGAACTTCAATAATTACGTAATACTCACCCATAAAGTGTTTGAGCACTCTGCCGACCGCATTTGTGCCGCTGAGGATATTTTCACTCTCGTCAATTTCCTCGTATGTTGTATCAGTTTTGGTGATGGTATACTCATCAATAAGCTTGTCGCCTTCAACCGTGTATGTTTCAAGTCTGAACGTTGTATCGGTAAACTCAACCGTTGAATAAATAAGCTCCTGGCTCATATATTCGAAGTTAAGCCACGGGTGATCAAACGGTTCATCGTAGATACGGTTTCTGCCTGATGCCGAAGCTGTGGTGATATAAAGAGTACCGTCAGGATCAACAACCGAATTCTTCGTATAATCGAGCGGAACAATCTCATTGTCCTTCATATTATATGAACGGCCGTAATAATGCTCGTGACCCGTAAAGGCAAGGTCAAAATCAAACTTATCAAGAATTGAAGAGAAAATACCCTGAAGAAGATAATTGTCGTCATCTGCCGCGTGGTGGCCTGTTCCGTAAACATCGTGGTGGAAAATTGCAACTCTCCATTTTGCATCAGGATTTTCTTTTATCGCCTTTTCAGCAACATTGTATGCTGCAAAGATATTGAATGAAGTTGAGTTGAAATTAACAAAAAGAACATCGCCGTATCTGTAATAATACTGGTTACCGAAAACATTCGGGATAATGCTCTGATACTCGTTCGGGTTGTTTACATAATGTCTGTAAAGATAACCCTTTTTGTCGTGGTTACCGATGCAGGTAGACATAGGCATATTACGAAGAGCTTCAGGCAAAAGAACTGATGCCCATTCTTCCGTCGACTCACCGCTGTTGATCTGGTCACCGCAGGAAATGATGAAGCTTGTGTCGTCGTTATTCCTGAGTGCAGTATTCAGCAATGTGTTCCAGGCTGTCGCATTCGCATAGCCGTAGCCGTCATCGTCAGCGCCAATCTGAATATCACTGATAAGGAGTGCTTTGAATGCATCGTCGGAGAGAGTTCTGTAAAACTCAGGATCGCTCCAGTTGTCCTTATCGAGCGAATAAGTATAGTAATACTTGGTATTTTCCTCAAGTCCCGTTACCGTTACACGGTTTGTCTGGAAGCCTGATTCAGCAAGCGTTGCATAACCCTTGAACTCAGTACAATCCGACATATCAGCATTTTTCGAAATTCTGACTTTGGGAATTTCAAGCTTAACTTCAGAATGCCAGTTGAAATTAAGTTCAGTTATATCTGCACCGGGAGTAAGTGCGATTTTAGTGTTGTCGCCCTTTTCAGCTTCCCAGTAAGCATCCCATTCTGCCTGTGTCATAGTGTAATCAGGCAGAGTGTTACCTGATGCCGTGGCAGCAAAAACAAGCGAGCTGCAAACGATAGTAACTGTAAGAATAACAGCTAAAAATCTTTTTAAAAGTTTCATATAACCACCCTTTCTTTTGTGAGAAAATTATATCAAACGAAAATCTTAAAGTCAATTTAGAAAAACAAAAAATCCCTTTTCAGGGATTTTTTATCAAAGCTTGCGCTTATATTCGAGTCTGTAATTCTTGACATAATCCCTTCCGTACTTAGCAAGATACATAAGAAGGAAATCACTTTCGGTAAAAGTATGTGCCCACAGACGGTCTGCAGTATCCTCAAGAAACTTCTTCTCAAACGAATTTCTCTTGAATTTAACTTCTTCCATTGTCTGTGTGTCGGACTGATACTTATACGAAATATGCAACTGTCCGTTTTCGGTAAAATCATTGATTCCGACAGTCGATGCTTCATCCTTAAGAATTGCGTTTTTCTTAAGAGCAAAGTTAGACGGTGTGCAGGTATTTACAAGATCGTGGTCATAAATAACATCAATCGTAGACTGAAGCTCTTCGGGAGTTTCAGTCGGATAACACAAAAGGAATGTGCAAAGATTCCAGAGACCAGCACCTCTTGCGTCCGCAAGAATCTTCTTTCTGAAGTTAAGATCTACCCCTTTGTTTATGAGCTTCATAATACGTTCAGATTCCGCTTCATATCCCCACATAAAGAACCTCGCGCCTGAGTCGTAGAGATTTTTAAGAACCTCAGGAGTAAAAGCTTTTTCAAGCCTTGCAAAAGAATAATAATAAATTTCAAGTCCTCTTTTTATAACCTCTTTTGCAAATTCGTTGTAGAACTTCGGGGGTACAGCTTCATCAACAAAGGTAAACAGTTTACTGTTATATTTCTTTGAAAGGTACTCGACCTCGTCAACGGCTCGTACAACCGACTTCATATCAAACTTCTGCTGTCCTGTATAAAAATCGCAGAATGTGCACTTTCCCCAGTAACAGCCTTTACCGAGCTGAACGGGAATTACCGTTTCGGGAGAAAGATATTTAGAAAAATCGTATGAATCAAAATCGGGATACGAAACCTTATCAAGATTAAGAAGCGGTGCCTTTTCTGTCGCATGCACAACACCGTTCTCATCGGCATAAACAAGCGAATGCACCTGATCAATTTCACGCTTACCGGCGATATATTCCGCAAGCTCAACGGTTGCTGTTTCGCCGTCACCTACCGAAAGATAGTCACAGTATTCAGAAAAAATCTGCGGTATTTTTCTCAGATCAGGCTCAACTTTGAAAATATAGTTGCCGCCGATGCCGATTTTGGCATTAGTATATTTTTTAAGCAGTCTCGCAAGTGTAAGACCCGGTACGAGCTGGCTTAAATCCGTTATTGAAAGACCGATAAAATCATAGGACGAAAAATCGGTCGTTTTCAGCTTTTCTTCAAAATACGGTAAGAACATATTGACATCGGCATTCTTGCACTGATAGTCAACATCCTTGAAATCATACGTAAACACAGAGTTTGCAATGAAATTATCAAGCATTATTCTTGACGGAGCGAACGGAAGAGATGCTATATCAAGAGCTGAAAAAATTACGTCTTTAGCTTTAAAAAGCTTCTCGGCATCGTAGAAAAGCTCCTTGGTTTTAAGGACTTTCATTGAATACTCAAGCTCATCAACCGTCTTGCGGATATTGCCGCCGTCAAATTTAAAATAATCCTCGATTATCTTTTTCCTTACCTGCGCGGTTTTGGTTCTTTTGGCATTTATATCGTCGCTGAAATCATCAGACTGAAGCATAACCTTTTCGTCTTCAGCAAACTTCTTTGCAGCATCAAGGCATTTTTCCATATATTCTTTTGTAAGGATATCGTTGAAAAACTCAACATTAAAATCATATGTTTCTGCCTGAAAACCTGCGTTTTTAAGCTGACCTGCAAGTAAAGCACCCGCCAGATAAGGGCTGACAGGATACCACTGAGGTACTGAAGCAAAAAGAAATTTCATTTTACTTACTCCTTTGTAAGTTTTGATTTTGGTGTAAAACGAACTCTGAGTGCAGTTTTAAGATAAAGAGCCGTCTGCTTTGCCGAATTTTTGGACTTACCCTGCTCTCTGCCAAAGCACTCAACGGCAAACTCTTCGAATTTATAGCCGCGGCGCAAAGGCACAACAACCATTTCAAGAAGGAACGGGAAATTAAGCTCCTGCCAGTCAGATTCTGAATACGCTTCTGACGGAGCAGTCTGCACGGGACTTGTAAAATCAGTAAGGTCTGACGAATAAAGAAACCGCAAAAACACCTGCGAAAGTTTATTGATTATCTTCCTTATGCCGTTGTAGCCGTGAAAGCTGTCTTTTTTCAGCCATCTTGAAGTTTTGGATATTACGTCGGGTTTTTGTTTTACCCGTCGTATCATTTCGGGTATACATTCAAGGCTTATCGCAAGGTCGCCCGGTAAGAGCATAATATGTGAAGATTCCGCGGCATCAAAACCATCACGTATAGCACCGCCGATATACGGCCGCGTCTGTTCCATTCCGCGAACTTTCAGAGGATACTTCGCTTCCAGCCCGCTGATTGTACGGTTGCAACCGTCGGATGCATTCTTCGGCTTTACCATAAGCACTTGTCCGATATCTTCGTTTTCACAGTTTTCCATGATAAAATCAACGGTTTTTCTTAAAGAATCCGTCTCATCGGTAGTGCCTATTATAATTGTAACTGAAGTAAATTCCATTAATTATCGCCTACCTGAATTCGGGACAAATCCGTTTTTCTGAACGGTATGATGAAACATAGTCACAGCCGTATTTTGAAAGATATAAAAGCAAGTGGTCAAAATCTGAAAATACAACTGCCCAGAGCGAATTTGCATTTTCGTCAAGGAAAGAAAACTGGAAATCGCGTCTGAGTGTTCGTCTGTCCGCCTGAGAAACACCATCAATAACATCCTTGAAAACAGTGTAAAACTCACCGTTTGAAGAGTAATCAACAATTCCGTTTTCGCCAAGTGTCTCTTTGAGCAAAGAATGCTTTTTAAGGGCGAAATTTGAAAGCGTACAGCTTGGAATTATGTCTCTGTTGTTGCGGATAACTGCCATCGTTTCTTTTATTTCATCGATAGTTTCAGTCGGATAGCCGAAAATAAACAAACCGTTATTCCAGATTCCCGCTTTTCTTGCATCACTGAGGATATCCAGACGTTTTTCAACGTCGATTCCCTTATTCATCATCTCCATAATTCGGGGTGATTCACACTCATATCCCCAGAGGAAAAGACGGGCACCTGCACGGTAAAGATTTTCAAGAACTTCGGGAGTATAGCCCGTTTCAAGACGGGCAAAGGAATAGAAATTGATTTTAAGCCCTGCTTCAATTATTGCCGTTGCAAGCAGATTGTAGAATTTGGGCGGTATCGCTTCATCAACAAACATAAATTTTGTTGCATGATATGTTTTAACGTAATGCTTGATTTCTTTAATGATTCTGCCGATGTGCTTCGGGCTGTAACCCTGCTGACCGTATGCATAATCACAGAAATTGCACTTACCCCAGTAGCAGCCCTTTGACAGCTGAATCGTAAGCGTCGGGTCGGGAGAAAAATACTTTGACATATCATAATCGGAAAAATCGGGATATGCCAAGTCGTCCATATCAATTTTCTCGCACGAAAATCCTGTTGTAACTACGCACCCTGCTTCATCCATATACACAATATTCGGAACTTCGGAAAACTCCGTAAGACCTTTGATATATGAACAAAGCTTCGGTAAAGCAATTTCACCGTCACCGATTACGAGATAATCAAAATAAGAAATAAAAATCTCGTCAAACTTCATCATATCCTCGTAAATCTGAGTCGCATAATTACCGCCGAGGATAATCTTTGCTTCCGTTTTTTCTTTAAGCATTGAGGCGAGAGTAAACACAGGGATAAGCTGACTCAGATCCGTCATCGCGATCGTAATGATACTGTATCCCTCTGCCTTGATTTTGTCTGTATACTCATCAAAATAGTCATAGAACATATTGACGTTCTTGTCCTGGGACTGAATTTTGATATTATTCCAGTCAAGATTGAGAAGAGGATTTGCAAAGTAGTTATCAAAATCGATCTCGTTCGGCGCATACGGCATTGAAACAAGCCTTAATGCGAGACGTATTATATGCTTGGCTTCGCTTAACTTTTCAGGGATATAAAATTCTTCTTTATCCCTGGTTACGTTGACTGCGTTTTCAATATTTTCGATAATATAAGGAACTTCTTTGCCGTAATCCTCATAAAACTTTTTAATGGTCAAGAATTTAAGACAACGTGTTTTTTCGTCATAGCTTCCGTTTTTCTCAATTTCGGTAAAATCAGCATTTTCGAACTCGACAGAAAGCTTTTCGAGAATCTTTCTTGCTTCGCTGTCACAACGCGTTGCCATTTCTTTAGTAAGCAGGTAGTTAAAGAACTCTACGTTAAGATCGTATGATTTAACATCGAAACCTTCTTTTTTAAGCTGACCTGCCAACAGCGGCACTGCAAGATACGGTGAAACCGGGTACCATTGCGGCGGCTGTATCAGGAGTATGTCTGACATCATTTATTCCTCCGAGTACGTGATAACCTCACGCGGGTTTACAAGAAGTGTTGCACTGTAACGTTTGCCGAACCATATAATCTCGCGGGCATACTCCGCCCAGGAAGAAATTTCCTTATGCGCTTTTATATGAAGCCTGCACTTTTTCCTGAGAAGCTCAGCATCAGCGTTTTCATTTACTGCTTCAAAATACTTGTAAAAATTATATTCTGATCTTATATCGACTTCGCTCACATCGGGAAGCCGTACAAGTGTTTTCTGATAGTTAAATAATTCTTCAAAAAGATCTTTTTCTATTTCAAACTTTTCAAGGAAAGGTCTGATTTCGTCCCAGAATGTTTCACTGTGATAAACCATTTCAAGGAACGCGCCCTCTTCAAAATACCAGCCTGTTGTTCCGAAAAGATCGCGGTTGTACGTCCAGTCAGCAGTTTCTGTGTCCGCCTTTCTGTCGTAAAGAGATCTGAAGAAATCATTCAGGAAACCTTTATTTTCTTTGTATATAAACTCAAAAAGCTTGTTGTAGAAATCAAAATACGAAATATCTTTTTCCTTGTGAAGATAGATTGCGAAATATCTGACAAGGCCGAGATGATGGAAAGTCTGAAGTATAACAGAGAACATACAGGCTCTGACCCAATCCGATTTCGGCATAGTTGCCGTTTCAGTAATAATATCAAAATATTCCGGCACTCCGTTAAACTCGGGATTATAGTGAATTCCCAGAAGCGGAATTCTTGAAGTTTTAATTCCGAATTTCTTCTGATATTCCGGGTTACCCATCGGCGCATTCGGATATACCTGGCACTCATACACGGTCATCGAATTGTTCTGCCCCGAATCTAGAAGACGGCACATACCCTTGCAGAAACTGTCATAAGTTTCGCCGGGAAGACCGAGAATCAGCTCCGTATAAGTCGGAATACCTGCTTCATCATATCTAGCATCGAGGTCAGAAAAATGTTCAAGTGTAAGATTCTTTCTGCCGATATTTTCAAGAGTTTTTTCATCGAGCGACTGATAAGCAAGTGTAACGCCCTTATCAGCGTGGTTTTTATTAAGAAGATATCCTGCTTTGAAAACCGTTTCATCACTTTCTTTTGCGTAACACGGTTTAAACACATCGGGATATCCATACTTTTTCTTCTGCTCAATTACATACTCGGCAATCTCAACATCCCTGTCCATTATGCCGAAGTTAGCATCTGCGCAATAACAGTACTTTATCTTATTCTTTGCTATCCATTCAATCTCCTGTTTGATTTTCTCCATCGGGAACGGACGCAATTTTTTTGTAAAGCACCATTCACAATACGTGCAGCCGTACGGACAGCCTCGGTTTGTTTCGAGTGTTGCGTGGAATTCCTTGTCAGGATTTTCTTTCATTATGTTATCAAAAATTCCGTCAATATAAGGAGACGGATAGGAAGAAAGATCACAAGGATTCTGCTGTTGTGTTGTAACGTTTCCGTCAGGGGTTCTGAATGATAAATTCGGAACATTTTCCAGACTTTCGTTATCAGCTAAAGCTTTTAAAAACTTAGCAGTTGTTTCCTCTCCTTCGTTGTGCATAAGGTAATCAACGAACGGGTACTCTTCAAGAAAACTGCTGTCGTGAGGCACACTGTGTCCGCCGAAAATAATTCTGACGTTTGGAAACTTTTTCTTCAATTCAACTGCAAGAGTTTTGTTGTATTCAAGGTTCCAGGTAAAGCAGGAAAAAGCGACAAATGACGGATTTTCAAAACGTTTCAATACATCGTCAATTTTTTCGCGCATTACGATTATATCGGGAATATCATAGTGCTTCATAATCTCTTCGTCGCGTTTGAGATATGCCGCGATACAACCGACAGAATAAGGCAGGAATACCGGTGATGAATATGATACACCGATCTGCACAAGATAGAACTTTTCTTTCACACCGCTACTCCCCTTTCTTAGGCTAAACTTCTTTGATATCATCCTTGTAAGATGACCAGCCCATTCTTCCGTACCAGATTACAAACTTTCCGAATTCAGGCCAGTTCGTAACAGGATTGCTGTCACACATTACAAGAGTGTGTTCTTTTTTCTCAAGCGGATGAATGTTATTTACATAAACATCTTTGAGATAGTTATGAATATCATACTTAAGGCTTACCGTTTTTTCTTTGTCAAACGGTGTGCGGATGATATTCTTCTGATACTTCAACAAATCCACGAAGATATCTTCGGGTATCTTATAGCTTTCAAGATACGGCACAATCTCTTCGTAAAACCTGTCAAGCTGAGATATTGCATTAAGAACAACATACTCGTGGTCATCCCAGACAATTTCACCGCAGGGATCAAACAGAAGCTTTCTGTTTGTTATGCCAAGCGAAAGCTCATCTGCGTGACGCTTAATATCAAAATACAGCTTTGAAATGAATAAATCGGGATTCTTTTCGAAATAATCAAGTGCACCGTCATAGAATTTTTCATAGGGAACTCCCATCTCGTTATGAAGGTAAATTCCGAATGCACGGATTAGTCCGTTTCCGTGAAGTGCCTTTGCCATATAGTAAAACGTCGTTGCTCTGACCCACATTTCACGGCTCATTGAATTTGTTTCAACAACAATGTTGTTGTATTCGGGAACACTGAAAGCTTCGTTATTGAAATGCGGACGGATGATTTCCGAGCGTACGGTTCTGATTCCGAACTTTTCCACATAGTCCTTCTGGCCCATAGTTGCATTCGGAAGAAGAATACATCCGTAAACTTCGAAAACAAAGTGCTGCCCGATTTCAAAAAGCTTACCTACACCTTCGATAAAGCTTTCGTAAGTCTCACCCGGAAGACCGAGAATAAGTTCCGAATATGTCTTCATATTCGCCTTGTTGTAGGTTGTAAGAAGATTCTTATAAAAATCGAGCGAAGTATTTTTTCTGCCGATGTTTTTAAGAACTTCGGGAGACATACTCTGGAAAGAAAGCGTTGCACCGATTCTGTCGAATTCGCAACGTTTGAACACTTTGACAATTTCAAAAACATTTTCGAAATTGTTCTTGGCGTAGTTCATTCGCATTCTTTCGGGATATCCTGTTTCTTCCTTGACTCTTGCAAGCTCATTTGCAATTTCAAGGTCGCGTTTGAACATTCCGAAGTTTGCATCGGCTCCCCACACGAATGCTATTTTATGATCAGACATCCAGCGGATTTCAGCCCTTACTCTTTCGATCGGGAAAAGGCGCGTCTTTGCTTTAAGCAAACCCCAGTCGCAGTACGCACACTGATTCGGGCAACCGCGGCTCGTTTCAAGAATTGCATTGAATGTTATCTCGGGATGCGCTTCAACTATTGGATCAAACCAGCCTTCAAGATACGGTGAAGGATAATCGAGAGTTGACTGAAGTTTTGTTTGTGTTCTTGTAAAACCGCTATCAGGATTTCTGAAAGAAATGTTACATACACCGTCAAACGGCTTGTCCTGTGAATATGCTTCCAGCAGTTCACGAACAGTATCCTCTCCTTCGCCGTGACACAGTACATCTATAAAATCATATTCTTCGAGAAATGAAAAATTATCGGGTATATCGTGGCCGCCGAAAACCGTAAGGCAATCGGGATATTTTTCCTTTACTTTTTTCGCAAGAAGCTTGTTATATTCGGTGCTCCAACAATAATTCGAAAAACCGATAAAAGACGGATTGTCAAGTCTTTCAACAACCTCATTCACATCTTCACGCAAAAAGACAAAGTCCTTGAACTGACAGTTCGACTTTACAATATCGCTTGTAAATGCAGACGCTGCAAGGATACCTGCCGTATACGGCAAGTACGCATTCTGTGTTCCTGAGCTGGCCGAAACATCAACCTGGACAAAGTATACATTCTTCATCTGCACTACCTCCAAACCTGCATAATAAATCAACCTATTATATCACCGCGGTATATTGTTGTCAAGGAAGCCAAGAGGTCTACTTGTCATACAAAAATCGCAAAAAGAAGGTTCCGAAGAACCTTCCTTTTCTTTAAAATTATTTCCAGATAAACCAAATAAGAAGATATCCTGTTGTGACTGCCGCAAGCGTGAACGGCACACCGTATTTCATAAACGTTGTAGCCTTGACTTCATAACCCTCTTTACGAAGGATGCCGATGCCCGTAATGTTTGCACTTGCTCCGATCGGAGTAAGGTTTCCGCCGAGAGTTGCACCGCAAAGAAGACCGTAGTAAAGAAGTTTAAGGCCTTCGCCTTCAAGACCGATTCCTGCACCGATAGCAGGAACAACAGCAAGCATAGTTGCCGTATACGGAATATTGTCGATAAAAGCTGAAAGAAAAACAGACATCCATACAATGATTGTATAAATAATAAACGGATTACCCGAGCCGATGCTTGCGATCGCATCCCCGATTACCTGAACAACTCCTGCTGCTTCAATACCGCCGATTACAACAAAAAGACCTGTAAGAAGAACGATTGTGTAATAGTCGATTTCTTTAAAAGCGTTTTTAACAATTTCCTTGTTTTTCTTGATGAAGAGCTCTCTGAGCAAACCAAGAACAAAGAATGCGATACAGATAATGCCGTTTGTTATGTCAGGTTTTGTAAGCTGACCCGGCTTCGCATTATCTGCATAAGGAATGAACGAAACAGCAATAAGAGCAACGATTGTACCGACAAGAAGGAAGGTCGGGAATTTATCCTCAACAACTGTTCTGGATTCAAACGAAATCTTGCCCTTTTCCTTGCGGAACATAAAGAGGATTATAAGTGCACTTACAACTGCACCTGCTTCAACAACCCAGAACATACCGGGTTTTCCGTTATCAACAAAGAACGAAGAGAAATCAAGATTTGCAGCCTTGCCGAGAAGTATTGACGTCGTGTCACCAACAAGTGTTGCCGCTCCCTGAAGGTTTGAAGAAACTGCGATACAGATAATCGCAGGAACAGGAGATGTGTTAACCTTCTTGCAGAAAGCAAGCGCAACGGGGGCTATCATAAGAACGGTTGCAACATTATCAACAAAAGCCGATACTATACCTGCAAAAAGCGAAAGCGTAACTATTGCCCACTGCATATTCGGCATTTTTGAAATCAGAACATCGGACATTAATTGCGGCATTTTGGATTCTATGAACAGATAAACCGTACCCATTGTGCCCGCAATCATCATAATTACGTTCCAGTCGATAGCCTTGAGCATATCACCTATACCGTAAGCGTATGTACCGTTTGCTGTTGTAAAAAATCCTTCACCAAAAAGCGTCGGATTAATCGATGCAATCGTACCGAGGGCAACGAAAATTATTGCCGAGGTAACAACAATGTGCGGTCTTATTTTCTGGAATACCAGCATAAGGACGTAGGTTATCGCAAAGAGAATCAATGCGACAATTGTGATTTGGCTCATTTTAAAATACTCCGTTTCTGTGGTCACATTTTGTCTGCACAAAAAAAAGAATCCGCCTTAAAATATAAAGCGGATTCTGTCAGATTCAGAAAATTAAGGACAAAAGCCCAAAACTACCAAAACGCAGCTCATAACAAATAGAACAAAAAGTTCTATGACAGACTCCACCACTTATTCTGAGCTACGGGATACAGTATAACTCAAACTACCGTTCAAGTCAACACTTTAACGCAATAAATTATTCTGCATCAAAAACAGGATACATTCTCCTGTAAGTTGAATTGATTTTAAGGAAATACTGCACATCAATTGAATTAATTGTCTCTGACGTTGTTCTGAAACGCCAGTTCTTTTCAGGTACACTCGGTATGTTCATTCGTGCATCACTGCCGAAGCCACACATATCCTGAAAAGCTATAACTGCTGTGTTTGACGATGATTTCCACACCGCTTCAATAACCTTGCGACAGCTCTTTGAATAATATCCGCCGTCGCCCCAATTGTCACCTTCAAAGCCAATATAATCAAGTGCGAACCTGCGCTGACGCTCATCAGCTTCCCAGAGCCAACCGAGAATTGTGTTATTGTCGTGCGTTCCGACATAGTTTACGGAATTTCTGTCCGCATTGTGCGGAAGATGAGAAGAATCTCCGTCGGGATCAAAGCCAAACTGAACAACTTTCATTCCAGGGAAAGATGTATCCTCAAGAAGTTTGACAACATCTTCACCAAAGATTCCGAGATCTTCTGCGATAATCGGTGCATCGGGATATTTTTCAAAAACTTTATTAAAGAAATCCATACGCGGACCTGTTGCCCAGCTTCCGTTTTTAGCAGTATCGCTTTCAGCCGGTACTTCCCAATAGCTGGCAAAGGCTCTGAAATGGTCAATACGCACAACGTCATAAGTTTTCAATGCGGAGCCAAGACGCGAAAGCCACCATTCATAACCGTCTTTTTTCATCTTTTCCCAGTCATAAAGTGGATTGCCCCAGAGCTGACCGTCAGCCGAAAAATAATCGGGCGGTACACCTGCAACCTTGCTTGGTTTAAGAGTTTCTTCGTCAATTTTAAACTGACCGAGATGTGCCCATACGTCGACGCTGTCCATCGCTACATAAATCGGCATATCACCGATAACTGCGATTCCTTTTTCATTTGCATAAGCCTTTACTTCGTTCCACTGAGTAAAGAAAACGTACTGAACAAAGCGCCAGAAAGCTGATTGTTCTTCAAAATCATATCTGTGCTTTTCAACAAACACATTATAACGAGCGTACTCCTCATCCCATTCCCACCACGGCTTTTTGTCGTTGGCTTCTTTTATTGCCATAAATAGTGAGAAATCAACTACCCACGGATTTTCTTTTTCAAATTCTTTTACTGCTGAAGCTGTTTCGGCAGTAATCTTTGAAAAAGCTTTCTTAAGCAAATCCATTCTTTTTCTTCCTGCAAACTCGTAGTCCGCAGTATACGGTGTTCCGCGGTAAAAATTATCCTCGACGTCTTCTTTGCTGACCAATCCGTCCTGCATCAGCTTCACAGGATCTATAAACATAAAGTTGCCTGCAAAAGCTGAGGATGAACAGTAAGGTGAATTTGCGTCATCAACTGGATTGAACGGCAGAACCTGCCAGTAGCCAAATCCCATTTCTTTTATCTTGTCGATAAAAGAAATACAGTTTTTATCGAGAACACCGATTCCGTAATCCGAAGGTATTGATGAGACGTGCATAAGCACACCTGCACCGCGCTTGTTTAACATAAAATCATTCCTTTAAGTAAAAACACTCCGGGTTAACGGAGTGTTTTTATTATTAAGCATTAAGATTAATACTTGAAGTTCTTGTATGTAACGTGTGAAATACCTGAAGCTGTTGCTGACATACCTGCAAGCTTAGAAAGTGTAACTTCCTGGTTCCACTCAACAACAAGGCTTACAAGGTTGCCTGTCTTAGCATTAACTGTTGCAACAACTGTTGCCTTTGAATACTTTTCGTTGATTTCAGCGCCTGCATATGTACCTGCGATTGCATCATAGATAACAGAAGCTGTCTTGTGGTCGAAGTAGCCCTTATCTTCGCTACCTACACAGATACCTGTCTTATCAAGAGCTGTTGTCGGAGCAGTTGTCGGGTTTGACTTGCCTGCTGAGCTCTTACCGTCCTTAAGAGTAAGAGTGATGACGTAGTTGTCACCAGCAGCCTTACAAGTTGCTGAAGTAACATCTGAAGCAGCGAGCTTGCTTGATGTAAGGAAAGCAACGTCGCCCCACTTGCCTTTTTCAACTTTTTCGTTGTACTTGTTTTCAGCGCCGATACCCATGAACTGGTAAACGAGGCTCTTCATAGCCTGGAGAGCAACAGAACCATCCATTTTTTCGTTGTCTGTCATTCTTTCCTTGTCGTAACCAACCTTAGCATTAACAGCCTGAGCAATTACCTTATTGTAGTAATTAAGTGTGTCAATACCGTCTTTCGGCTGAGTTGAACCGCTGTTCTGAGCTGTATCGCCCGGCTTTGCTGTGCTGCCTGCGTTGCCTGCTGCATCTGTTGTTGCCTCGCCTGCTGAGCCGTCTGTTGAAGCATCGCCTGTTGAACCGTCTGACGGTGTCTGAGTGTCATCAGTTGTTGAACCGCCCATTGATGTATCGTCCATAAGACCTGCCTGCTCATCAAGACCAAGTCCGCCATCTGAACCTGTATCAGCTGAACCTGCGTTTTCAGCAATTTCGATCTTTGCATCTGCGAATGTTGCTACGCTCTTTGAAATTGTGCTTGTAATGAGGAACGCACAAAGAACAACAGCAATTGCCGCAACAAGAGTTTTCTTAACCATATTAATTGCTCCTTTCAAAAGCATATCATAGTAACTTGATTATACCTTTATTTACAATAAAAGTAAATAGTATAAATTAAAAAATTTGCACAAAACGACATTATATAAGAACTTTTGAGAGGAAATCCTTACTTCTTTCCGTTTGGGGATTAACAAAGAATTCCTCAGGTTTACCTTCTTCAAGTATTCTGCCTTCATCCATAAAGAGGATTCTCGTTCCAACCTCTTTAGCAAATCCCATTTCGTGAGTTACGACAACCATTGTCATTCCCTGATCGGCAAGATCTTTCATAAGTTCAAGAACCTCGCCTACCATTTCCGGGTCAAGAGCCGAAGTCGGTTCATCGAAGAGGATAACATCGGGATCCATTGCAAGAGATCGGATGATTGCAACTCTCTGCTTCTGACCGCCTGAAAGGCTTGACGGATACGAGTCCGCCTTATCCTCAAGTCCGATTCTTTTAAGAAGCTCAATAGCCTTATCGCGTGCCTGAGCCTTGATTTCGTGCACACTGCCGTTTACTGAAACAGGAGTACCCTTTTTAAGGTGAAGTTTTATGAGAAGATTGTCTCTCTTCTGCTTTTTAAGCTTCTTTGTTGCCACGTAAACGGGTGCCATCATAATGTTTTCAAGAACTGTCTTGTTATTGAAAAGATTGAAATGCTGGAATACCATTCCCATTTTCTGACGGTGGACATTAATGTTAACCTTAGGATCGGCAATGTTCTCACCGCCAAAGATAATAGAACCGCTTGTAGGATCTTCCATACAGTTAAGGCAGCGAAGGAAAGTACTTTTACCTGAGCCCGAGGGTCCGATAATAACGACCTTTTCACCTTTTTTGATTGTGGTGGTGATATTCTTAAGTACGTGGTTATCACCGAAAGATTTACATAAGTTAACGACCTCTATCACTCTTCGCCAGCCTCCTTTCCATAACCCTGATAAGCAGTGTAATAAGACAAACTATTACGATATAGATAATTGCCATTGCAAGATACGGTACCATAAATTCGTATGTACCCGAACCGATGCTCTGGAAAGCAAGGTACAGATCCTTTGCACCGACGAAAGAAACAACCGAAGTTTCCTTAACAAGGGCAATAAACTCGTTACCCATTGTCGGCAGGATGTTTTTAACAGCCTGAGGGATAACTATTTTAAGCATTGTCGTACCATAGCTGAGACCGACGCTGCGGCCGCCCTCCATCTGTCCGGGGTCAACACTGAGGATACCGCCACGCATAATTTCTGAAATATATGCACCACTGTTGAGACCGAAAACCGTAATCGCTACGAGTACCGAAGACATTTTGATGTCGAGAAGCGGAAGCATAACATAATAGAAAACAAGAAGCTGAACCACCATCGGTGTGCCTCTGAAAAGTCCGACATAGAAGCTGCAGAATTTATCCAAAACTCTGACTGCGGCTTTATACTTAGGCATAACGCGAACCGTTGCGATAAGTGTACCGATAACGATACCAATGAGAAGACCGACAACGGCTATGATCATTGTATTCTGGAGGCCTTCAATAACCTCTTTATAGCCACCCTTGTTCAAGAGAATGTCGAAAAACTTCTCAACTTTAAACATAAATCCGTTCATATAAAAAAATCCTTTAACATCAACAATGCCTTACATCGTACAGAAGTAAGGCACTGTATTATCAATTTAAATTTTATCAGCCGACAGCGTTGAAGTTTTCAACAATACGTACTGCGGGGTCAGCGTCGATCATAACATAATCGATGTTGCCGTTGAGAAGGTCCTGAACAGCAAGAGCGCCGTTATCATAGCCCTTAGGCTGAACCTTAAGTCCGTCAAAGCCCCAGTCAGCATCGCCGACTACGTAGAAGTTACCTGTTGTACCGTTTTGGTAACCAACTTTCTTAGAACCATCGCCTGCATTGATGAGAGCATCAACGTCTGCTGCAGTCTTACAGTTATCAAACGTTGTGTCATCAGCTTTAACGATAAGCTTCTGGTAAGCATTGTAGTAAGAATCTGAGAAGTTTACAGATTCCTTTCTCTTCTCGTTGATTGTGAGACCTGCCATAGCGATGTCACACTTATGTTCACCAACTGAAAGACAAACTGAATCAAACTTCATATTGTCGATAACAAGTTCCTGACCAAGCTCTTCTGCAAGAAGTGCTGCGATTTCCATATCAATACCATAGTATGAATCGCCTTCCATATACTCAAAGGGAGCGAAAGCTGCGTTTGTAGCAACAACAAGCTGATCCTTTGAAGTATCCTTCTTAGCTGACTTTACGGGTGTAGGTGTGCCGTCACCGAAATACTTGTTACAGATTTCGTCAAACGTGCCGTCTTCCATGATCTTTGCGATGAAAGCGTTAACTTTCTCGAGAAGCTCCGGCTGAGCCTTATCAACACCGAAAGCATACTGTTCTTCAGTAAGGTTGATGTCAACAATTTTTACTTTTGCTGCTGTCTCTTCAGGCTTTTCTGAATCACCTGAATTGCCGCCACAAGCTGCAAGGGAGAAAACCATAAGAGCAGCAAGGAATAATGCTAAAATCTTTTTCATAATAAACTCCTCCAAAAATTTTGTTGCAGTTAAAATATATCACCAAAAATGATTTGTGTCAACAAAAAATGAATATTTATTCACCTGCTTTGATCTTGAAAACAATTTTCAGAACATTTTCGCTTTTTTCGTGAAGAACGTTAGGCATATGAGCATCTTCTTCAAAAAGAATTGCACACTGCTCGCCGCCGAGAAGGATGTATCCCATTGACTCGCCTGTGTAAAAAGCGATATCTCCGCCCTTTGAGTATTCTTCGGAAACCATTGTCAGAGTCTTGGTGTCCGCCCAGTGAATCTCTTCTTTACCGCCGAAGACGATCTGCAGGTCAATGTACTTTCTGTGATTTTCAAACTTTCTTTCACCGTTGTTCGGTTCAGTGTCATAACGGCTCACCGCTGCAAAAAGGTCATCACCGTGAATATCGTATCTGCCCGGTACCATTTCGGTTTTTCTGAACGCATCAAGGAAGTCGACGATATCCTGTGCGTAAGGAATTTCAGAATATTTTGTAAGCTTATCAATTGTTGTAACTATCATAACTTATACCTCAGTTCTTAATTGATTTGTATTGACATTGCAAAGTCTTGCATAAAGTCCGTTATTACCGAGAAGCTCTTCGTGGCTTCCCTGCTCAGTTATTTTTCCTTCTTCGAGAACAATAATTTTATCAGCTTTCATAACCGTTGAAAGCCTGTGTGCTATTACCACAACCGTTCTTGTTTTTGAAAGCTCGTCTATCGCCTGCTGGATAAGAGCTTCCGTTTCATTATCTACCGCTGAAGTTGCTTCGTCAAGGATCAATACAGGTGAATCCTTAAGAATTGCTCTGGCAATGGCAATTCGCTGTTTCTGTCCGCCTGAAAGACGTACACCGCGTTCGCCGATGAGCGTATCGTATCCGTCAGGCATAAGCTTTATGAAATCGTCAGCTCTTGCAATTCTTGCCGCTTCAAGCACCTGTTCATCTGTTGCCGAAGTATTGCCGTAGGCAATGTTTTCAAAAATCGTTCCGTTAAAGAGGAAAACATCCTGCAGAACAATTGAAAGATTCTCACGAAGCGACTTAATTGTGATATCCTTTATATCTTTTCCGTCAAGTAAAATACTCCCTTTTATAGGATCATAGAAGCGTTCGAGAAGCGAAACTATCGTCGACTTTCCGACACCTGTTGCACCGACAAAAGCAATCATCTGTCCCGCATCAACCTTAAACGAAACATCATTGATAACAGGTTCTTTTTCGTTATAGTAGAAGGTCACGTTTTTAAACTCTATGTTACCCTCAGCTCTGCCGACAGAAACTGCATTTTCATTGTCCTTTACTTCAGACTCCATATCAAGGATTTCAAGCACTCGCAGACCGCCTGCATATGAATTCTGAGCATCTTCGACAATTCTCGCAAGCACTGCAAGCGGAGAATAGAACAGCGAAAGATACATAAAGAAACCGACAACATCAGAAATTTCGAGATGTCCTCTCAGGGCAAAGCAACCGCCGATACCCATAACCAGCACGGAGCCGATTGAGGTAAAGAATTCAACCGAGGGATGAAAAATCGCCGCAGAAAAATTGGCATTGATATTGACTTGACTGTATTTCTTGCAGAAGTCTTTCATTCTTCTGTACTCAGACTCTTCCTTGCCGAATGCCTGGATCTCTTTGATTCCCGATATATTGTCCTGAACGACACTGTTGAGTTCTGCAAGCACCTGCTGGTTTTTCTTGAATTTCGGAAGCACTTTCTTAGAAAATTTTGTGCTTACAAGAATAAGACACGGAACGGGAATAAGTGATATTGCCGCAAGGAGCGGATTGATTGAAAATATCATCACAGCTACAAGCAGGATGATAAGAATATTTGACAGAAGATCAGGCAGTGCATGAGCAATAAGCGTTTCCATATTGCGCGAGTCGTTTATAATGCGGCTCATCATTTCGCCTGTCTGCTTATCGGTAAAATAGCTCATTGAAAGGGACTGCAGCTTTGAATAAACCTTAAGCGTAAGCTCACCCACAAAATTCCAGGCGGCGATGTGTGCCTGCCATTTTGCAAGAAACGAAAGCAACGATCTGATTACGTAAGCAATCAAAAGGATAACGGCATATGTTACCATTATTCTTACGGTAGCGGTTCCGTCAGACAGCGCACCTGTCATTCTGCGCACCATTTCGGGAGTTACAAGGCTCATTGCCGAAACTCCGAGCAAGGACAGAACCGTAATCACGATTGAACGCGTGAACGGTTTTGCCATTATTAAAAAACGTTTTAATTCTTTCATACTATTATTCCATTAGGATAATAATCACCCACGTTTGACCCGTGAGTGATTATAGATTAATACATTCTTTCTCTTCTTTTTTTACGGATAGTTCTGTAAACAGCGTATCCGACAGCTATCACGGTGAAGGATATAAGTCCGACATAAATTGATGTGTCGTCGTTACCTTCGATCTTGAGGTTATCCCAGAGAGAAGTCATAAGCATAAGCAACTCCGGTGGGAGGTTGTGATAGTACTGTGTTTTCGGCATATCCCCGGGAGCAGGATAAAGAATTTCTTCATCCTTCAGGGAATATTCGTCATTGTTGACAACCGCCTTGTTCGGTGAAGCGTAGCAGATATATTCAGCATTGGCAAGCGCAACATCTTCTCTCAAAAGGAAATTGATGTAAAGCTCTGCGCCCTCTTTGTTCTGGCAGCCTACCGGAATACAAACCGAGTCAACAAAGATATTTGTTCCTTCCTTAGGATAGACAAAGCTGAGATCAGGATTATTTTCCTTCATGCTAAGGTAATCGCCTGCATAATAGGCGCACATTGCAGCCTCTCCGCTTTCCATTTTATTGAAAACGTCGTCCATTACGTAAGAGCTTACAAGAGGCTTCTGCTCTTTGAGCTTATCGTACGCTCTGTGCCAATCGTTGGAATCGCTCGTGTTGAGGTCGATTCCGAGATAACACTGCGTTATACCAAAGGCATCACGAGGGTTATTGAACATAAGAATCTGGCCCGAATATTTTTCGTCCCACATAACACCCCAGCTGTCAGGAGTTTCCGTAACAAGCTTTGTGTTATAGATAAGACCTACCATTCCTACATTGTAAGGAACGGAATATTCGTTCGTCGGATCAAAGTAAAGATCCTTGTATTCGTCCATTATGTTAGAATAATTCGGGATATTGTCGAAGTTGATTTTTTCAAGCATCTCTTCTTCAAGCATTCTCTGAATCATATAATCGGACGGAATAATTATATCGTAATTTGCACCGCCACCCTTGATTTTGTTGTACATATTCTCGTTTGTATCGTAGGTGGTGTAATTGACTTTAATTCCGGTTTCTTCTTCGAATTTCTTATTGACATCCATTGTGCCTTCGGCACCGTCAGAAATATATTCACCCCAGTTGTAAACGTTGATCTCGGTTCCCCTGAGGTGGCTGTAGTCCTTAGCGGATGCCACAGCAGTAAGAGGTGCCACAGTAAGAAAAACGATTGCAAGCGCACAAAGGCAGGAAATCAGTTTTTTCATTTTTTCGCTGCCCCCTTTTTATGTGCATTTTTATTTTCCTCATCCTTTGCCTGGAAAATATTTACAAGCACAAGGAGAATAAGAATTACAATAAAAATGATTGTGGACAGCGCGTACATATCCGGAGTAACTCTTTTCTTTGTCATTGAAAAGATCCTGATAGGTAATGTCTGAAATTTAGGACCGCTTACAAAATAGCTGATGATGAAATCGTCAAGCGAAAGAGTAAACGCCATAATGAAACCTGCAACAATACCCGGACGTATCGACGGCAGAACGACCTTAAGGAACGCCTGGAGTTTGGTGCATCCGAGGTCCTGTGCAGCTTCGGAAATATGAGCATCCGTCTGCTTGAGCTTAGGCATTATATTAAGAATAACGTAAGGCAGACTGAATGTGACGTGTGCAATAAAGAGAGTCCAGAAACCGAGGATTCCGTTGATTTTAAGAGCTGTGCCGATGAAAACAAAAAGAAGCATCATCGAAACACCCGTTACGATTTCGGGGTTCATCATCGGAATATTGGTAACTGAAAGGACACTTGTTTTCACAAAGCCTTTTTTCATTTTGTTGATTCCCACTGCCGCAAGTGTTCCGATGAAGGTTGAGGTAATTGCAGTAAGGACAGCAAGAATAATTGTGTTGTAGCAAGCTTTGATTGTCTCTTCGTCTCTGAAAAGCTCAACGTACCATTTCGTTGAAAAACCGCTCATCACACTTGTACTGTTTGAAGCGTTGAAGGAAAGCACAACAAGCATAATTATCGGCAGGTAGAGAAAGAGCATAACCATAGCAAGGTATAACTTTGAGGAAATTGACATTTTCTTCATATCATCATACCTCCTCTTGCGCTTTCGTCATCATCGCCGAACTTGTTCATAACTGCCATACAGATGAGGATCAGCACCATAAGAACAAGTGAAAGAGCAGCACCGAAGTTGAAGTTGTTAGAAACCTGGAACTGCATTTCGATGATATCGCCGATGAGGGCAAAGCTGCCGCCACCAAGTTTTTGTGAAATATAGAAAGTACTGACTGACGGAACAAAAACCATTGTTATGCCCGAAACGACACCTGAAAGCGTAGACGGGAAAATAACGTCTTTGAGAACCCTGATCTTATTCGCACCGAGGTCCTGTGCAGCTTCAACGAGGCTTCTGTCTAGCTTCGTCATTACCGTATAAATCGGAAGAATCATATACGGCAGGAAATTGTAAACCATACCGAGTATGACTGCACCCGAAGTATTGATCATATGAAACGGTCCTAAGCCGATTTTTTCAAGAATACCGTTGATTACGCCATTGTCTTCAAGCAAAGTCATCCACGAATATGTTCTGAGCAGGAAGTTCATCCACATCGGAATCATAACGAGCATAACCATTGTGCTCTGCACCTTTGCCTTGGACTGGGCAATAATGTAAGCCAGAGGATATGCGATTATAAGGCAGATGATTGTTGCTACAATACCGTACCAGATTGAACGCAGGAAAGTTGTTGTATAGTCACCGAGTCTTGTTATATTGTCGAAAGTAAATGCTCCGTTTGCGTCCGTAAAAGCATAATAGACAACCATAATCAGCGGAACGACAATAAAGATCGCTGACCAGACAATATGAGGTGATGTACAAAGCTTCTGAGCAAGAGTTGACTTCTTTTTCATCGATTACTCCTCCTCAACAATATCTGAAAGATGCTCCAATTCGTCACTGAATGAGCTGTAATCGCCGTACATACCCGAATACTTTGATTTCTTCATGATATGAATTGCATCAGGCTCAATATCAAGACCGATTTTTTTGCCGACGGGCTCATAATCCGTCGTCTGAATCATCCATTTGAAACCGCCGATATCAACGATAATTTCAAAATGAACGCCCTTGAAGGTAACAGATGTAACTTCGCCTGTAAGAACACCCTTCTCGACAGGAACAATGTCAACATCTTCAGGTCTTACAACAACGTCGACAGACTCGCCGATACCGAAGCCCTTGTCGAGGCACTGGAACTGTGCACCCGAGAAAGAACATCTGAAGTCTTCAAGCATCTTACCGTCAAGGATATTACTTTCGCCGATGAAATCTGCAACAAAGGCATTCTTCGGCTCATTGTAAACGTCCTGCGGAGTACCGATCTGCTGGATGACACCGCCGTCCATAACAACAACCGTATCGGACATTGAAAGTGCTTCTTCCTGGTCGTGGGTAACGTATATGAAAGTGATGCCGAGGCGCTGCTGAATGTTCTTAAGCTCGACCTGCATA
The DNA here is from genome assembly GCA_017625835.1 of Clostridia bacterium. GTDB lineage: Bacteria > Bacillota > Clostridia > Oscillospirales > Acutalibacteraceae > CAG-488. The sequence goes on from JAGAKF010000002.1 coordinate 40,552, forward strand.
TCCTTACGGAGCTTAAGGTCAAGCGCACCCAAAGGCTCGTCAAGAAGAAGAACTCTGGGCTTTACGGCAAGAGCACGTGCAATTGCAACACGCTGCTGCTGACCGCCTGAAAGAGAATTTATGTTTCTTCTTTCAAAACCGCTTAAGTTGACGAGTTTGAGCATCTCGGTTACTGTGTCTTTTATTTCCTGTTCCTTCATCTTTTTGATTCGCAGACCGAATGCAATGTTTTCATAAACATTAAGATGAGGGAAAAGCGCATAACGCTGAAAAATGGTGTTCACCTGTCTCTTATGAGGCGGCACACCATTGATTACCTTATCTTCGAATATTACTTCTCCGCTGTCAGGCTCAAGGAAACCGGCAATAATGCGCAAGGTTGTGGTTTTACCGCAACCTGAAGGACCCAGAAGTGTTATAAACTCCTTGTCACGGATATACATATTGAGGTTTTCAAGAATCTGAGCCTCACCGAGCTTGATTGAAATGTTTTTAAGATCAATAATTACGTTCTTTTCCAATTATGCAACCCCTCTCTCACAGAAAGATTATTTTGTACTCTGAAACAGTTGCTCACTTTAGCATAGTAAAACAACTATCATATTAATCTATAATATAGTGCAATATTTCGCAAATGTCAACATTTTTTTACAAAAAACAGGTGCAAATCCAATAAATTTCCGAGCCTTTTCAACGTATACTCTTTATATCTCCGTTTTGCTCGTATTTTCTCGTTTTTACTCATTTTTCGTGAGCAGTATTTTTATAAAAAACAGCGACACCGGATTTTCCGATGTCGCCTGATTCTGATTATTTACTCCAGCCTGCAATAAGCTCATTAAGACACTCATCATAGATTGAATAAAATTTATTTACAATTTCCTTATCCTTCTCGTTACCTCTTACACCCATAGCAAGAATACAGTCTTCTTTATAAGTGATAGCAGAAAGAAGAACAAACGGCTTGTACTTTACGGCACCGCTCATAAAGCCGTAAATCGGCTCGTGTCCGCAGATTGATGTTCCGACGGGATCAATAAAACCGATATTACTCATTGCAAGATGCGGGTTTGCATAACCGATTTTAACTGCAAGCTCACCGATAACATGCGGAAGAGTATAGCCGAAGTTAAGAAGCGGAAGACCGTACATACCCATAAACTTGTCCTGCTTGAACTTATTTGTACTTTCAGCAACAAGTCTGAGTGTTTCAAAAATATCCTTACCGAGGTGAGGAATGTTGCACTGCATCCAGGCTGTGTGGTTCGTAAGTCCTACACCTTCCATATTCTTGATGTATCTTCTCAGGTCAATCGCACCTGCAATTGTGAGACTGTCGTTCTTATCAAAATTTGCAAGGCGGTATACGCTTTCATAATATGCCGCCATAAGGATGTCGTTGAGCGTAAATCCGTTTTTCTTGCCGAGTGCTTTTACCGTTTTGAAAGCATCTCTGTCAAGATTATGCTTAGCCATAAATGATTTATCCTCGGGCTTGCTTTCAGTCAACGGGAACTTGTGCGGATCCTTGACAGACGGGTTTCTGATAAGCTTCTTTGCAGCCTTTCTGTCCTCTTCCGTAAGATCACGATAAATCATCTTATGTGATCTTGAACCGACACGGATATCATTAGGCATCTTGCCTGTTTCAACAAAAGTCGTATAATCTCTGCAAAACTTTGTTGTAATATACTTTGTATCGCCGCCATCAAAACACATATGGTTTGAAACGAAGCAGAATGCTGTCTTACCATCAAAGTAGAATAAACCTACACGGAACTGGATTTTATCCTCCGGGTTAATTTCCTGCATAAGGAACTTTTCAATTTCAGCCTCTTTTTCAGCCTCTGCAATATGTTTGATTGTGACCGCATCATCGACATTATACGGATTTACTCTCCAGTACGGTCTTATGTAATTATTCACAAAAGATGAATGAAGAACAGGTGCTTTTTCAAAAAGATTTGAAACAAATTTCTTGACTATTTCAGCATCAAGCTCAAAATCATAATGCAATTCAACATGGATAACTCTGTCATTATATGTCCTGAAAAGATAATGCAGTTTATCCCACATTTCAGCTTTTACTCTGGGTGCCATACGGCTATACCTCCTGAAAAATTTTATACATACTTGATTATTATATCACACTTTTTAAAAACGTACAAGACATTTTTGAAGAAATGTAAAAGAGCCCTTGCGAGGCTCTTTTATCTTTATCCTATATATTTGTAGCCCTGTGCTTCAATTACAGACTTGATTTTATCGTCTGAGAGGTCTGCGTTAAGTGTGAGAACTGCTGTTCCGCTTTCGTGGCTGGTAACCGCTGAATCAACTTCCGCAAGTTCTTCAAGGATTGTCTTAACCCTTGCTTCGCAATGAGGACACATCATACCTTCAATTTTTACTGTTTTTTCCATAGTCTTTGTCTCCTTTTTATTTTTAAATTTAATTTTTTTATCGTGCTTAGGGTTGTGAATTTTAATAAGATTCAACCTTAGCGCATTCATAACAACGCAGAAGCTGGACAAGCTCATTGCCGCCGCACCGAACATAGGATTAAGCTCCCAACCGAAAATCGGGAACCAGACACCTGCCGCAAGAGGAATGCCAATAATATTATAAATAAATGCCCAGAAAAGGTTTTCTTTGATATTTCTGAACGCAGATCTGCTGAGTCGTATAGAGGCAGGAACATCTGACAGACTGCTCTTCATAAGGACAACATCTGCCGCATCAATCGCAACGTCCGTTCCCGCACCGATTGCTATTCCTATATCGGCACGTGTAAGCGCAGGAGAATCGTTAATTCCGTCACCCACCATTGCAACCTTACCTTTTTTCTGAAGCTGACGGACAACCTTTTCCTTTCCGTCGGGCAGTACGCCTGCGATAACCTCGTCAACGCCCGCCTGCTTTCCGATCGCTTTTGCCGTATTCTCGTTGTCACCCGTAAGCATCACAACGTGAATTCCCATATTTCTGAGTTCTTCTATTGCCTGAGGACTTTCCGGCTTGATTACATCGGCAACGGCAATTATACCTATAAGCGAACCGTTTCTTACGAACCACAACGGTGTTTTTCCTTCTTTTGAAAGGCGTTCTGATGCGTTTTTCATTTCAGCTGAAACTTCACAGAATTTTTCAATAAACTTAAGATTGCCGGCCGCTGAAAGTTCACCATCTATTACGCCTTCAACTCCGCTTCCCGTGCTTGATCTGAATGAATCAATTACGTACGGAGAAATTTTATTTTCTTCCCCTTTGAGCATTATTGCTTTTGCCAAGGGATGCTCACTTTTTGCTTCAAGCGACACTGCAGTTCTGAGAAGCTCGTCTTCACTTGTACCGTTTGCGGGCAGAATATCCGTAACTTCAGGTCTGCCGAGAGTTATAGTTCCTGTTTTATCAAGCACTACTGTACTTACTTTTCCCGTTTCTTCTATTGAAACCGCTGTTTTGAACAGGATTCCGTTTCTTGCACCGACACCGTTGGCTACCATAATCGCAACAGGTGTTGCAAGACCGAGAGCGCACGGACAGCTTATAACGAGCACAGAAACCGCACGTGCAACCGCGAATCCTACGGATTGTCCTGCGACCATCCATACGATAAATGTTATTACTGCGATCGAAATAACGACAGGTACAAAAACGCCTGACACCTTATCCGCAATCTTTGCTATCGGTGCTTTGGTTGCTGCCGCGTCGCTTACCATTTTTATTATCTTAGAAAGGGTTGTATCCTCCCCTACCTGAGAAGCTTCACAAAGAAGATAACCCGACTGATTGAAGGTTCCTGCTGAAACAGCTTGACCCGGTTCTTTATCAACAGATATGCTTTCTCCCGTAAGTGCAGATTCATCAACAGCACTTGTTCCTTCAATTACAACACCGTCAACAGGAACCGAACTTCCGGGACGAAGAACGAATACATCGCCTTTTTTGACCTGAGAAAGCTTTACCTGAATCTCTTTTCCGTCTTTCATCAGAATTGCAGTTTCAGGCGCAAGATTCATCAGACTTTTAAGCGCATCGGTTGTTCTGCCCTTTGAACGGGATTCGAGCATCTTGCCAACAGTTATGAGTGCAAGTATCATTGCAGCCGACTCGAAATAAAACCCATGCATATACGACATCACTGCATCGTGATTGCCTTCAAGCTGAGCCTGAGTCATAGCAAACAAAGCATAGAGGCTGTATGCAAAAGAGGCCGCAGAACCGAGAGCTACAAGAGTATCCATATTCGGAGAACGGTGCAAAAGACCTTTTATTCCCGAAATAAAAAACTTCTGATTGATTACCATAACAGCAAGGGCAAGAAGCATCTGGACTATACCGACGGCAATATGATTTTTTTCAAGGCCGAACGGTAAAGGCAGATCAAACATCGTGTGTCCCATCGAAACATACATCAGCACTGCCAGGAAACCGAGCGAAGCAATCAGTCTTCGCACAAGCTTCGGTGTTTCGGTATCTTCCAATGAATTCTTTTTATTCTGTTTTTCTTCCTCACCTTCAACGGATGCTTTATACCCTGCTTTTTCGACAGCTTCAATTATTATCTCAGCCGATGCAGTTCCCTCGACACCCATCGAATTTGTAAGCAGGCTTACCGAGCACGTTGTAACACCTTCAACAGCCAGTACAGCCTTTTCAACCCGTGCACTGCAGGCGGCACAGGTCATTCCCGTTACATTGAATTTCTGCATAAGTACACCTTATTTCATAAGTTTCTGTAAAGTTGCAACGAGCTCGTCAACCGTTTCGTCTTTTCCGTTTCGGATATCGTCTGCAACGCAGGTTTTTATATGATTCGAAAGAAGCTCTTTATTAAAAGCGTTGAGTGCAGCATTGACAGCAGAAACCTGTACGAGGATATCCGTGCAATATGCACTTTTTTCAACCATTCCTTTTATTCCGCGGATCTGCCCTTCAATACGGTTAAGACGGTTTATCAGGCTTTTATATTCAGTATCGTCTCGTTCTTTTGTTTTATGTGAACAGCACATTTTCTCCATAAGCGCATCTTCCTCTCTAAACCGTATTATATACCCCCTAAGGGTATATGTCAAGATAAAACTAAGGCGCACCTTACGGCACGCCTTAAAAAATTAAGCAAGTTTTGTAAACATTGTGAGAATTCTCTTCACGCAGAGTTCAAGGTCTGCTCTTGTAATTCTGCCGTCCTCGATACCCTTCTTAAGGTCTTCGGGGTAACCGCAGTGCATCTTCATATCGTTACCTGCTTTGACTTCCTTGACAGGGTCATTCTTTACGCCCCAGTCAGTTGTTACCATACCCTTGAAGCCCCACTCGTTACGAAGAATTTCCGTAAGAAGCTCATAGCTTTCGGAAGTATGTTGACCGTTGATAAGGTTGTAAGAAGACATAACTGTCCAGGGATCACCTTCCTTGACGCAGATTTCAAAGCCCTTGAGGTAAATTTCACGCAAAGCTCTTTCTGAAATTCTTGAATCGCATCCCATACGGTTTGCTTCCTTATTGTTACAAGCAAAATGCTTTACGGAAACAGCTACTTTCTGAGACTGGATTCCACGTGTTGCTGCAGCAGCATTCTTACCTGCTACAAGCGGATCTTCCGAATAATATTCAAAGTTTCTGCCGCAAAGAGGATCGCGGTGGATGTTCAATGCCGGTGTGAGCCAGATGCCGAGGTTGTTTTCTCTTACCTCTGCACCGCCTGCTGCACCAACCTCATAAACAAGATCCGGGTTCCAGCAACAAGCAAGTAATGTTGCGCAAGGCCAAGCGGTTGTCGGGATACCTGTCTCAACGTCAAGACGAAGACCTGCAGGACCGTCTGCAGTTGCAACTGCCGGAACATTGAGTCTCTTAAGTCCGCCGAAACAGCCTGTGTTTGCGACGCCTGTCGGTGCCTGACCGCCTACAAACTCCATCAGCTCCTCGAGAGTGAACTGGGCTACGAACTCGTCCATTGAGATTTCTTCACCAACAAGATCAAAATTAACCTCTTTTTCGGGAGCTGTGGCACCTGTCGGTTTATTTATACCGTAGTGGTATTTTTCCTCGCCCATCGGTAATTTTTCAAATGTTCCGTCAGCGAGCATACGTTTTTCAAGCTTGAACGGTTTGCACCAGCTGTCAAGCTGATCTGTAATATATGAATCTTCAACAACGTAAACGTAATCTGCCTTGTTTGCATCTCTTACGGATGTACCGATGTAGAATTCATATTCACCCTCTTCGAGGACATATGCGGAAACGCCAACCTTGCCGAGGTCGTCGAAGCTTGCCATATCTTCAACATCGAAGCTGAGCATAACCATTTCTGATTCGCCCGGCTGAAGAAGCTTTGTCTTTTTGAAAGCTCCAAGCTCTTTTGCTGGCTTGCCAAGCTCGCCCTGCGGTGCGCTGTAATAAAGCTGAATTACTTCTTTACCTGCAACATTACCCTCATTCTTTACCTCTACAGCAGCAATGATTTTATCATCATTCTCACAGACAACCGGATTTCCTATAACAAAATCCGAATAAGAAAGTCCGAAACCGAAAGGATATCTTACACAGCCCTGAGCCATTGTTTCGAAATAACGGTAGCCGACATAAATATCGTCCGAATAATCGAGGTGGTCAAAGCACTCCCAGAAATCATCCTTACAGGGGTAGCAGTCATATGACTTTGCGATAGTGTCAACAAGCTTACCTGAGGGATTTACGTCACCGCAGATAATGTCTGCAACAGCCATACCGCCTTCCATACCGCCCTGCCATCCGAAGAGAACAGCCTGAACGTCGTCGTTTTCAGCAAAGTATTCACAGTCGATTACTGCGCCTGAGTTAATTACGATAATAACTTTTGAGAAAAGCTCTCCTGCTTTGTCAATGAGGTCTTTTTCAATATCAGAAAGGTAGTAGTCACCGGGAATCGGTCTGCGGTCAACACCTTCAGCAGAGAAACGGCTTAATGTGATAATAGCAGTGTCTGCATTCTCCGCAGCTGATTTAATAAGCTCATCGGGAACCGCAGGTTCTTTAACGTGCATACTTGCAAATGTATCGTAAGTCATATCGTCACGCTTTGTGCAGAATTCCATTGCATTAACAATATCCCAGGTAGCATTGATCTGATCCTGAGTCGGGATATTTACGCTTTCCTTTTTAACATAATCTCTGTAAAAATCCACAAGCGGCATATAAACAGAAACGTCTTTTGAAGAAAAGCCGTCATAAATATTATGAATGTACGGACAGTTGACGTCGCCGCTTCCGCCGCCGCCTTTTATGTATTCGATAGTAGCCTTACCGAAAAGAGCAATTTTTTCACCCTTAGCAAGAGGCAAAGCATTATTTTCATTCTTTAAAAGTACCATACCCTCTGTTGCAGCTTTTCTTGAAAGCTCAGTGTGCTTTTGGGAAGCCGTAACACATCTGCCGTCTTCGCCGAGAGGAATGCAGGGCTGGTATCTGAATCTTGCATATTTTTCCATAACAAATCCGTCCTTATTTAACAGTTTAAAGTATTATATACCTTAAACGAAAGCATCGTCAAGCAATAGAAGAATATTTGCAATAAAAATTTTATATTTATTTTTCTGAACTATGATGTTATAATGGTAAAAAGTGAGGGTGATAAAATATGTTTACAAAAATTATAGCAATTCTTCTTGCGATAATCCAGTTCTGTATAATGCCGTTCGGCTGGCTTTTAGGAAAGCATCATATCGTAATTGACAAAACGACAAAATATCAGACGTTTGAGGAATTCGGAACCAGCTCCTGCTGGTGGGCGCAAACAATTGAAGACGATGAAATGGCACGCGAAATTGCCAAAAAACTTTACAGTGAAGACGAAGGTCTCGGACTGAAGATTTTCCGTTACAACATCGGCGGCGGTGAAGCCGATAATCCTGATTGCAGAATCTGGGATACGGCAAGACGTACCGAAAGCTTTTATGTCCTCAACGAAGAGACGGGAGAATATGAATACGACTTCACACGCGATGCAAATGCAAGACGAATCCTCGATTATGCAGTTGAGTACGGAGCCGAAAAAATCATCCTCTTCTGCAACAGTCCGCACTTCTCAATGACAAAAAGCGGACACGCATCGGGCGGACTTGAAGAGTACTCCTCAAACCTGCCGAGAGAAAACTATCAGGCTTTTGTTGATTATCTTCTGACGATTGCCGACTGGTTTGTTGCGCAGGGTTATCCCGTTTACGCCATATCCCCTATCAATGAACCGCAGTGGTCCTGGGGAAGCCCCGATTGGGTCGGACAGGAAGGTTGCCATTATGAGCCTGACGAAGCGATCGAGCTTCTTGAACTTTTTGCAACAGAAATGCAGAAGCGCAACTCCCCGTACAAGCTCAGCGGCCCTGAAAACGGACAGATGAGCTGGGGCTATTACGCATATGTTGAAAAGTTTTTTGAAAGCGATATTCTCAACGAGTTCTGCGACACATACAGCGGACACTCCTACTGGATGGACAACCCTGATGCACTTGAAGAAAAAACCGCAGTAGGCAAGAAATTCAAAGAAGAATATCCCGATAAGAAATATGAAATGAGCGAATGGTGCGAGCTTCCTTTGCAGATAGACAGCACTACGATTGACAGCGGACTGAGAATGGCAAAAGTCATTGTTGATGACCTTAACCTTATGAATGCTGTTTCCTGGCAAAGCTGGACAGCCGTTAACGGTGACGGACTTCTCGACAGAAATGCCGACGGAGAACTGATTGAATACAACAGATACTACGCTTTCAAGCAGTTCACTTCGTTTATCAAACCCGGTATGACGAGAGTGCGGATTTTCGATATTCTCGAAGACAAAACCAATATAAAAACCGTTGCTTTCATCGGTGAAGAAAATGAAACGGTTATTGTAATCGTAAACCCTGACGGTGAGGAAGAAATCAAAATCGGCGGTATACTCGGTGAGGCTGAAATTCACCTCACAGATGCTACACACAACTGCGAAATGGTTTACGAGGGAAGATTTGAAAAGAGAATCACAATACCCGAAAAGAGTATAATGACGATTTGTGTAAAGTAAATATCGAAAAAGGGGCTGTAAAAAAAACAGCTCCTTTAATATTACATAATAAAGAAAATATCACGACAAATTCGGGTTTGTCGGGATGATTTAATGAAAGTCTATAAATTCTGTCGGCGGCAGCAAGCCACCGCCCTACGCTGTTTATTCAGTTTGGTACGTAGGGGACGGGTTTCCCGTCCCGTCAGATACGGTGCAATTTTGCGGGAGGCGAAACGCCTCCCCTACAGGCACTATCAAAGTCGAGGTGTTATATTTTAGCGTCGCAGACCCTTAATGTTTGCAATGCAAACACATCATTCGCGTAGCGAACATCATTCATCATA
>JAGAKF010000016.1 GCA_017625835.1 Clostridia bacterium
CGGTGAAACACACCCCAACTACGTTGCAACATATATCGCAACAGCATCCACAAACGGTGTTATCATCCCTCTCGACAAAGAGATCTCTATCGATCAGTTTATAAAATTTATGCAGTTTTGCGATACGGAAGTTATTTTCTACACAGCTTCCCAGCAGAAGAAGATGCTTGCCGCTCGCGAAGAGCTTCCTCTTGTAAAGCTCTACGTTTGCATCGGCAAAGAAGATGCCGAATTCCCCGAAGATGACGCAAGATTTATGAAAGCTGAAGATTTCTTTGAAATCGGCCGCAAGGCTTATGAAGAAGAAGGTATCCACGCTGCCGAAGAAAATGTTCCCGATATGGATAAGATGTGCGCTATCATCTTTACATCAGGTACAACAGGCTCCAGCAAGGGCGTTATGCTCTCCCAAAGAAACCTTGTAACGGCAACGCTCGACTCTAACGCTATCATAGATTGCCACGAAGACGATATGTTTGTTTCCGTTCTTCCTATCCATCACACATACGAGTTCACGTGTTCACAGCTTGCACTTCCCAATGCGGGCGCCGCAACTATGATCAACGACTCTATAAAAAACACTCTTCGCAACTTCTCTAAATACAAACCCATAGCGCTCGTTCTCGTTCCTCTTTACGTAGAAACTATCTACAAAAAGATTTGGGCAGAGATCGATAAGAAGGGTATGAGAAAGACAGTTCGTGCGGCTATGAAGCTTTCTGACGGTCTTCTCAAGGTTGGTATCGACCTTCGCCGTAAGCTCTTCAAGGATGTTCACGCAGCTCTCGGCGGCAGACTTAAATATATCGTTTGCGGCGGTGCTCCGCTTCGCCCCGAACTCGTTAAGGATTTCGATTCTTTCGGTATCAATATCTGCGAAGGCTACGGTATCACAGAATGTTCTCCCCTTGTTTCCTGCAACCCTATGGGCTGGAAGAAGTACCATTCCACAGGTCTTAAGGTAAACAGCGTTGAGGTTCGTATCGATAAGGTTCATGAAGAAGATGAAACCGGCGAAATCGTTGTTAAGGGTAACAACGTAATGCTCGGTTACTACAAAAACCCCAAAGCAACTGTTGAAGTGTTCACGGAAGACGGTTGGTTCAAGACGGGCGATATCGGATATATTGATGAAGACAACTTCATCTTTATCACAGGTAGAAAGAAAAATGTAATCATCCTTTCCAACGGTAAAAATGTTTTCCCTGAAGAACTTGAAGAGTACATTACTGCAAATCCTCTTGTTGTGGAAGCTGTTGTTGTCGGCAGAAAGAACGAAGAAGGCGACGAAACATCTATTGCAGCGCTTATTTACCCCGATTACACACAGTTTGAAGGCAAAACTCCCGAAGAGATCAAGGCAACTTTTGATGAAATTATTGTTGATATCAACAAACAGCTTCCCGCATTCAAACACATTCACGAAGTTGAAATTCGCGAAACGGAATTCGAGAAAAATACTTCGAGAAAGATCCTTCGTTACAAAGTAAAATAATATAAAACAACCTTAAGGAGCATTTTAAAATGTTAGAAGAAATCAAAAAAATTCTTGTTGAAGAATTCAGCATTGATGAGGAAAAGATCACACTCCAGGCAGAATTCGTAAACGACCTCGGCATCAACTCCCTTGAACTTGCTGACCTCGTTTTCATCTGCGAAGACAAGTTCAACGTAACTTTCGAAGAAGATGATCTTCACACATTCCTTACAGTTGGCGACGTCGTAAACTACCTCGCTGACAAGGCTAACTGATCTACGCTTTTTTCTTTCTTGGTATAACAAAAACGCCTTTGCCCGATGCTCGTCGTTCGGAAGGACAGTTTTGCAAGAATACGGTATATTTCGCAAGAGATATGCCGTATTCTTGCTTTTTTAGTTTTTACGCGGTTCTACGGATTTCTTCCATCAATTCAATCAATTCCTTTTCATCGGGAATGTCAATCAGTCCGACGGCGGTAAAGTAAACATCAAGTTTTACGCGTTTTCTTCCGTCTATCTTCGCGCTCTTGTGAACTTCAATTCGTCTTATAAGTCGATTAACGATTTCGGGAGTTAGCTCCTTAATATCGGTACACTTACGAATGGTTTCAAGAAAAACGCGAAGATCCACCTTGTCTTGCTCTGCTGCCTTTAAGGTTTCTTCAGCCTTTGCCGTAAACGCTATCAGTTCTTTTTGCTCCGCTTCATAATTACCCATCATCTTAGAAAATCTTTCATCGGGAATTTTACCGAGAACGTTATCCTC